>NZ_JBEXLH010000016.1:0-159965 GCF_040609855.1 Nonomuraea sp. NPDC004580 | reverse complement strand
GGTAGCAGGGCGCCCCCGGTCCACGTCCGTCCAGGGGCAGCATGGCGCGGTTGCGGCCGGTCAGGGTGCCGCTGGGGCCGCGCGCAGCTCCGCCTCGCGGCCGACGAAGTGGCCGGTGACGGGCGGGAGCTGGCGGGGGACCGGCGCGGCGGGCGCGTCCGCCGGCTCTCCGGGCGGCTCTCCTGGCGGCTCCGCCTCGGCGGTCTCGGCCAGCAGGCGCTGGTGCAGCGACTGCAGGTCCTTGCCCGGCTCCACGCCGAGCTCGCGGACGAGCCGGTCGCGGAACTCCCGGTAGACGCGCAGCGCCTCGGGCAGGCGTCCGTCGCGGTGCAGCGCCAGCATGAGCAGCCCGTACGGCCGCTCCCGCAGCGGCTGCTCGGCCACCAGCCTGGTCAGCCCGGCCACGACCGCCTGATGGCGCCCCAGCTCCAGTTGAGCCTGCGCGCGGCCCTCGATCGCCTGGATGCGCAGCTCGTCGAGCCGGTGCCGTTCCGCCTCCGCGACGGGCCCGCCCAGATCCGGGTACGGGTCGCCGCGCCACAGCTCGAGCGCCCTGTCGTACGCGGCGACGGCCTCCTCGGGCTCCGCGCCGCCCGCCTGCCCGACCAGGGCGCCGAACGCGTCGGCGTCCACCTCGACGGCGCCTTCGGGGATCAGGTAGCCGGGACTCCGGGTGACGATCGCCTCGCCGAGCGCCCTGCGCAGCTCCGTGACCAGCGCCCGCACCCGGGGCGCCGCCGACGGCGGCGGGTCAGCGCCCCAGAGGCGCTCGGCCAGCCGCTCCACCGAGACCACGCACCCGGCGTCGAGCAGCAGGGCGGCGAGCAACGCGCGCTGCCGGCCGGTCAGGCGCACCGCCGCGCCGTCCACGACGGCCTCCAGGGGACCGAGGAGGAGGACGCGGACAGCCTTACGCACAACCGCAGACGCTAGTGCAGTGCCCATTGAGGGATCAATCGGACCCACCGCCGTTCGTTGCGGGATCCATGCGGCGTCCATACAGCCTCCATGCGGCCGGCTGCCAAAGTCTGTCCAGCACTCCCCGTCAAGATTGGGCGCTGTAGAACCGATGAGGCCGCGACTGAAGACCCTCGCCCGCGAGCGCGTCGGGCCCGAGCTCAGGCTCGTGTACGACCCCCGCGACCGGCTGGTCCTCACCGACCCTGAGGGGACGGTAGAGAAGCTCCTCGACCTCCTGGAAGAGGGCGGCAGGACGGTCGGGGAACTCGCCGCCGAGCTGTCCCTGCCGGTCTCCGACGTCTCCGCCGCCGTCAAGGCCCTGGACGCGGAGCGGCTGCTGGAGGACGGCGACCACCTCGGCCTGCTCGGCCAGGCAGACGCCGAGCGCCACTTCAGCAACCTGGCCTTCTTCGAGTCGTTCGGCACCCTGGACCGCAGCCGCGAAGACGTGCTGCGCCGGCTGCGCGAGTCGCACGTGCTGGTGCTCGGCACCGGCGGCCTGAACTCCAACACCATCCCCCACCTCGCCGGGCTCGGCGTGGGCAAGATGACCCTGCTCGACCGCGACACCGTGGACCCGCGCAACTTCGCCCGCCAGTACCTCTACCGGTGGGACGACGTCGGCGCGCGCAAGGTGGAGTGCGCCGCCGACTGGGTCCGCGCGTTCGACCCCTCCATCGAGGTCGAGACCGTCGACATGGGGGTGGAGAGCCCCGAGCAGCTCGACGAGCTCGTCGGCCGCACCCGCCCCGACGTGGTGGCCTCCGGCATCGACCGGCCGACCCAGATCGACCTGTGGGTGAACGCGGCCTGCGTGCGGCACGGGGTGCCGTTCGTGCGGGGCGGCATGTGGGTCACCTCGGGGACCGTGTGGTCCGTCCAGCCGGGCGTCAGCGCCTGCCGGGCCTGCGTGCCGCCGAGCGCCGACCCCGACACGCCCGACCTCGCCGCGATCCGCCTCTACCGGGACGGGCCCCGCCCGAACCGCGGCATCGGGCCCGTCGCCGGGCTGCTCGGCGCGTACGGGGCGTTCGAGGTCCTGCGCTACCTCACCGGCTTCGAGCCGCCGGCCTACGCGGGCCGGCCGCTCATCATCGACTTCGCGGGCGGATGCGCCACCAGTCGCACCGAATGGACCCGCGATCCCGGCTGTGAAGTGTGCGGAGGGAGGTGACCCATGAAGATCGAGATCGTGCGCATCGAGAACACCCGTCTGACCGTCGACGCGGACCCGGGTTCCGACAGCTGAAGTATCGGGGCCGTGCCTCTCTCCGGTGTGCGGCGCGGCCCCTCACTCACGTTCTGAGGTGGTGAAGACCGATGACCGCGGCCACGGACGCCGGCCTGCGCGAGCGAGCCGCCCGGCTGACCGTCACCTTCGACGGCGAGGCCTGGGTGCTGGGCCGGCCGGACCTGGGAGTGTTCGTCGCGGTGCCAGAGCCCGGTGCGATCTTCATCACCACCCTGCAGGAGACGGGCTCGGTCACCGAGGCCACCGAGCGGGCGAGCGAGAAGGCCGGCGAGCCGGTCGACGGCGGCGACTTCATCGAGGGGCTCACCGCAGCGGGCCTCCTCGACCCGGCCGCCGCCCAGGACGACGACACCGCGGAACGCGGCCGCCGGATCAGGTGGATCGAGGGCATCAGCCCCCGGGCCGCCGCCCGCCTCTTCGGGCGTACCGGCTGGTCGGTGTACGGGGCGGCGCTGGTCTTCGCGCTCGCCGTCCTCGTGGCCCGCCCCGACCTGCGGCCCTCCTGGCAGGACGCGTGGTTCCTGCCCAGCATGGGCCTGTCCGTGCTCGGCTGGCTCGTGCTGGGGATCGCGTTCGGCGCGCTGCACGAGGCGTGGCACTGGCTCGCCGGGCGGGCCGTCGGGGTGCCCGCCACGTTCCGCGTCAGCTATCGCGGCATGTACATCGTCTACGAGACCGACCTGACCCAGATCGTCGCGGTGCCGCGCGACCGCAGGCACGGCGTCTACCTGGCCGGGATGGCCGTCGAGGTCGTGGTCGTCGCCGTCGCGCTGGGCCTGCGGATGATCGTCCCGCCCGGCCTGCTGGACGACCTGCTCGCCGCCGTCATCCTGTTCAGGGTCGTCGCCATCGTGTGGCAGTGGGCCGCGCTGCCGCTGCGCAGCGACTCGTACGCGCTGCTCGCCAACGCGCTGCGCTGCCACAACCTCTACCGGACGACCTGGCTGACCGTGAAGAACCGGATCTTCCGCCTCACCGAGGCGGAGGCCGCCGAGCTCGCCGCGTCAGGGGCGCGCGACCGCGACATGGCCCGCTGGTTCGCGCTCTTGTACGTGGCGGGCATGGCGGTCATGGTCTGGCTCTTCCTCACCGTCATGCTGCCCCTCATGGTGTCGCTGGCCCAGTGGGGCGTCGAGCGGTTGCTGTCCGGGCAGGTCGGGTCGGCCGCGTTCTGGGAGGCGATCGCGGTCACCGCGTACGTGGCGCTGCGGATCGGCCTGCCCCCGCTGCTCGCCTTCCGCGAACGACGGCTCCGCCGCGCCGGCGCACTCCTTTAGCCCGAGCGTGGCCCGGTTGAGCGCCCGCCGGGTGATGAGGGGATGCATGGTGACAAGGGAGGGGCTATTGCGGCCGGTCCCGGGCCGCAATAGCCCCGGCGACGCCGGCGAGGCCGCCGGCATGTGGTCTCCTCACGGCCGATGGTACGCGCTTGTGCGTCATTCTTTCGGCGATCTCCCGGGAACGCCCTGGGGACGGCCGGGGCCATTTCCCTCGTGACCGAGAAGGGTCACTCGGGCCGGCGCGACACTGGACGGTCGCCGGGCCAGGCCCCGGACGCACCGTCGAAATCGCCCTCGTTATGATCAAGAGCGACCGCAGCACATCGGGGGAGCACGAATGACGGATTCCCGGCCGAAGACCCTGCTCGCGATGGGCGCCGACACCGCCGCCCGGCTCATCACCCGCCCCGTGCGCGACCGGCTGCTCGCCGTCGCCGACATCGACCCCGGCCTGGTCGCCACCGACTTCGCCGACCCCGCCGTGGCCCCGGCGCTGGCCGAGGCCGAGGTGCTGCTCACGAGCTGGTGGTGCCCGCCGGTCACCGCCGGGGTGCTGGCGGCGGCGCCCAGGCTGCGCGCGATCGTGCACGCCGCCGGGTCCGTCAAGCACCACGTCACCGAGGCGTGTTGGGAGCGCGGGCTGCTGGTGTCGTCGGCTGCGGCGGCCAACGCCGAGCCGGTCGCCGAGTACACGCTGGCCGCGATCCTGTTCGCGAACAAGCGGGTGCTCGACAGCGCCAGGCTCTACCGGGAGCGGCAGGAGCGGCCCGACCTCGACGCGATGTTCCCCGGGTTCGGCAACTACCGGCGCACGGTGGGCGTCGTGGGGGCGTCCAGGATCGGGCGGCGGGTGATCGAGCTGCTGCGGCCGTTCGAGCTGGACGTGCTGGTCGCCGACCCGTACCTGAGCGAGGACCTCGGCGTGGCGCACGTCGGGTTCGACGAGCTGTTCGAGCGCTCCGACGTGGTCACCGTGCACGCGCCCGACCTGCCCGAGACCCGCCACCTCGTCAGCGCGGCCCGCCTGGCGAGCATGCGCGACGGCGCCACGCTCATCAACACGGCGAGGGGCGCGCTCGTCGACCAGGACGCGCTCGTCGCCGAGCTGACCTCCGGCCGCCTGTACGCCGTGCTCGACGTCACAGACCCCGACCCGCTGCCGCCCGGCTCACCCCTGTACGACCTGCCGAACGTGCTGCTCACCCCGCACGTCGCGGGCTCGCTCGGCGGCGAGCTGGCCCGCATCGCCGACCTGGCCGTGGACGAGGTGGCCAGGTACGCGCGCGGCCTGCCGTTCGCGCACGGCGTGGCGGCGGAGCAGCTCGCGACCAGCGCCTGACCTACCCCGGGTGGCTGCCTGATGACGGCGGCGGGGGCTCGGCCCTAATCTGCTGCGCATGCAGAAACGGGTGATCGACGGCCGCTTCGAGCTGGTGGAGCGCCTCGGCGGCGGCGGCATGGGCCTGGTCTGGCGTGCCTGGGACGTCGCCCTGCACCGCGAGGTCGCGCTCAAAGAGGTACGCCCGCCCGACCCTGCGATCGACGAGCAGGACCCGACGCACGCCCGCGAGCTGCGCGCCAGGATGCTGCGCGAGGCGCGGGCCCTGGCCCAGCTCAACCACCCGCACGTGGTGACCATCCACCACATCGTGGACCCGGGCGAGCAGGGCTACCCGTGGATCGTCATGGAGCTGGTCACCGGCGGCTCGCTCCAGGACCGCATCCAGAGCGGCCCCGTGCACCCGGCGGAGGCGGCGCGGACCGGCCGCGAGGTGCTGTCGGCGTTACGCGCGGCCCACGCCGTCGGCATCCACCACCGCGACGTCAAGCCCGCCAACGTGCTGCTGCAGACCGACGGCCGCTCGGTGCTCACCGACTTCGGCATCGCGGCGATGCGCGAGTCCACCAGCCTGACGTCCACGGGGGCGTTCATCGGCTCCCCCGAGTACATGGCGCCGGAACGCATCAACGGCGTCGAGGGTGACCCCGCCTCCGACCTGTGGTCGCTCGGCATGATGCTGTACGTCGCCGTCGAGGGCCGCCATCCGCTGCGCAGGGGCACGGCGCTGGCCACGCTGGCGGCCGTGCTCAACCAGGAGGTGCCGCCGCCCGTACGGGCCGGGGCGCTGACGCCCGTCCTGACCGCGCTGCTCGCCCGCGATCCGGCGGCCCGGCCGGACGCCGAGACGCTCGACCGCATGTTCGCCGTGGCGATGGACCCGAACGCCGCGCCTCCGCCCCCGCCGGTGATGCAGGCGCCGCGGCCTCCGGGGCCTGCGCACACCGTGCCGCCCGGCTACCCGCAGCCCTGGAGCGGCGGGCCGGTGCCGCAGGCCGACACGCTCAACCCCCGGCCCAAGCGTGGCGGCAGGGGAGCGGCCGTGGCCGTGTCGCTCTCGGCCGTCGTCGTCGCCGGCGTGCTGGTGTGGCGGCTGCTGCCGAGCACGCCCGACGAGACCGTGCCCGACCCCGAGCCCAGCCACCTGGCCATGACCGCCACGCCGTCCGGGACATCGACCAGCCCCCGCGTGACCATCCCCAGCCTCACGCCGAGCACCAAGCAGCCGGTACGCGAGAAGCTGCTGACCCCCGACGGCATCCGCGCCATGCTTCGCGTGGTCAAGCCGGTCATCGGCACCAGCAAGGTCGTCGGGATGTCCGTGCACGAGACGCACGCCAGCCTGGACGTGCCGCTCAAGCGCGACAAAAAGGTCTACAACACCTACGGTTACCGCGACGGCCAGGTCGACGAGCCCCGCATCGGCGGCCAGGTCAGAACCCCGCCGGCCGACCTCGACACCTTCAACTGGGACCGGCTGCCCGCCCTGTTCAAGCGGGCCGACAAGGACCTCGGCGTGCCCAAGCCGACCTCGCGCTACATCATCGTCGACACCGACTACGCCTTCACCTCGGTCAATCCGGTGCTGCTCGTCTACGTCAGCGACGACTACCACCGCACCGGCTACCTCGTGGCCAGCCCTCAGGGCAAGGTGCTCAAACTGATCCGCAACGATTAGGGCCGGGGGACGTCAGCAGATCTCGCGGTAGTCGGCCTCCGGGATGAGCCGGGCCCACTCCTCCCTGGTCAGCGAGCCGCCCGCCCGCTCGCACACCGCCTGCGCCGTCAGCGCGGGATCGACGGGGAACTCGCGTACGGAACCGTCCAGCGCCACGCCGCGCAGCCGGGTGCCGTCCTGGCTGAACGCCGGCCCCGCCGCCCACGACCCGGCCTGGCCGACCTCGCGCAGCGTCCTGGCGTCCCACAGCGCCGTACGGCCTGCGTCGATGGCGATCAGGCCGCCGTCAGGCGAGAACCGCACCTCGTCCACGGGGCCGCCGCCGGTCCTGATCGTGCCGATGGGGGCCCGCTCGTGCACGCCCCACAGCAGCACCCGGCCGCCCTCCAGCCCGAACGCCAGCCGGTCGCCGTCCGGCGAGAACGCCAGCGCCGTCGCCGCCGCGCCCTCGCTGGCCCTGGCCGCCAGGTCGAGCGGGGCCACCTGGCCGGTGCGCAGGTCGAGCAGGCGGGTGCCCGCGGCCAGCGTCATGCCGTCGGGGCTGAAGGCCAGCGCCAGATCGCCGACGCCCTCGTACGCCTTGATCCGGCGGCCCGAGCGCACGTCCCACGTCTCCAGGAGCGTGCCGCGCGCCGTCGCCAGCGTGCCGCCGTCAGGGGAGAGCGCCACGGCCGGTACGTCGCCGCCCGCCTCGATCGACGTCACCTGCCTGCCGCTCGCCACCTCCCACACCGTCACCGGGTCGCCCGCCACGGCCAGCAGCCGGCCCGTCGCGTCGAACGCCAGGTCGCCGGCTGCGGCGATGCGGCCCAGCGTCCTGCGGCTCTCGGCGTCGGTCAGCTCGATCGCGTCGCCCACCTCCTTGGCCGCGACCCGTCCGTTGCCCGAGAACGCCGCCACCTGGCCCTCGCCCGCCGGGGCCGGCAGGCCGGAGACGTCGAGCGAGACGACCGAGCCGATGCCGCTCAGGTAGCGCAGGGTGCGGCCGTCCGCCGAGAACGCCAGCCCCCGGCCCGGGTCCTTGAGCGGGTACGAGCCGGCCAGGCGGCGCTCGGCCACGTTCCACACCCGCACCTCACCGTCGCCGGGCAGCGCCAGCAGGCGTCCGTCGGGACTGAACACCAGCGGCCCCGCCGCCGTGGCAGGCGTCACCTCCAGCCCGTCCACGACCTCCACTCCCCAGGCACTCTCCGCCCCGGAGCCCGGATCCCCACTCTTCACCCGCACCCTCTTAGCCCGCACCGCCTGCGCCACCACCCGCGCCACTTGGGCCTCGGCACTGCGGGCGGAGCCGCTGTCACGCCCGGCATCCGGATCCGCACCCGCCCGGCCGTCCCGCATCACCGCCGCCTCGGCGTCGCTCGCGGTCTTGGCCTCGCGCTCACCCTTGGCGCCGCGCGTCGCCTCGGCGCCGTGGGCGGAGTCGCTGTTGCGGGCGGAGTCCGTGTCGCGGGCGGCGTCCTGATCGGGCGCGCCCGCGCGGCCGTCCCGGGCTCCCTTGCCGCCGGGATCCGCCGTCGCGGTGCCCGCCTCGGAAGCCGGGGTCTTGGTGGGGGTCGGGCCGGCCGTGGCTCGGGGATCCGGTGTGCGGGACGGAGACGGGGACGCGGCCTGCGGACGATCGGCCTCGGCGCGCGACGGGACGGCCGACGCGCGCGGGCCGGGCGCGAAGCCGAACGTCTCGGCCTGCCGGGAAGGACCTGAGCCGGGCGTGGCCGGAGCCCCGGCCGTGCCCGGCGACGCAGGGGCGGCAGCCGTGCCGGGGGAGGCGGGGGCCCCGGCCGGGCCGGGCGACGTATGACGTGTGGCCGTGCCAGAGGAGGCGGGGGCCCCGGCCGGGCCGGGCGAGGTGGGAACGGCGGCTACGCCGGGGGAGGACGGTGAGCCGGTCGTGCCGGGGGACGTCGGGATTGCGGCGGTGAAGGGCTGGGCGGGGGAGGGGTCAGCGGGCGCGGAGGGGAGGGGGCTGGGGAGGGCGAGGAGGCCGGGACCGGGGGAGGGGGGTGTGGTCGGGGTGGGGAGGTCGGGGCGGTGGGTGGCGAGGGTTTCCGGTGCGCCGGTGCGCCGGGCGGCGGCGCCCACCAGCGTGACGCCGTCGCGGCCCGCGACCGCGAGGGTGACGCCGTCCGGGCTGAAGGCGAGGGCGGGGGCGGCGGCCACGGAGCCGGTGAGGGGCTCGACCTTCACCACCCCGGTACGCACCCGCCGCGGCGCCAGCTCCCACAGCTCGACCCGCCCGTCCAGCCCGGACAGCGCGGCCCTGGTGCCGTCGGGCGACAGCGCCACCTTGCGGTCGATCACGTCGAACAGCACCCGCGTCCCCCGGTAGACCCGCGTGCGATTGCCCCGGCTGATCGTGAAGACCCCGTCGGCGGGCGCCTGCCCGGTCGCCACCTCGACGGGCCCCGAGGCGCCCTCGGCGAACCGCCCGTCGTCGCTCAGCCCGATGCTCCCCGGCGGCAGCGGGTACGACGCCACCTTCCGCCCGCCGGACACGTCGTACACGGTCACGGCCCCGGCGTCCCACCGGACCAGCTCGTCGCCGCGCAACAGGTAGTGGGCCCGCCCGTCGGCCGCGGGGTCGGTGAAGACGCCCAGCTCCGGCTGTACGAGCGAGGACTGGAGGGCGGCCCGCGCCTCGAAGATCGGCGACATCCGCCAGGCGGCCACGCTGAGCCGCATCGCGGCCCGCGGGTCGGTGGTGCGCAGCGCCTCGGCCCGCGCGGCGACGGCCCGCGCGCCGGCGTCGAGGAGGCGTCCGCGCAGGTCGTTCTGCCCCTGGACGGTCACCACCGTCATGGTGACGGCGACCGCGACCACGGCGGCGACGGCCGACAGGGCGGGCAGGAGGAGCTTCCTGCGTTGCTTGGCGAGGGCCACGCTGTCGCTGATGAAGTCGCGTTCGAGCTGGCTGAGCCGGACGTGCCGGCGCTTGGCCGCGGCCCAGCCGAGCGCGGTGGCGAGCTCTTCGCCGCGCAGCAGGTGGCCGCGCCCGCGCCGGTGTTCCGACCACTGCCGGGCGGACCGGCGCAGGTGCCGGTGCACGGCCATGCCGTCGCGCTCGTCGGCGACCCAGCCACGCAGCCGGGGCCAGGCGCGGTAGAGGGCGGCGCTGGCGGGGGCGACCTTGTCGTCGCTGACGGCGACGAGCTTGCCGATGGAGGTCTCGGCGGACGGTACGCGGATGCTGCGCCGTACGAGCAGGCCGGCCGCCATGAGCGGGGCGAGCACGTCGCCCTCGTCGTGCGGCCGGTCACCGTCGAGCAGCCGCAGCAGCAGCCCGGGCACCTCCTCCTGCTGGCGGGGCGTGAGCGACAGGTACGCCTGCTCGGCCGCCTCCCCGAGCGACGGCGTGCGCACGTACGCGTCGGGCGGGCGCAGCCCGACTGCGCTTCCGACTGGGCTCTCGATGAGCAGCTCGGCCGCGGCGGGCCGGTCGGCGGGGCTCTTGGCCAGTGCCCGCTCGACGAGCCCGGCCAGCGGCGCGGGCAGGCAGCTCAGGTCGGGGTCGACGGTCAGCAGCCGGTGCATGACGGCGCCGGGGCTGTCGCCGCCGAACGGGTCGTCGCCGGTGGCCGCGAACAGCACGACGGCGCCCCACGCGAACACGTCGGCGGCGGCCCCGGCCTCCTGCCCGGTCAGCACCTCGGGCGCCTGGTACGGGCACGCGCCATCGTCCGTACGCGCGCCGGCCAGCCCCAGCTCGATGACCCGGGGACCGTCGTCGGCCAGCAGCACGCACTCGGGGTTGAGCCCGGAGTGGGTCAGCCCGGCCGCGTGCAGCGACCGCAGCGCCGCCGCCAGGGCCGCGGCCAGCGCGACCAGCTCGTCACCTGAGTAGGGGCCGCCGTGCAGCCCCACGGCCTGGCGCAGGTCGGGCCCGCTGACGTATTCGCTGACGACGTAGGGGACGCCCGCGTCGGACCCGACGGCCACCACCCGCGCGAGATGGCGGCAGGTCACCTGCTCGTAGCGCTGACCGACCTCGCCCAGGGGCACGGTGACGGCGTAGCGGCGACCTTCGTCGTCGTAGGCGTCGTAGACGACACCGCGCCCGCCCGCGCCGAGCCTGGCGGCCAACCAGTAGCCGCCAAGCTCCTCGGGGTCACCGGGCACCAAGCGCATCGTCACTGATGCTTAGATGCACGACACCGCCCATTGGTTGCCTCGAAGACGCCACAGGTCCCCCGCGCGCCTCGGGGGACCCATGCGTCATGATCATTATGCCAGGGTTCCCGCTCGCGCCTGCCACTCGGGCCGCAGGATGGCCATCACCACGACGTCGTGCCATTCGCCCTCCCACAGCAGCGCGTCCCGCTCGACGCCCTCGGCGACGAACCCGGCCTTCTCGTAGACGTGCCTGGCCCGCTCGTTGAAGGCGTAGACCTCCAGCCGGACCCGGTGCAGCGGCGTGGTGCGGAAGACGTGGCCGAGCACCAGCTCGATGGCCTCGCTGCCGTAGCCCCTGCCGAAGGCGCGCGCGCCGACCAGCGCGATGCGCAGGTTGCAGGACAGGTTGTCGGTGTCGAGCTGGTTGATCACCACCTCGCCGACGAACGCGCCGTCCGCCGTGATCGCGAGGTCGAGCCGGTCGGAGTGGCCGGCGCGGGTGGCGTACCAGGTGCGCAGGCTCTCCAGGTCGGCGCGGGCGTGCGAGCCGGTGAGCCGGCGCACCTCCGGGTCGGACACCAGCTCGAACAGGCCCTCGGCGTGCTCGGGCCCGACCGGGCACAGCGTCACGCGCTCGCCCCTCAGCGTGGGTTTCTCAGCGAACATCCTCGTTGGCTATCAGCCGCGATCATCGCCGGGCAAGCCCATTTTGCTCAGTACGGCGTCGCGCACCTGCTCGGGGGCCATCACGCCGACGTCGCAGACCAGGTCGGCCACCTCGCGGAAGTACCGCTCGCGGCGCGCCCGCATGGCGGCAGGGTCGTAGTCGGGGCGGTGGTCGCTGGTGTGCATCCGTTCGCGCAGCACCGCGTCGTCGGCGTTCACCCAGACCACGAACGCCCGGCGCAGCGCCGCCCGCACCTCGGGGACCTCCAGCGTGCTGGCTGCCGCCGCGATCACCTTGGGCGGCCCGGCCAGCTCGTCCAGCACGTGCTGGGCCTCGTACCTGTGCAAGGTCTCCTTGCCCTCGCGGGCCGCGATCGGCGCGGAGGTGGCGCCGTGCCTGTCAAGGAGGTACTGGTCGCTGTCGCTCAGCGGGAGTCCGAGCGCCTCGGCGATCAGCCGCCCCGAGGTCGACTTGCCCGAGCCCATGAGCCCGATCATCACGACGTGTTTGTTTTTCGACATGTGGATAGAGGTTCCTTCGTGTCAAGGAGGTAAATCTGATGACCATCGCCGGAAGCATCATCCTCATCATGCTCGGTGCGATCCTCACCTGGGCCGTCGAGTTCGACCTCGCCGGCCTCGACATCAACGTAGTGGGCGTCGTGCTCATGCTCGGTGGCCTGGTCGGGCTCGGGTTCGGTCTCTACCGGATCAGGGTCGCGCGGCGGGCGGTCGGGCCGATCGACGAGCCGGTGCACCGCCACGAGATCTACGAGGAGCCCCAGGCCCGTCGTACCACCGTGTACGAGGACCGCCGCCGCTACGACGAACCGCCCCTCTGACCTCACCGCTGTAGGAGGTGAAGCGACATGCCAGGTGTCGAAGAGCTGCCGTCGACCATCAAGCGTTCTCCCAAGAAGGCGCAGAACACGTGGATCAAGGCGCACGACTCGGCCGTCAAGGAGTACGGCGAGGGGCGCCGCGCCCACATGACGGCGTTCGCCGCGCTCAAGCACTCCTTCGAGAAGGTCGGCGACCACTGGGAACCGAAGGACAAGAAGGGCCCTTCCGACAAGGGCGCGACCGATCGCTCCGGGCGTACGGCCGAGGGCGTGGACGCCAACGCCAGCAAGGAGCACCTGCAGAGCCTGGCCGCAAAGCTGGGCGTGCGCGGCCGGTCGAAGATGACCAAGCAGGAACTCGTCACGGCCATCAAGAAGGCCAACAGGAAGGCCACGGCGAAGTCCCGCTGAGCGTCCCCCGCACGAGCTTCCCGGCTCCGGGCCGGGCCCGCCCGACGAGAGGGCCGACGAGAGGGCCGACGAAAGAGCCGACGAGAGCGCCGACGAGAGGGCCGACGAGGAGCGGCGGTCATTCACCGCCGCGAATCGCCGGCCCTTTCGCATGTCCCCACTCATCCCGTCCGGCCGCGTGCCAGGACAGCGAGCGGGGCGGGTGGTGACACCCGCCCCGCCGCACCGCAGGGAAGCATCGCATGGAAGCCTCCCGAACCCGCACGGCCGGCTCACAGCAGGCGCTTGACGGCGTCGGCGATGGCGTGGCGGTCGATGCCGGCGTCGGCGAGCTGCTCCTGCGGGGTCGCAGAGCCGGGCAGGCCGGTGACGGCCAGCTTGATGACGCGCGGCCCCAGCTCGCTCACCGCGTCCGTGACGGCGTCGCCGAGGCCGCCCTCGATCCGGTGGTCCTCGACCGTGATGAGGTTCCCCGTGGTGGTGGCCGCCTCGATGAGGGCGGCGGTGTCCACGGGCTTGATGGAGTACAGGTCGATGACGCCGACCGGGATGCCGGCCTCGCGGAGGTCGTCGGCCGCCGCGAGCGCCTCGTGCACGGTCACCCCGGCCGCCACGATCGTGGCCCGGTCGCCGGGTGAGTGCCGCAGCACGCGCGAGCCGCCCACGGGGAAGCGCTCGCCCGGCTGGTAGATCACCGGCGTGGCCCCGCGCGTCGTGCGCAGGTAGGACACGCCGTCCAGGTCGGCCATCTCGGCCAGCAGGGCCGCCGTCTGGTTGGCGTCGCAGGGGTAGAGCACGGTGCTGCCGTCCACCGTGCGCAGCATGGCGAGGTCCTCCAGGCCCATCTGGGACGGGCCGTCCTCGCCGATCGCCACCCCGGCGTGCGAGCCGACGAGCCGGATGGACGACCCGCTCACCCCGGCCATCCTGATGAAGTCGTGCGCCCTGGTCAGGAACGCCGCGAAGGTGGCCGCGTACGGCTTCCACCCGCGCACCTGCAGCCCGATGGCGGCGGCGACGAGCTGCTGTTCGGCGATGTACATCTCGAAGAAGCGCTCGGGGAACGCCTCGGCGAACGTCTCGGTCTTGGTGGAGTCGGCGACCTCGCCGTCCAGCGCCACCACGTCGCCTCTGGCCGCGCCGAGCGCCGCGAGCGCCTCCCCGTACGCGGCCCGCGTCGCGACCTGCTCGCCCACCGGCCACGCGGGCAGCTCCAGCTCGCCCGCATCGAAGCGGAACGGCGCCGCCGCCGCGTCCGGCGCGTGCACCTCGACGCGCACGTCCCGCACGCCGCCCAGCTCCGCCACCGCCTTGTCCGGGTCCTTCAGAGCCTTGCCGTGGGCGCCCTCGCGGTTCTCGACCTCCAGCACGCCCTCGCCCTTGCGGGTCTTGGCGAGGATCACGGTCGGCCGGCGCCGGGTGTTGGAGGCGTCGGTGAACGCGAAGTCGATCTGCCCGGGGTCGTGGCCGTCGATCTCGATCGTGTGCCAGCCGAACGCGCCGAACCTGCGGGCGTACGCGCCGGTGTCCCAGCCGTGCCGGGTGGGCCCGCGCTGGCCGAGGCGGTTGACGTCCACGATGACCGTCAGGTTCGCCAGGCCCTCGCTGCCGGCGTGCTCGGCCGCCTCCCAGATGGAGCCTTCGGCCAGCTCGCTGTCGCCGCACAGGACCCACACCCGGTACGGCAGGCGTTCCAGCCGCGCGGCCATCGCCACGCCGACGCCGACGGGCAGGCCCTGGCCGAGCGAGCCGGTGGCGACGTCCACCCAGGGCAGGCGCGGGGTGGGGTGCCCCTCCAGGCGGCTGCCCCGCTTGCGGAACGTCAGCAGCTCCTCGTCGGTGATCGCACCGGCGGCCTTGTAGAGGGAGTAGAGCAGGGGGGAGGCGTGTCCCTTGGAGAAGATCAGGTGGTCGTTGGCCGGGTTGTCCGGCCGGTCGAAGTCGTAGCGCAGGTGACAGGCGAACAGCACGGCCATCAGGTCGGCGGCCGACATCGACGAGGTGGGGTGGCCGGAGCCGGCCGCGGCGGCGGCGCGTACGGAGTCGACGCGCAGTTGCGCCGCGAGCCCGGCCAGATACTGAAGGTCGCGCTCAGGCACGATGGAGCCTCCTCGTAGACGGTGTTTTCGCCCCGTCTACCCGGGCGGGAGCGCTTAAGTCGGCTCCCGCCGAGCGCTTCAGAGCCGTCCCGCCCGGCGCAGCGCCGCGTACGCGGCCGCGGCGGCGCCACCGCCGGCCAGCGCGAGGAGCACGGGCCCGCGGCGCTGGGCGAGCCAGAGCTGGGGGCTGCGCTTGTGCGAGCGGCGGTCGAACGTGCCGTGCGCGCCGTAGTCGGTGTCCTCGTCGGCGGGCTCCCACAGGTTGGACACGCCGCTGGGCGCCTCCTCCTCGGTCTGCTGCGACTCGATGCCGGTCCGCGCGAGGTAGCGGTCCACCAGGGCGGGGGCGACCTTCTGCGCGAGGAGGGTGGCGACCGTGCTGGTGCCGACCCAGTACTCCTTGCGTCCGGGGTGCTCGGCCGCGTACACGATGGCCCGCGCGGCCACCTCGGGCTGGTAGATCGGGGGTACGGGCTGGGGATGCTTGCGCAGCTTGGACAGCACCCACTGGAACTGCGGCGTGTTGAGCGCAGGCAGCTGCACCAGAGTGATCTTGACGTCGCTGCCGTCGGCCATCAGCTCGGTGCGCACCGACTCGGTGAAGCCCTTGATGGCGTGCTTCGCGCCGCAGTAGGCCGACTGCAGGGGGATGCCGCGGTGCGACAGGGCCGAGCCGGCCTGGACGATCGCGCCGGCGTTGCGCGGGCGCATCAGGTCGAGCGCCACCTTGGTGCCCCAGACGTAGCCGAGGTACGTCACGGCGGTGGTGCGTTCGAACTCCTCCGGGGAGATGTCGGCGAATTTCGCGAAAACGGAGGAGAAAGCGGTGTTGATCCAGACGTTGATCGGGCCGAGCTCCTTCTCGATCCGCTCGGCCGCCTGCCGTACCTGCTCGTAGTCCGCCACGTCGGCCTCGTAGACCTGGGCAGTGCCGCCCTCGGTGCCGACGTCTACCGCCGCCGCGCCCAGCCCGGTGGTGCCGCGGGCGATCAGGGCCACCTTGGCTCCCTGAGCGCCCAGCTCGCGGACGACCGCCCGCCCCACCCCGCCGCTCGCGCCCGTCACCACGACAACTCGCCCTCGAAGTGGTGCCATGTCAGAATCAGCCCGCCTCTCCGTCGTGTCCGGCACGTTGCTTCTGCCGGCGTACGGCCAGCAGGAGGTCGATCACCGCGACCACCGCCAGCACCACCGCGATGGCGGCCAGCACCCACGCCCGCGTCATGATCCCGAGCACCGTGAACGCGAAAAGGAACACCAGCATGAAGGACACCACTCTGATGTGCACCACGTCGCGGGGGGTGGCGGGCACCATGGCGTGACCTCTGCTGTCCCGTTCCTCGTGCCACTCTCCGTTGTCAGACATGCGGCTCACCTGCCCGTGCTGTTTGTCGCCTAACGTCAGGGGTAGCCGCATCGCGTGCCCGAGACAGATCCCCGCACGCAGCCACCCGACGCCGAAACCCTGGCGGGGGCGTTCGCCGGCGGGCCTGACGTCGAGCTGCGCCCGAGCGACCAGAACGAGCCGGGCTTCACCCGGCGCAGGTGCGGCCGCGGGTTCCGTTATTTCGACTGCGACGGGCGGCCGGTGCGCGACCCCGAGACGCTCGCCCGCATCAGGACGCTGGCCATCCCGCCGGCCTGGCAGGACGTGTGGATCTGCGCCTCGCCCGACGGGCACCTGCAGGCCGCGGGCACCGACGCGGCGGGGCGGCGGCAGTACCGTTACCACGACGTGTGGCGCGAGCAGCAGGACCGGGCCAAGTTCGACCGGGTGCTCGAGGTGGCCGAGCGGCTGCCGGCGTTCAGGAAGATCGTGGACGAGCAGCTCCAGGGGCGCGGGCTGACCAGGCAGCGGGTGCTGGCCGCCGCCGCCCGCCTGCTCGACATCGGCTTCTTCCGCATCGGCGGCGAGAGCTACGACACCTACGGCCTGGCCACGCTGAGGATGGAGCACGTCACCTGCTCGCGCGGCATCGTCGTCTGCGCCTACCAGGCCAAGGGCGACATCCTGCGCGAGGTCGAGGTGGCCGACCCCGGCGCGTGCAAGGTGCTGCGCTCGCTGAAGGCGCTGCGGGTGGAGGGCGAGCTGCTGCGCTACCGGCGCGCGGACGGCTGGGGCGACATCAAGAGCGAGGACATCAACGACTACCTGCGCGAGACCATCGGGTACGAGGTCACCGCCAAGGACTTCCGCACCTGGCACGCCACCGTGCTGGCGGCGGTGGGGCTGGCGGTGTCGCGGCCGGCCCGGCGCGAGGGGGTCACGCGCAAGAAGCGGGCCGTCACGCGGGTGATGCGCGAGGTGGCCGAGTACCTGGGCAACACGCCGACCGTGGCCAGGGCGTCGTACGTGGACCCGCGGGTGATCGAGGCGTACGAGCGGGACAGGACGATCGGCGCGGCCCTGACCGACCTGGGCGCGGACGCCGACTTCGGCCAGCTCGCCACGGCAGGCCCGGTGGAACGGGCGGTCATTGACCTGATTCGTACTGTTTGAGCGATTGACGCTCGGGCATGCGGCGACAGAGAAGGAGGACGAGCGATGGAAGCTCCACAGTACGTCGCGGCCCGTGTCCAGCAGGCGCTGGCCGAGGACGGTCGTACGACCGAGCTGGGAATTCGCGTCGACATCCGAGGCGACCAGCTCTTCCTGCGCGGTCAGGTGAGCGGGTGCGAGCAGCGCGACCGGCTCGGGCAGGTGGCCCACGAGGTCGCGCCCGACCTGCACCTGCACAACGAGATCAACGTCGTCGAGGCCGGCGAGCCGGGGGAGGATGAGCGTCTTGACTGACCTGCGCATAGCCGCGGTGGGTGACATCCACCTGGGCGAGGACGTCAGAGGCCAGTACAGGAAGCGGCTGCACGACATCGAGGACCGCGCCGACGTGTTCATGCTCGCGGGCGACCTGACCAGGCACGGCACCCTGGAGGAAGGGCGGATCGTGGCCGACGAGCTGCGCGACCTGCCCATCCCGACGGTCGCGGTGCTCGGCAACCACGACTACCACTCCGACCTGGAGCGCGAGATCGCCGCCGAGCTGCGCGACGCGGGCGTCATCGTGCTCGACGACGACGGCGTGGTGCTGCAGTGCGGCGACACGAAGCTGGGCGTCGTCGGCGGCAAGGGGTTCGGCGGCGGGTTCGCGGGCAAGTGCGCCAGCGAGTTCGGCGAGCGCGAGATCAAGAACTTCGTCTCCCACACCCGCCACATCGCCGAGTCGTGGAAGATGGCGCTCAAGGAGATGACCGCCGACTACCGCGTCGTGCTCTCCCACTACTCGCCGATCAAGGAGACGCTGGAGGGCGAGCCGCCGGAGATCTACCCGTTCCTCGGCAGCTACCTGCTGGCCGAGGCCGTCGACACGGCCGGCGCCGACCTCGTCCTGCACGGCCACGCGCACAAGGGCAGCGAGAAGGGCATGACGCCGGGCGGTATCCGGGTGCGCAACGTGGCGCTGCCGGTGCTCGGCCGGGCCTACTGCGTCTACTGCATCAGTTGCGAGGACGTGCACCCATAGCCCGAGAACGCATAGCCCGAGAAAAAACGCTCCCCGTCGAAGGGGAGCGTTTTTCTTTTTCTGGGCGGCGGACAGGGAACCGGAGAAACGGTTCCCCTAGACATTGAAGATGCTGACCCCGCCGGGCCCGACCAGGAATCCGAGGACGATGAGCACGATCCCCCAGAGGATGTCGCGCCGGGCCAGGAGCACGTAGATCCCGGCGATGACGAGTATGACGGCGATGATCCAGAGCAATGTAGCCATGGTCTGCTACTGCCCTGGCCGAGCCCTCACTAACATTTTTCCCGCCCCGGCCGGGTGCAGGGGAAAATATGGGGTCACTCGGCGCTCTTCATCAGTTTCGCGTACGCGAGCTGCAGCCAGTCCGAGATGGCGACGGCGGTCATGGTCGCGCCCACCAGCCGGGTCGCCCGGGGCGCCAGCACGAGGCCGGCCGCGTAGCCGGTGGCCACCCACTGCGCGAGGCAGAACGGGCAGGCCAGCAGTTCGCCGATCGCGCCGCGCGGCTTCTCCTGCACCTCCGAGGGGCCGCCCTGACCCTCGTACTGGGTGAACGGGGCCCGCAGCGGGCTCGTGACGGGGTCCTTCGCCAGCCGCCTGGACACCTTGTGCGTGCAGGCCGCCATGAGCAGGATGTCCACCACCCCGACCCGCTCGGGCACCCGCCGCCCCGCGAGCGCCACCACGGCCGCGGCCACGCCGACCGTCCCGCCGTACGCGCCGAGCAGCCCGGCGTAGCGCGCAAGCGGCCGATCGTGCCCGTTCGCGTAGGTCCGTTCGGTCTTTTCCAGGATGTCGGTCATAGCTCATCGGGCTACCCTGACGACCTTATTTCCAACGCCTAGTTGACGATCGTTTGGGTAGCCGATCGGCATGAGCAGCCACGGCCACGCAGTCACCGACGCGATCCTCGACACGCTCAAGCGAGCCAGCACCGGACTGAAGGACGCCGGAGTGAAGTTCGCGCTGGCCGGCGGCTGTGCCGCGTACGCGCGCGGCGCCGCGCCCTCGCTCCACGACGTGGACTTCGTGCTCACCGAGCACGACGTGCCCGCCGCGCTGGAGGCGCTGCGCGGCATCGGCTTCCAGACCGCCAAGCCGCCGGAGGACTGGCTCGTCAAGGCGTACGACGAGGGGCGGCTGGTGGACCTGATCTTCCGGGTGTCCGACATGGCGATCACCGACGAGCTGCTCGACCGGGCCGAGCCGCTGAAGGCGTCGGCGGTGATCGTCCCCGTGCTGCAGGCCACCGACCTGGTGATCTCGTGGCTGCTGCCGCTGTCGGAGCACGCCTGCGACTACGGCGCGCTGCTGGCGCAGGTGCGCGCGCTGCGCGAGCAGGTGGACTGGCCGCGGGTGGCCGCCGTCACGGCGACCTCGCCGTACGCGACCACGTTCATCACCCTGCTCGAACGCCTGGGCGTGCTCGACGGGCCCGTGGTGCCGTCGGGCGACCCCACCTGGCCCTGATGCCTGCCCCTGATGCCTGCCCCTGATACCTGGCCCTGATACCTGGCCCTGATCAGCCCCTGCGGGTCGCGGCGGTCACCCGCTTGAGGATGCGGTCCCACTCGGTGCCGAACGGGTTGTCCTGCACGAGGTAGGTCCACGTCGCCGTCGGCCGCTTCAGATCGGGCTCGGGCGCCTCGAACGAGGCCAGCGAGCGCTTCTCCACCTCGGCCATCAGCGCTTTGTACTCGGCCACCGCCTCGCGGTGGAACTCGTCGATCGGGCTCATCCGGCCCAGCGCCCGCAGGTGGATGCCCTCGCGCAGGTCGGTCAGGAAGGCCAGGTGCTCGGTCCAGCACTGGTCGATGGCGTGCAGCACGATCTGCCGCGCCGTCTCCTCGCGGGTGTCCTCGGGCAGCTCGGCCCACCGCTCGGAGTCGGCCTCGGCCAGCGCCTTGGCGGCGGCGTCGCCGTGGAGCACCTTGTCGCGCCACTCCAGGATGAGCTCGCGCTGGTGCTCCAGCAGCCGCGTGAAGCGCCACGTGTTGCGGTGGATCTCCAGGTTGACGCCCTCGGCGACGCGCTGCGCGTGACCCACGAGGTACGCCCCGCGCCGGTGCCTGACGATGCCGTCGGGATCGGCGGCCGGCGGCCGCTCGTCGGGCACGAACTGGGTGATCAGGTCGTCCTTCATGCTGACGAAGAACACCGAACCGCCCGGGTCGCCCTGCCGCCCGGCCCGCCCGCGCAGCTGGTCGTCCAGCCGGCTGCTGGCATGGCGGCCGGAGCCGACGACGTAGAGGCCGCCCAGCTCCGCGACGTCATCGCCGAGCCTGATGTCGGTGCCGCGCCCGGCCATCTGGGTGGAGACGGTGATCGCGCCGCGCTCGCCCGCCCGCGCGATGATCGCCGCCTCCTCCGCGTCGTTCTTGGCGTTGAGCACGACCGGCTCGAGGCCGCGCCGCTGCAGCAGCTTGGCGAGGTTCTCCGACTCTGCGACGTCGAGCGTGCCGATGAGGATCGGCCGGCCGGTCTCGTGGACCGCCTGGATCTCCTCGACCAGTGCCGCGTCCTTGTCGGGCACGGTCGGGTAGATGCGGTCGGGCTCGTCGACGCGTACGCACGGCCGGTTGGGCGGGATGACCGCGACCTTCAGCCCGTAGAACTCGCCGAGCTGCTCGCTGACCGCCACCGCCGTGCCCGTCATGCCGCAGATCTGCGGATAACGCCGGATCAGCCCCTGGACGGTGATCGAGTCGAGGATCTCGCCCTTCTCGCTCGGCGGCAGCGCCTCCTTGGCCTCGACCGCCGCCTGCAGCCCGTCGGGCCAGCGCTGCAGCAGCGCCACCCGGCCGCGCGAGGGGTTGATGAGCTGCACCTTGCCGTCGCGCACGATGTAGTCGACGTCGCGGGTCAGCAGCGCGTGGGCGTGCAGCGCCAGGTTGAGCTCGATCAGCGTGCCGGGCTCGTGCTCGTCGTAGAGGTCGACGCCGAGGATGTTCTCGACGCTGTCGGCGCCCTTGGGCGTCAGGTAGACGTTGCGCGCCTGCTCGTCGATCTCGTAGTGGTAGCCGCGGACGAGCTGCCTGACCAGCGCCGCCATCTCCGGCACCGCGTTGCCCACCTCGGACGCCCCGGCCATCACCAGCGGCACCCTGGCCTCGTCGACCAGCACGGAGTCGGCCTCGTCGATCAGCGCCACCTCGGGCGCGGGCACGATCAGCTCGCTCGCGTCGGTGCGCAGCCGATCGCGCAGCACGTCGAAGCCGATCTCGCTGACCGGCCCGTACGTGACGTCCTTCGCGTACGCCTCGCGCCGCTCCTCGAACGTGGAGTTCTGGTCGATCCAGCCCACGCTCACGCCCAGCGCCTCGTAGAACGGGCCCATCCACTCGGCGTCGCGCCGGGCGAGATAGTCGTTGACGGAGATCACGTGGACGCGCTTGCCCTGCAAGGCGTAACCCGCCGCGGCCATCGCACCCGACAGCGTCTTGCCCTCACCGGTGGCCATCTCGGCCACCTTGCCGTCGAGCAACGCCAGCGTGCCGAGCAGCTGCACGTCATAAGGGCGCAGGCCGAGCGTGCGGTCGGCGGCCTCGCGGGCCACCGCGCAGAACTCCGCGAGGTCGCTCATGAGGTCGCTCTTGCCGGACGCCGGCAGCTCGTCGAGACCGCGCACCCGGTCGGCCCGCGACTCGGCCGCCTTGACGATCTTCTGGTAGGGCGCGAGGGGGACGCCTCCCGGTCGGTCCAGGAGGTTCCTCAGTATTCCCTTGAACGAGGCCACAGTTCCTCCAACGCGCGCCACGCCGACACCGTTCCCCCTGCCGCTGTGGGGGAACGGAGCGACGATCCGGCAAGCGCCGCCGTACCGGACCTTAACTCATCCGGCCGCCTGCGCCGTCACATCACGCCGCATCGGCTCGTGCGGCGAGCACGGCCACCGCGGCGAGCAGCAGCACGCACCCCGCCCAGGCCAAGGGGGTGAGCCGCTCGCCGAACAGCGCCACCCCCAGCAGCGCCGCGCCGACCGCCTCACCGAGCGAGATGATCGACACGGTGGTGGCGCGCAGGGCGGTCAGCGCGCGGAAGAACAGCCCGTACGCCAGCGCCGTCGGCACCGCGCCCAGATACACGAGCAGCGTCGCCGACGTCCAGCTCACCTCGGGCAGCACGCCTTCGGCCAGCGCGAACGGCGCCAGGCACAGCGCGGCCACGACGAACCCGCCGATCGCCGCCGCCTCGGGGCCGCCGTCGTCGCGGTGCCGCCTGGACACCAGCGTCACCCCGGCGTACCCGGCGGCGGAGGTCAGCGCGAGCAGCACCCCGAGCACCGGGGTCCCCGCTGCCTGTGCGCTCAGAGCCGTCTCGCCGGTGAGCAGGACGAGGCCGGCCAGTGCCGCCGCCAGGGCGAGCAGCGCCGTACGGCCGAGGCGCTCCTTGAGCAGGAAACGGCTGCCCAGCGCGGTGACGATCGGGGTGGCGCCCATCGTCACCACCGTCGCCACCGCGACGCCGGAGTGGGCGATGGCGGCGAAGTAGGCGGTCTGGTAGGCGGCCATCCCGGCGCCGACCACCAGCGTGCGGCCCGTGAGCGCCGGGCGGCTCGCCGAGCGGATGAGCAGGACGAGGAAGGCGGCGCCGATCACATACCGCCACAGGGAAACGCCGACGGGGCCCAGCCCGCCGGTCTGGAAGAGCAGCGACCCGGCGGCGCCGCCGGTGCCCCAGGCGGTCGCGGCCACGGACACGTAAAGGGCGCCCCGCCGGGCGGAGACATGCGTCATCTGAAGGGTTCTCCGGAGGTGAAGGTCGATCAGGGCCCGGTGTGCGGGCAGCGACCACCCCCGGATCGGTGTGACCCGGCGAGCTTCAGAGGATGCCGCCCGCTAGCGGGCGGGGGGCGGAGAACAGGTGAAGCGCCGATGCATGCGCCCCACGATAGCCGGTCAGGGGTGGGGTTTGCGGGCGACGCCGCCCAGCAGGAGTTCCTCCCAGGGGGCGAGGGGGCCGGGGAGGCGCTCGTCGGGGTGCCATTCGGGGAAGTGCACGATCCCTGGCTCGACCGGCACCAGGCCGTCGAAGAAGCGGGTGATGGCGGCGCGGTCGCGGAAGTGGCCGGTGCCCATGGTGGCCTGGAGCATCACCTCCAGCGCCTTGGCCTTGGGGTTGCCGGAGGCGAGGAACCCCGAGGCGGCCAGGTGACCGCCGGGCGGGAGCGCGGCGACGTACCTGCGGACGATGCCGTGCGGGTCCTCATGGTCGGCGAGCAGGTGCAGCACGCCGATGACGAGGACGGCGGTGGGCCGGGACAGATCGATGAGGCGGCGCAGCGCGGGATGCCCGAGCACCGCGTCCACGTCGCGCAGGTCGGCGGTGATGGCGTCGGCGTTCGGGTTGCCGCCGAGAATGGCCTTGGCGTGCGGCTCGACCATGGGGTCGTTGTCGACGTAGACGACCCGGCAGGCGGGGTCGGCGAACTGGGCGACCTCGTGGGTGTTCTCGACCGTGGGCAGCCCGGCGCCGAGGTCGACGATCTGCCGGATGCCGGCCTCGCGGACGAGGTAGTCGACGACCCGGCCGACGAAGGCCCGGTCGCACCACACCAGGTTCACCACCTCGGGCACGACGTCTTTGAGCTTGCGGGCGACGGCGCGGTCGGAGGCGAAGTTCTCGGTGCCGCCGAGCAGGGCGTCGTGGACGCGGGCCACCGTGGGCCGCTCCGGGTCGACGCCGGGCGGGGCCCACTCGTGTTCGCCGAGACTCATCCGGCCCCCTCTCGCCGTTCGGCGGCGCCGCTTCGGTGACGCGGATCGTATCCGGCCCGGGGATCTCCGCGCCCGCCCTGACAACGGGTTGTCAGCAGAGTCGACTCACCCTGTGGGGCTGCCGGCCGGAACCGCTGCGTGCGCCGGAGGCTCCCGCTTGGACAGCAGCCGCTTGAGCACGGGCGCGAGCGGCCGTTCCACGAACCGGTGCACCGCGTACGCGGCCACCAGCATGACGACGATCATCCCGACGAGCAGCACGTACTTGTTGAACGCCCCTTCGAGCCTGGCGAACAGGATGAACCCGACGTGCGCGTGCAGCAGGTACAGCGGATACGTCAGCGCTCCCGCCGTCACCAGCCACGGCCGGGCGAGCGCCCTGGTGACCCGCAGCGCGATGAACGTCATCACGAGGAAGATGAGCACGACGACGGCGGTGATGACGACCGGCGAGTACGTGACGTGATACCGCTCGCCGACGGCCTCGGCGTACCCGATGGCCCGGTAGACGGCGTTGCCCAGGCAGATGGGCACCAGCAGCGCGATCTGCCAGTCGAGCCCGAACCGGTAGAGCATGAACAGCGCCATGCCGGCGATGAAGTAGTGCGAGAACTCCGACTGGACGACCAGGTCGGCGATGCCCGGAAGCACGCCCAGCTCGACGAGGAACGTCAAGGCGAGCCACCCCCACAGCCCGGCCATGATCCGCCCCCGGGTGATCCCGATGACGGTGGCGATCAGCATGAGGATGTAGAAGCGCATCTCGGCCCAGAGGGTCCAGTAGACGACGTCCACGTTCTCGATGTTCGGCACCGACTGGAACATCGTCAGGTTGGCCAGCACCTGCGGCACCGACACCTGGAACAGGCCCCACCCGAGCAGCACGGTGACGGTCGCCGTGACCGCGATGCCCACCCAATAGGCCGGATAGAGCCGCACCACCCGCGAGACCACGAACTGCCGTGGCGTCCTTCCCCACGCGCTCATCAGCACGACGAACCCGCTGATCAGAAAGAAGAGGTCGACCCCGAGGTAGCCGTACTTGGCCCAGGCGCTCTCGGTGACGAACGTCACAGTGGTCTTGCCGCCTGCCCAGCCGGAGAACACGTAGTGGAACAGCACGACGAACAGTGCCGCAAGCAGCCGGAGCCCGTCGATCTCGTAGAGCCGTTCTGGCCTGGTACGCACGGCGTCTCCTTTCTGATGGGGAGAGGGTGGCGGCATCAGCTTGCGAAATGGTTAAAGGACAGCAAAGGCATTCTTACGGGTTTACACGAGTACCGACCGGTAGTTAGCGCGTTGCCCGACAAGAGGGATGTTGCGGGTAGCGCGTACGTACCTGACAGGAGATGGCAGGTATGGCTGGAACGCTGGGCGCCATGACGACGAAAGCGAACCTCATGGCCTTCACCATCGACTGCGCCGACCCCAAGGCGCTGGCCGAGTTCTACGCCCAGGTGACCGGCATGGAGATCACCTACGCGGAGGACGAGTACGCCGCCATCACCGACGGCACGGTCTCGATCTACTTCGGCCGGGTGGCCGACCGCAAGCCGGTCACGTGGCCCAGCCCCGACAAGCAGTTCCACCTCGACTTCCGGGTGCCGGACGTGGCGCAGGCGGTCGAGGACTACCTGAAGCTGGGGGCGACCAGGCCCGAGTTCCAGCCGGGCGTCACCGAGGAGGGCACCCGGTGGGTGGTGCTGCAGGACCCGCAGGGTCACCTGTTCTGCGTCTGCCCGCAGCCCGCGTAACGGGGCGAAAGGGGGCGATCGGCGTCCAGGCGGGGCCCAAGGATGAGCCACAAGTTCGTGCAGGCCGAGACCGGTTTGTATGGACTTTTCCGACCAAAGGATGATTCTCCCCCTCGCCCGGCCTCATAAGCTGGGGCAATGCTCCTGAGAGGATCCCTGCTTCTGCGCGGGCCGCGATGACCTGGGTCGGCATGCTGATCGCGCTGGCGGGGGCGCTGGGCTACGCGCTGGGCGCCGCGCTGCAGCAGTACGAGGTCGTGGCCGAGGGCGCCTCGCTCAGCCTGGTGCGGCGACCCCGCTGGTGGGTGGGCGGCGTCATCTCCTTCACCGGCGCCTGCCTGCACGCCGTCGCGCTCAGCTTCGCGCCCCTGGTCGCCGTCCAGCCGATCAGCGTGGCCACCCTGGTCTTCGCCGTGCCGCTGGCCGCGTTCATGTACGGGCGGCGGCCGTACCGCGCCGAGATCATCGGCTCGATCGCGGTGGCCGTCGGCCTGCTCTGGCTCATGGTGCTGGTGCCCGCGCACGACGTGGCGCCCCGGCTGGGCGACGGCGCCGCGCTCGCCTTCATCGCCGTGATCGGCGCCGTCGCGCTGGTCACCCAGTTGTTCGCCGGGCGGGTGCACGGGGCGAACAAGGCGCTGCTGCTGTCGGTGGGCGCGGGCGTCATGACGGCGAGCGTGTCCACGTTCGTCCGCGTGGTCGGCGGCGGGATGCAGGGCGACTGGGGCCGGCTGATCCACTGGTTCAGCCTCGTCGTGCCGGTGCTGCTGGTCTGCGCGGTGGTGCTGCTGCAACGCTCGTACGCGGTCGGCTACTTCGGCATCGCCTACGCCGGCGTCCAGGTCATCGACCCCATCACGTCCGTGCTCGCCGGGGCGATCCTGCTGGGCGAGCCGCTGCCCACCTCACCCAGCACCGCGGTGCCCGCCCTGCTGGCCGCCGCGCTGACCATCGGCGGCACGATCACGCTGGGCAGGCTGGCCCCCGACCACACCGCCAAGCCGGCCGCCGTCCCGACTCCCGCCGAGCAGGCGGTCACGCCTCCGCCGGTGGACGCCAGCGCAGCACCTCGTCCATCGACCGCAACATCAGACCTGGGCTGAGCCGGCCCGCCGCCGCCACCCCGGCGTCCCGCAGCCACACGGCCGCCGGGTTGCGCCACTTGGTCAGCCGGCACAACGTCATCGACCGCCGGACGACCCGCGCCGTCCGCCGCGTCCGCGCCGCGCTGTAGGCGGCCAGGCCGTCACCCGAGGCCCCGGGATCGGCCAGGTGGGCCAGCACGACCGCGTCCTCGATCGCCTGGCAGGCGCCCTGCCCGAGGTTGGGCGTCATCGCGTGGGCCGCGTCGCCGACCAGCGCCACCCTGCCCCGGTGGAAGGCGGGCAGCGGCGTGGCGTGGTAGTAGACGTCGTTGCGGGTGATCCGCGCCGGGTCGGCGGCCCGCAGCAGCGCCGGGATGGGCTCGTGCCAGTCGCCGAACCTGCGCAGCAGCTCTTCGCGCTCGTCCGCGGCCGTGCCGCCGGACGTGCCGCCGGACGTGCCGCCGGACGTGCCGCCGGCGGGTGCGACGTCGGTGGCGTAGACATAGACGAGGTCGCCGGCCAGCCGGTGGATGCCGAACACGGTGCCCCGCCCCCAGCTCTCCGATCTCGGCACCCGCAAGGCGTGGCGACCGTCCCGGCTCTCCGGCTCGAGCGACCGCGAGGGAGCGCGGGTGCCCGGCTGCTGGGCCTCGGCCGCCTTCAGGTCGGCGAGCGGGATGAGGCCGCGCCATGCGGTCACGCCCGCGTAGACAGGGCCCGGGTGGCCGGGGAAGAGGGCGCGGCGGGTGGCCGAGTGGATGCCGTCGGCGGCCACCACCAGGTCGGCCTCCAGGTCGCCCGCCTCCGTCCGTACGACGCCGCGCTCGGCGTCCACCTCGGTGACCGTCGTGTCGAGGCGCAGGCGGCCGGGCCCGCCCGCCTCGGCGAGGGCGTCGGTGAGCACGTCGAGCAGCGTGGCCCG
Organism: Nonomuraea sp. NPDC004580; assembly: GCF_040609855.1. Taxonomy (NCBI): domain Bacteria; kingdom Bacillati; phylum Actinomycetota; class Actinomycetes; order Streptosporangiales; family Streptosporangiaceae; genus Nonomuraea; species Nonomuraea sp. NPDC004580. The sequence goes on along the minus strand of NZ_JBEXLH010000016.1, from coordinate 132,326 downwards.
CAGCATCACCACCACCGAGTCGCCGTACGCGTCGTCCGCCTCCTCCTCCGTGGCCCGCGCCAGCCAGCGCCCGTCGGCCCTGCGCAGGCCCAGCGGCCCCTCCGCGTGGGCGAGGGCGCGGATCCTGCCGCCGAGACCGATGACGTCGAGCGCCTTCAGCGCGTTGGCGGCGATCGCCAGGCCCGAACCGACGGGCTCGATGGCGGGCGCCCGCTCCAGCACGGTCACGTCCCACCCCTTTCGTAGCAGCGCGACTCCCGCGCTCAGCCCGCCGATCCCGCCACCGATCACCACAGCCCTGGCCATCCGCGCCTCCTCCGGTCACTACGTCCGTAGTTGAACCGTACTACGCCCGTAGTCAGGTCTCACTACCGCAGTAGTATCGGCTTCCGTGAAGCGCTCAGACGTCGTCGCCGACACGGCCATCGCGCTGCTCGCCGAGCGGGGCATGCGCGGCCTGACCCACCGCGCCGTGGACGAGGCCGCCGGCCTGCCGCCAGGCTCCACCTCCAACCTGGCCCGCACCAGGGCGGCGCTGCTGGAGCTGACCCTGGCCAGGCTCACCGAGCGGGAGGCGGAAGCGCTGTCGGGTGCCTACGAGGGCGACCATGAGGGCGGCCACGACCCGGAAAGGCTGCCCGCCCGGCTGGCCGAGGCGCTGCACATCCAGCTCTCCGACAGCGCCCGCACGCTGGCCCGCTACGAGCTGGCGCTGGAGGCCACCAGGCGGCCCGAGCTGCGCGCGATCTACGACCGGGCGGGCCGCCGCTTCCGCGATCCCGCCGTGGCGATGCTGGCCGCGCTGGGCTCCCGCGACCCCGTGCGGCACGGGCGCGCGATGGTGGCCTTCGCCGAGGGCCTGCTGTTCGACGCGATCGCGGGCGCCGGCGCCGTGCCCACGCGGGAGGAGCTCGAACAGCTCGTCCGCGAGCTGCTCGCGGGCATGCTCGGTCAGGAGGCCGCCAGGCGGGCTTGAAGGCTAGGAGGCCGCCAGGCGGGCCTGGAGGCGGGCGCGGTGCGGCGGCCACTCGTCGTCGAGGATGCCGAAGCAGACCGTGTCGCGCCAGGTGCCGTCGGCCCTGCGGCGGTGCCGGCGCAGCGTGCCCTCGTGCACGCCGCCGATGCGCCTGATCGCGTTCTGGGAGCGTTCGTTGCGGATGTCGGTCTTGAGCAGCACCCTGTTGTGGCCCAGCTCGAAGGCGTGGTCCACGAGCAGCAGCTTGCACGCGGTGTTGACCGCAGTACGCCAGGACGCGCGGCCGTACCACGTCCAGCCGATCTCCACGCTGGCCTCGAAGCCCGGCACGTCGGCGTACGTCGTCCAGCCCACGGCCCGCCCGCTCGCCTTCACCACCACGGCGAACGGCACGTGCTTGTCGTCGTCGATCAGCATGCGCGCGACCTTGCCCAGCTCCTCCTCGGTCTGCGGCGCGGCGGCCGGCAGCCAGCGCCAGACGTCCTCGTCACCGCCTCCCGCGGCGAACAGGTCGGGCACGTGGTCCATGGTGAGCGGCTCAAGCCGGACGACGTCGTTCTCGAGCACGGTGGGGGTGGGCAGCTCAGCGGTCATGGCGGCCACTGTAGGGGCATGAGAACGTGCAGGTAGATGTCCACCTGGGGGTATTTACGGGAAACCACCTGTCGACACGCATACCGGCCGGTCGGTAGGGTCACGTCATGGACTTCGCCTTCGACACCGTCACCGAGGACCTGCGCGAGCGACTGCTCCGCTTCATGGACGAATGCGTCTATCCCGCAGAGCCGGCCTTCGAGGAACAGGCGCAGACCAGCGGCTGGAGCCCGCCGCCGCTGATCGAGGACCTGAAGGACGAGGCCAGGAAGCGCGGCCTGTGGAACCTGTTCCTGCCCGGCGAGCACGGCGCCGGGCTGACGAACCTGCAGTACGCCCCGCTGGCGGAGGTCATGGGCAGGAGCCCGGCCCTGGCCCCGGTCGCCACCAACTGCGCGGCCCCCGACACGGGCAACATGGAAGTCCTGGCCATGTTCGGCAGCGAGTGGCAGCGCAAGGAGTGGCTGCAGCCCCTGCTCGACGGCGAGATCCGCTCGGCCTTCGCCATGACCGAGCCCGACGTGGCCTCCTCCGACGCCACCAACATCGCGACCTCGATCGTGCGCGACGGCGACGAGTACGTCATCAACGGCCGCAAGTGGTTCATCTCCGGCGCGATGAACCCCAACTGCAAGATCTTCATCGTCATGGGCCAGACGAACCCCGAGGCGCCCAAACACCGCAGGCAGAGCATGATCCTCGTGCCGCGTGACACGCCCGGCGTCCACGTCGAGCGCGGCATGCACGTCTTCGGTTACACCGACGCCGACCACGGCGGCCACGCCGAGGTCGTGTTCGAGGACGTCCGCGTGCCCGCCGCGAACCTCATCGGCGAGGAGGGCGGCGGCTTCGCCATCGCGCAGGCGCGGCTCGGCCCCGGCCGCATCCACCACTGCATGCGGCTGATCGGCATGGCCGAGCGCGCGGTCGAGCTGATGTGCCGGCGGGCGCTGTCGCGGACCACGTTCGGCAAGCCGGTCGCGCACCAGGGCGTCGTCCAGGACTGGATCGCCGAGTCCCGCGTGAAGATCGAGCAGGCCCGCCTGCTCGTGCTCAAGACGGCCTGGCTCATGGACACGGTGGGCAACCAGGGCGCCCACACCGAGATCCAGGCCATCAAGATCTCCACCCCGATCACGGTGGAGTGGATCCTCGACAAGGCCGTCCAGGTCCACGGCGCCGGCGGCGTCTCCCAGGACTTCCCTCTGGCCGGGCTCTGGGCGCACGCCCGTACGCTGCGGCTGGCCGACGGCCCCGACGAGGTGCACAAGCGGTCCCTGGCCTATCGCGAGCTGAAGAGGTACATGTGAACGAGGCGCAGATCAAGGAGCGCGTGGCCGCGTTCCTCGGCGAGCACGATCCGAGCGGGGACCGCCTTGAGTTCCTGCGCGCCCGGTTCGACGCCGGGCTGGCCTGGGTGTGGTTCCCCGAAGGGCTCGGCGGGCTGGGTGCGCCGCGCGAGCTGCAGCAGGTCGTGGACAAGGAACTCGCCGACACCCCGCAGCTCAACGCCGGGCTGCAGGCCATCGGGCTGGGCATGGCGGCGCCGACGATCCTGGCGTTCGGCACCGACGAGCAGAAGCGCCGCTTCCTCAGGCCGCTGTGGACGGGCGAGGAGATCTGGTGCCAGCTCTTCAGCGAGCCGGGCGCCGGGTCCGACCTCGCCACGCTGGCCACCAGGGCGGTCAGGGACGGCGACGAATGGGTGGTCGACGGGCAGAAGGTGTGGACGTCAGGCGCCCACCACGCGCGGTGGGCGATCCTCGTCGCCCGTACCGACCCTGAGGTGCCCAAGCATCGCGGGCTGACGTACTTCGTGTGCGACATGCACGCGCCGGGCGTCGAGGTGCGGCCGCTGCGGCAGATCACCGGCGAGGCCGAGTTCAACGAGGTGTTCCTGACCGGGGTGCGGCTCTCCGACGACCTGCGGCTCGGCGCGGTCGGCGACGGCTGGCGGGTCGCCCAGACCACGCTGATGAACGAGCGCGTGGCCATCGGCGGCGCGCCCACCCGGCGCGGCGGCGGCGTCATGGCGTCCGTGCTGGCCTCCTGGCGCGAGCAGCCCGAGCTGCGCACCCACGACCTGCACCAGCGGCTGCTGTCGCTGTGGGTGGAGGCCGAGGTGACCCGCCTGTCGGGCGCGCGGCTGCGCGAGCAGCTCGCCGCCGGCCAGCCGGGGCCCGAGGGTTCGGGCATGAAGCTCTCCTTCGCCCGGCTCAACCAGGCGCTGACCGGGCTGGAGATGGAGTTCAGGCGCGAGCTGGGCTACGACGACTGGACGTTCCGCCGCTCGGAGGAGGTCGACTTCTACGGCCGCGGCCCCGGCTACCGCTATCTGCGGGCCAAGGGCAACTCGATCGAGGGCGGCACCTCCGAGATCCTGCGCAACATCATCTCCGAGCGGGTGCTCGGCCTGCCGTCGGAGCCCCGTGTCGACAAGGACGTGCCGTGGAAGGACCTGCCGCGATGAGCCTGCTGTACTCCGAGGTCGAAGAGGAGCTGCGCGCCGCCGTACGCGGGCTGCTGGCCGACCGCTGCCCGCCGTCCGCGGTGCTGCAGCGCGTCGAGTCGCAGCCGTACGACCTGGACCTGTGGAAGACGCTGGCCGGCGAGATCGGGGTGGCCGGCCTGCTGGTGCCCGAGGAGCTGGGCGGGGCGGGCGCGTCGGCCAGCGAGGCGGCCGTGGTGCTGGAGGAGCTGGGCAGGGCGGTCGCGCCGGTGCCGTTCTTCACCAGCTCGGTGCTGGCCACGCGGGCGCTGCTGCCGACCCGCGACGCGTTGCTCGGCGAGCTGGCCGAGGGGCGCAGGACGGCGGCGCTGGTGGTGTCGTTCGCGGCGTCGGCGTACCGGCCTGACCGGGGCGCGTCGGTGCAGGTGGACGGCGAAGGGGGGCTGTCCGGCTCGGTGACCGGCGTGGCCGGGGCCGAGGTGGCGGACGTGCTGCTGGTGCCGGTGGACGGCGACCTGTACGCGGTCGAGGGCGACGCGATCGAGGCCGGCGTGGTGCGCGTCGCGTCGTCGCTGGACCTCACCAGGCCGGTGGCCACGGTCACGTTCACCAGGACCAGGGCCCGCCGGGTCGGGGCCTGCGACCTGGCCGCGGTGCTGCGGTTCGGAGCCGGGCTGCTCGCCTCGGAGCAGCTCGGGGTGGCCGAGTGGTGCCTGCAGACGACGCTCGCGTACGTCAAGGAGCGCCACCAGTTCGCCCGCCCGGTCGGCTCGTTCCAGGCGCTCAAGCACCGCCTCGCGGACCTGTGGCTGGACGTCGTCAGGGCCAGGGCGGCGGCCAGGAACGCGGTCGCGGACGCCTCGTCGATCTCCGTGGCGGTGGCCCAGTCGTGGAACGCGGGCGTGGCCGTGCACGCGGCCGAGGAGGCCCTGCAGCTGCACGGCGGGATCGGGATGACCTGGGAGCACCCCGTGCATCTCTATCTCAAGCGCGCCAAGGCCACCGAGGTCGCGCTCGGCACGCCGGGCGACCACCGGGAGGCGCTGGCCTCACTCGTCGACGTCCCCGGCCCCGAGTGAGGCGAGCAGCAGGTCGGCGAAGTGCTTGCCCACCTGGGCGCCGGTGAGCGGCCCCCGCGTGCTGAACCACGTGCCCAGGTGGTGCACCGAGCCGAAGAAGTAGTCGACGACCAGCTCGGCCGGCACCCGGTCGCTGAAGACGCCGGTGCGCTGCCCCTCGGCCACGAGCGCGCGGAAGCGCTCGTGGTAGCGGCGGCGCTCGGCGCGCACGGTCTTCTGCGTCTCGGGGGCGAGCAGGTGGATCGACCGGAAGAAGATCTTGGAGTCGTCGAGGTTGGCGGCCGTCGTCTCCACGACGTCGGCCGCGGCCCGGTGGAGGCGCTGCCTGATCGTGCCGGGCCCGTCGGCGATCTGGGTGAGCCGGTCCATCTGCATGCGCAGCACCCGGGCGTAGATCTCGTGGAGGAGATCGTCCTTGGAGTCGAAGTAGTGGTACATCGCGCCCTTGGTCACGCCCGCCGCGACCACGATCTCCTGCACCGAGGTGCTCTCGAAGCCGCGCTCGGCGAACAGCCGGGTCGCCTCGGCGAGCAGGCGCTGCCTGACCGGTTCGTCTTTCACTCGGTCCCCCTTGGTCACCGGCTTAGCATACCGACTGGTCGGTTGATGGTCTTGCGGGTACTAATTCCGTCACCTTAGGCTCGCCTTGGTTGGGGAACGGGTATCCCTTGACCGGCGAGGGATCTTCGGCGTGGCAGATCCTGCACAACATCTACATTCGGGGAGTTTGCCGTGCCCGGTGGCTCTATCTACGTGCAGCCCAACGAGAAGTACACAGGCTCATCCCCGCAGTGGTGGTACGAGAAATTCTGGCGCGAGGACGCGCCGAACCGGCGCAAGTACAGGTACGCCAAGGCCGCTGTGGGTTTCGTCGTCGGCATCGCCCTGGGGATCAGGTTCGGGCTCGCGGGCGGATCCGCGATCACCGGCCTGCTGCTCGGAGCGCTCACGTTCGGCGGCGACTGGTTGCTCGACTGGTACTCCTTCCACAAGACAGCCGTGTGGCGCGGCGCCAAGAGGGGCGAGCTCATCACGGGGCGCCTGCTGCGCCGCTCGCTCAGCCGCCAGAGCTACCACGTGCTCGACGGCCGGGCGATCCGCGGCCAGGCCTCCATCGACCACCTCGTGATCGGTCCGGGCGGCGTCTGGATCATCGACAACGAGTCGTGGAGCCCCGACACCGAGATCGCCTGCTACGCGGGCCGGCTGTTCTTCGGCGAGAAATACGGCAGCAAGACCGCCAAGCCGCTGGTCGAGCAGGCCGAGGCGTTCGCCGACCTGCTGACCCGCGAGACCGGCGTCCAGGTGCGCATCACCCCGATGCTCGCGGTCCACTGCGGGCTGCTGCCCAAGAGCGGCGTCGTCGTGGCCGAGGGCCTGACGCTGGCCAAGCCGCGCGCGATGGCCAAGCTCATCAAGGCCGCCGACCGCGGCGTGCTCAGCCCGTCGCAGATCGAGCTGCTCTCCCGCACGGCGGCCCGCGAGCTGCAGCGCGTCTGACCGCTTGAGTCAGATCAGGTCAGAGTTTCGATGAACGCGGTGAGCTGGGCGACGTTGCGGCACTCGTGCATGGGCACGACCGTGCCGTAGTCGCCCGCCACCGAGTCACCCGTGTCCCACTGTTGCGTGGGCTCCGGGTTCAGCCAGTACGCGTGCCTGCACCGCGATACCAGCGACTTGAGCGTGTCGAGGGCGGGCGGCTGGTAGTTGGAGCGGGCGTCGCCGAGGATCAGCAGCGACGTCTTCGGGCCGATGGCCTCGCCGTAGCGTTCGGCGAAGCGCTCCAGCGCGTGCCCGTAGTTGGTCCGCCCGAAGCGCACCATGTCGGCCTCGTCCGCCAGCCTGGCCATGGCCTCCACCACGTCGGAGCCCGGCTGGAAGAACCGGGTGATCTCATCCACGGTGTCCACGAACCCGAACGCCCGCACCTTTGTGAACTGCTCGCGCAGCGCGTACGTGAGCAGCAGCGTGAAGTGCGCGAACGACGAGACCGAGTCGCTGGTGTCGCAGAGCACGACCAGCTCGGGCTTGTGCGGGCGCGGCGGCCTGAAGTGGGTGGTGAGCGGCACGCCGCCGCTCTGCAGCGAGGCCCGCATGGTCCTGCGGAAGTCGAGCCTGCCGCGCTTGCCCCTGCGCTGCCTGATCGTCAGCCGGGCGGCCAGCCGGCGGGCCAGCGGATGCACCTCCCTGCGCAGCCTGGCCAGGTCGGCCCTGGTGATGCGCAGGAAGTCGATCTGGTCGAGCGGCGGGCGCACGGCCGAGCGGGCGATGCGCTCGATCCCCGAGTCCTCGGCGATGCGGCGGCGCACGTCGGTGGCCACCGCCTCCTCGAAACGCCTGATGTTGGACGTGACCCGCTGCCGCGCGGTCTTCTCCGCCAGCCCGCCGCGCTCCTGCCCCGAGAGCACGGCGCGCAGGATGCCGGCCATCAGCGTCTCGGGCGACAGGGCGCGCAGCACGCTGTAGGAGAACCAGTTCTGCCGCCCGGGAGCGGCCTCCTGCCGGCCGAACCGCGCCACCATGGCCTCGGCGAACGCGCGCATCTCCTGGTCGGCCGAGCCGGTCAGCAGCTCCGCCAGGTGCTCGCGCAGCTCCTTGACGTCGGCCGTCTCGAAGTCGGTACGGCTCTGCGCCCGCAGCCCGGACGTGGACGCCGGGAACCACAGGTCGAACAGCACGTCGAACCCGGGCCGGTAGGCGGGCTTCTTGACCAGCGTGGCGGCGTACGCGGCGCGCAGCGACTCCCGGTCGGCCAGCTCGATCACCCGCAGCGCGTTGGCCGCGTCGAGCCCCTCGGCGACCGACACCGGCAGCCCGGCCTCGCGCAGCGCGTGCACGAAGCCGACGTGCCGATCGACCAGCGACGTCGGCTCAGGCATCGGGCAGCCCCAGCTCCTTGACCGCCCGCGCGTGGTCGGAGGCGTGCTTGAGCACCACGCCCAGCGTGCCCGCCACGGTGGCCTCGTCCAGCTCGTCGCGGCCGAGCGCCAGCAGCGTGTTGGCCCAGTCGACGGTCTCGGCCACCGACGGCGCCTTCTTCAGCTCCAGCGCCCGCAGCGTGGCGACCGTCCGCGCGAGCTGCTCGGCCAGGTCGGCGCGCAGGCCCGGCACCTGGGCCAGCACGATGTCACGCTCGCGCTCGGGCGTCGGGTATTCGATGTGCAGGTAGAGGCAGCGCCGCTTGAGCGCCTCCGACAGCTCGCGGGTGGCGTTGGAGGTGAGCACGACGTACGGGCGGCGGGTGGCGGCGATGGTGCCCAGCTCGGGGATCGTCACCTGGAAGTCGGACAGCAGCTCCAGCAGCAGGCCCTCGACCTCGACGTCGGCCTTGTCGGTCTCGTCGATGAGCAGCACGGTCGGCTCCTGCGCCCTGACCGCCTTGAGCAGCGGGCGCTCCAGCAGGAACTCCTCGGTGAAGATGTCGTCGTCGTCGCTCGTGGCCTGGATGCGCAGGAGCTGCTTCTTGTAGTTCCACTCGTACAGGGCTCTGGCCTCGTCGAGGCCCTCGTAGCACTGCAGCCTGATGAGGCCGGCGCCGGTGGCCTGGGCGACGGCCTTGGCGAGCTGCGTCTTGCCCACTCCTGCGGGTCCTTCGACCAGCAGCGGCTTGCCCAGCGCGGCGGCCAGGAACACCGAGGTGGAGATGGCGTCGTCGGAGAGGTAGTCCACGGCGGCGAGCCGCTCCGTCACGTCGGCGGGGGAGTCGAACATCAAGGATCCTGTCTGCCGGAGCCGAAGTACCGAACTTTATTCTAGCGTTCCTGTCCCGCGGATTCCGATTCGACCAGGATCCCGATCGCCGGTATATTCCTTCGTGCCGGGCGCCGCTAGCTCAGTTGGTCAGAGCAGCTGACTCTTAATCAGCGGGTCCGGGGTTCGAGTCCCTGGCGGCGCACCAGATCGGGCACTCACCGCAGTCGCGGTGAGTGCCCGAAGTGGTTTTCACGGGCCCCCAACCCTCATCGGGCCGCCCGGGGGCCGATCCCGTCCAGGCTGAAGGTGCGGTTCCACGCGCGCACCCACGCGGGGCCGAAGCCCTCCGCCCGGTTCAGCGGCGTGGCCCGCGCGTCGAAGCGGCCCGTCGCCGCGTCGAAGCCCGCCTCCACCGGGGTGGCCAGCCTGGCGTTGAAGGAGTCGAAGTCCGGGTTGAACGTCTTCACGCTCAGCCCGTCGGCGTCGTCGGTGTAGGCGAAGTCGCCGGTGGCGATGCTGACCGACCGCGTCAGCACGTTGTGCGCCGGCACGTACAGCGAGTCCGGGTCGCTCCACACCTGCTCGTCGGTGCACTCCGTGTCGCCGACCGCGGTGCACGGCTCGCCCTGGGCGTCGGACGGCACGTACCAGTCGCGAATGTTCGGGTACTGCTTCGCGTAGTGGCGGTACCACGTCTCGACGTTCTGCCTGGTGTTGGTGAACCCGGTGCCGTCGCCGACCTTCAGCATGTCATTGAAGCGCTCGATCACGACCTTGGCGTTGGCCACCGGCAGCCGCTTGCCGCCCTCGTGGTAGAGCTTGTCGTGCCCGATGTACGTCACGTTCGTGAACACGTTGTCGCGCGCCACGTTGCTGTGCCCCGACTGGTAGAACAGCCCGTGCTGGACGTTGTCGAAGACGTTGTGGTGCACGACCATGCCCGACATGCCGTCGTCCATGTAGACGGCCTGGTTGCCGTCCGCGCCGACGTCCTTGAACAGGTTGTACGCCACCACGTTGTTCAGGTACGTGTAGTCGCGGCCCGCGTAGATCACGCCCTGGTCGGAGGCGTGCGTGACCAGCCGCTCGAACCTGTTGTGCGTGACCTCCATGTCGTTGCCCATGATCTGGATCGCCATGTGCGGCGCGTCGTGCACGTTGTTGTACCGGAACGTGTTCCCGACCCCGTACAAGTAGCCCGCCGGCGTGTACGTCGCCAGCTTCGAGAAGTCGTAGATCTCGTTGTGCTCCACCACGTGGTCGCCGCGCTCCAGCGAGTCGCGGTCCCCGCCCGCGGTGAAGACCCCGCCGCCGCCCAGGTCGTGCAGCCTGCTGTCGACCACCCGGTTGCGGTGGCCGCCCCTGCTCGTGCGGTATTCGGCGATGGCCGTGATCGCGTCGTTGGCCTCGCCGATCTGCACCGCGTCCATGCTGACGTTGAGGATCTCCAGGCCGTCGATCGTGCACGACTCGGCGTCCAGCAGGCGCACGCCCGAGCCCGTGGTGCCGTTCAGGCGCAGGTCCTTGAGCGTGACGCCGGTGACGTTCTCCAGCTGGAAGAACGGGGCGTCGAACGAGGTGAGGCTGATCTCCTTGCCCTCGACCGTGCCGCCCGGCGGGTAGTAGTAGAGCGTGTCGTGGTCCTGCCAGCGGTCGATGTAGTACTCGCCCTCGGTGTCCAGCTCGCTGAGCACGTTCTGGGCCACGAACGAGGTCCACTTGTCGGTGGCGACGTACATGGTGGGGTAGTGGGTGGTGAGGTCGCCGCCGCCGACGGTCTCGATGCGGAGTCGGTCGTTGGCGTAGTTATTGCCGAAATATCCGGACAACCAGCCATCCGTCTCGTACGCGGTGCCGTCCGGAGTGTCGGTCCCCGCCGGCTTCGCCCACTTCCCATACCTGGCCGCCAGGTCCGCGTCCTTGACCGTGTAGACGGGGCCGGGGAGCTCCAGCATCTCCTCGTACGGCAGCGTCGTGCCGTCGGCCGTCTTGTCGGAGAAGTAGTCGCGTGCCCCCTTCGGAGCCTCCTTGACGGTCAGGTGGTCCCTGGTGAGCTTGGCGTCGCCGTTGGGGTACTGCGCCAGGGTCTGGGTGGCGTCGTCGGTGATGAGCTCGGGGGCGTAGGGCTGCGGCTTCCAGTTGAAGCCGTTCTTGTAGAGCGTGCCCGTGGGGATGCCCTCGGCGCCGAGGTCGTAGACCCAGACGTTCGGGGCGGTCCCGGCGGGGACGCGGGCCTTCGACGACCACTTCGCGTCGTACGCGGGCAGGTCGCTCAGCCGGCGGAACTTCTCCGGCGCCAGGGTCGTGACGCCGGCCAGCTCGACCTGCTCGCCGGGGTAGGCGGCATAGGTGACGTACGAGTGCTCGGCGCCCTTCACCTCGATCGTCTTCGCGCTCTGGTAGACGCCCTCACGGATGTAGACGATGCCGGGCTCGCGGCGGCTGGTCGTGCCGGCCAGGGCGTCGCGGGCGCGCTCGATGGTGGCGAACGGGTCCCGCAAGGTGCCCTTCGCGTCGTCGCTGCCGTTCTTGGCGACGTACACGACGTGCTTGACCGGGGCGGCCGTGGCGGGGGCGGTGGTCGTGGCGGCCGTCAGTAAGGCCGCGAGGAGGGGGATCATCGCTCTGCTGAGCATGGGCAGACCTCAATCGATACAATATTACTAACAGCAAGAAGTCCTTGAGGGTGAACGGTAGCGTCGTGCGGGCCTCAGTTCAATGGTTTGACCACAGCGTGGTCACGAACGCGCCCGCCTCGGGAGCTTCAGGAACGGCGGGGGCGGCGCAGGCGCAGGCCGGTGAGAGCGGCCAGCAGGATCACCAGGCCGATGCCCATCAGCGCCCGGCCGTCCGGGCCCGCGAGCCCGCCGGCGCCCGTGTCCACACCGCCTGAGGGCGCCTCTTCGGGCGTCTGCTCGGTGGTGGTCTCCGACGTGTCCTCTTCGGTCTCCTGATCCGTGGGGGTGGTGCTCTCCGAGTCGTCGGGGGTGGGGGTGGGGGTGGTGTCGTCGTCCTGGCCGGCCGTGCCGACGGTGATGGGGTGATCGGTCCGGCCGCTGGTGTCCTCGATCTCGCACTCGATCAGCGGTTCCGTGGGGCGCAAGCCGAAGTTGACGGAGGCGGCGTGCACCTGGCCGGTGCCGGTGTTCCTGGGGGTCGTCTTGAGGTCGACCGTCGTCGCGGGCAGCGGGATGGGCTCGTCGGGGATGACCGTGCCGATCTCGGCGACGCCGGTGGCCGAGGTGAAGTTCGGGATGCCGCTGATGCCGGCGTAGGCGTACATCTTGATGTCGCCCTCCAACCCGGTGGCGGGGGCGAGCAGCTCGGAGCCGGTGACGTACGCGCCGGTCCAGCCGATCGTCAGCTCCTCGTTGGGCTGCGCCTGGGCGGGCACGGTGAGCTCCACGTCGATGGAGACGTCCTGCTTGGCGCCGGTGGCGACGACCGTGCACACGTACGGCACCGCTGCGGCGGCCTGAGCGGCCGGTACGGGGACGCACGAGAACACCACGGCGGCGGATAAGACGACCGGCAGGACACGCACGACAGGCTCTCCTTGGGACGGACGAGGCACCCGAGAAAGGACGCGGTTCGGGCATGCTCGGGTGACACGGTCATCCAATCGCAACTGAGATGCGCCGTCATCCCGCCGAATGGTAGGAAAACGCCCATGACAACACTGGCTCGCCGCTCAATGGGCGCGGGGGAGTGAGACGACCACGATCAGGCCGCCGCCGTCGCGGGGCCGCGCCCGTACGTCCCCGCCGTGTGCCACCGCCACCGACCGGACGATCGACAGCCCCAGCCCGGCGCTCGTCCCCGTGACCGCCCGCTCGGCCCCGAGCCGGTGGAACGGTTTGAACAGGAGCGGCACGTCGTACGGCGGCACGGCGGGCCCGGTGTTGGCGACCTCCACCTCGACGGTCTCCCGGGAGGCCGTCCTGCTCGTCACCCGCACCCAGCCGGCGCCGTCGGTCACGTTGTAGCGGACGCCGTTCTCCACCAGGTTGTGCACGAGGCGTTCGAGCAGCAGCGCGTCGCCGGTGGTGGGGGCGGGCCCGGTGGCCTCGTCCAGCTTCACCCCGGCAGCGGCGGCGGCGTCGGCGTTCTGCTCGATCACGTGCGTGACCACGTCCGCCAGGTCCACGGGCGCCCGGTCGGCCAGCTCCTGCTCCGTGCGCGCCAGCAGGAGCAGCCCGCTGATCAGCCGCTCGTGGCGGGCGTTGATCTCCAGCAGGCTCTCGCCCAGCTCCTTGACGTCGGACGACGCGGTACGGCGGTGCATGGCCAGCTCCACCAGCGCCCGGTTGAGCGTCAGCGGCGTGCGCAGCTCGTGCGAGGCGTTGGCGACGAACCTGCGCTGCCCGTCGAACGAGCGGTCGAGCCGCTCCACCATGGTGTCGAACGTGTCGGCCAGGTCCTTGACCTCGTCGTCCGGCCCGCGCAGCGCGATGCGCTCGGACAGGCCGCGCTCGGCCATGGGCGCGGCGGCGATCCTGCGGGCGGTGTCGGTGACCAGGTTCAGCGGGGCCAGCACGCGGCCCGCGACCACCCAGCCGAGCGCCACGGCGGCGGCTCCGACCACCAGCAGCGCGACCACGCCCTGGGTGATGAGCGAGGTGACGGCGGCGTCGCGCACCCCGGCCTGCTGGTCGCGCAGCCACTCCAGGGCCGCCTCGCCCTGGATCGTGACGCCGTTCCTGGTGAGGATGAGCTGCTTGTGCCGGCCTGGCTCGGGAGCGTACTGACTGTCGAAGATGCCCTTGAGCTGCTGGTCGAACAGCAGGTACGTGACCGCGAGCAGGGTCAGCCCGGCCAGCAGGAACAGGGCGCCGTACACGAGCGTGAGCCGCAGCCGCAGCGTGGGCCGCGGTCTGCGCAGCAGGCGGGCCGGCACCAGGAGGCTCATGGGATGCGGTAGCCGACCCCGGGCACGGTCTCCACGACCGGCGGGTCGCCCAGCTTGCGGCGCAGCTTGAGTATCGTCAGGCGGACCGCGCCGGTGAACGGGTCGGCGTTCTCGTCCCACGCCTTCTCCAGGAGCTGCTCGGCCGAGACGACGCAGCCGTCCGCCCGCATCAGCTCGGTCAGCACCGCGAACTCCTTCTTCGACAGCGGCACGAACCGCCCGTTCCTGAACACCTCCCTGCGTGCCGGATCCAGCGTGATCCCGGCCCGCCGCAGCACCGGCGGCACGGCGGGGCGCGAGCGCCGGCCCAGCGCCAGCACCCGGGCGGCCAGCTCCTGGAACGCGAACGGCTTGGTCAGGTAGTCGTCGGCGCCCATCGACAGCCCGCTCACCCGGTCGTCGAGCTGCGCGGCGGCGGTGAGCATCAGCACCCGCGCGGCGCACTCGGCGGCCACCATCTCCCTGCACACCTCGTCCCCGTGCACGCGGGGCAGATCCCGGTCCAGCACGACCACGTCGTAGTCGTTCACCGCGATCCGCTCGAGCGCGGCCGCGCCGTCGTGCGCGAGGTCGACCGCGTGCGTCTCCTCACGCAGCCACTCGGCGATCGCGTCGGCGAGCAGCCGCTCGTCCTCCACCACCAGCACCCGCATGGCGTTACTCAGGCCCCTTTCGTTCACTTACAGAGCCGAGTGTGGCCGATGCGGCGTTCGCTCCAGGTAAGCCGCCGGTGGAAACGCGGAGGAAACAGCCCGGGCTGTTGCATCTGGCCTCGTACGACGTTCGTGCCACGAAGGAGAGCCTCATGCGAGGAAGAAGACGCACCGCGCCCGCCGTCGGGGCCGCGCTGCTGATGACGGTCCTGCTTGCGGCGTGCGGTTCGGGCGGTGAGACCGGGTCGGACGTGGCCTCGGTGTCCGGCACCGGCACCCAGGCGACCGCGAGCGCGCAGCCGAGTGAGGACAGCAAGGACAAGGCGCTCAAGTTCGCCCAGTGCATGCGCGAGAACGGCATCGACGTGCCCGACCCCGAGAACGGCCGGTTCACGATGCGGTTCGACAAGAACACCCCCCAGGAGAAGGTGCAGGCCGCCCAGGAGGCGTGCAAGCAGTACGCGCCGAGCGGCGAGGCGGGGCGCGGCGGTGACGGCAAGGCCGCCGAGAGCCTGCGCAAGCTCGCCCAGTGCATGCGGGACAACGGCGTCGAGAGCTACCCCGACCCCGAGGGCGGCATGATGCGGATCACCCCGGAGGTCGGCGGCGACCCCGACTTCGAGTCCGCCAGGAAGAAGTGCCAGAAGGAGGCCGGCGAGGCCGGCATGGGGGACTCCTGATGGAACCGCCCAGGAAGCGGCGGCGGCGCGGCGGGCTGGTGGCCGCGCTGCTGACCGTGGCGGCGGTCGCGGGCGGCGCGCTGGTCGCCGTCAACGGCGCGGGCCTGCTGGAGGGCGGCGCGAGCCCGGCCGACTCGGCGAGCGCCCTGCCACCGGCCACCGCGACCGTCACCAGGCAGACGCTCAACGACACCACGGACGCCGACGGCGAGCTCGGCTACGGCCCGGTCACCACGGCCGTGGCCCGCAGGCCGGGCACGATCACGTGGCTGCCCGTGAGCGGCGCGACGATCACCCGCGGCAAGTCGCTCTACCGCGTGGACGACCAGCCGGTCACCCTCATGTACGGCGGCACCCCCGCCTACCGCGACCTCAAGGCCGGGATGACCGGCAAGGACGTCGAGAGCCTGGAACGGAACCTGGACAAGCTCGGCTACGACGGCTTCACCGTGGACGACGAGTTCACCTGGGACACCGCCCAGGCCGTCATGGAGTGGCAGGACGACCGCGGCCTGCCGGAGACCGGCGTGGTGGAGCTGGGCCGGGTCGTGTTCGCCCCCGGCAAGGTGCGCGTGGAGAGCCTGCAGGCCGAGGAGGGCGGGCCGGCGCAGCCGGGGCAGCAGGTGCTCGCGTACACGGGCACCTCGAAGGTGATCACCGTGCAGCTCGACTCCGACGACCAGCGGCTGGCGGAGAAGGGCGCGAAGGTCCAGGTCACGCTGCCGGACGGCAAGAGCGTGTCAGGCAAGGTGACCGAGGTGGCCACCGTCATCGTGCCTGCTGAGAGCCAGAACCAGGACCCGGAGACGCGGGTCGAGGCGCTGGTGTCGATCGGGAACGCCAAGGCGGCGCGCGGGCTGGACAAGGCCGCGGTGGACGTCACGTTCACCGCGTCCAAGCGCGAGAACGTCCTCGCCGTGCCGGTCGCGGCGCTCGTCGCGCTCCAGGAGGGCGGGTACGGCCTGGAGGTCGTCGAGGGCGGCAGGTCCCGGTACGTCGCGGTCGAGACCGGCCTGTTCGCCGGGGGCAAGGTCGAGGTGTCCGGCGACGGGCTGGCGGAGGGCATGACCGTGGGGATGCCGAAGTGACGTACGAGATGATCGCTCTCACCGGCGTGTCCAGGACATATCCCGGAGGGGTGGCGGCGCTGCGGGAGGTGTCGCTGCGGATCGGCCACGGCGAGCTGGTCGCCATCGCCGGCCCGTCCGGGTCGGGCAAGTCGACGATGCTCAACGTCATCGGCACCCTCGACCGGCCCACCACGGGCAGTGTGCACATCGACGGCCACGACGTCTCGGCGCTGACGGACAACGAGCTCTCCGCGCTGCGCGCCACCACGATCGGCTTCGTCTTCCAGTCCTTCCACCTCGCGCCACGGGTCCCGGCGCTGGAGAACGTGGCCGACGGCCTCGTCTACACCGGCATGAGCCGCTCCGAGCGGCGCCGCCGCGCGGCCGAGGCGCTGGAGCGGGTCGGGCTCGGGCACCGCGTGGACCACGAGCCGCACGAGCTGTCCGGCGGCGAGCGGCAGCGGGTGGCGATCGCCAGGGCGGTGGCGGGCGACCCGCCGCTGCTGCTGGCCGACGAGCCGACCGGGGCGCTCGACTCGGTCTCCGGCGCGGGCGTCATGGAGCTGCTGCGCGAGCTGAACGCGGCCGGCACCACCATCGTGATCATCACCCATGACAGGGAGATCGCGGACGGGCTGCCCCGTCAGGTGCGCATGCGCGACGGGGAGATCGTCTCCGACTCGGCGCAGGAACCCGTGCGGCTATGGAAGGGCGGGGCGTGATGACGCTCATGGAGGTGCGTCCCCGGCCCGTCCCGGCCCGGATGCGGGCCCGCGACGTGCTGCGGGTCGGCGCGATCGGCCTGCGGACCAGGCCGCTGCGGGCATTCCTGTCCGCGCTCGGCATCGCCATCGGCATCGCCGCCATGGTCGGCGTGGTCGGGCTCTCGTCCTCGTCGGGCGCCGAGCTGGACCGCCAGCTCTCCGCGCTGGGCACGAACCTGCTCACCGTCACCTCGGGCACCACGCTCATGGGGGAGGCCGCGCAGCTGCCGATGGACGCCGAGGCGATGATCGCGCGCATCGGCCCCGTACGAGCGGTGTCGTCGGTCGGGAAGGTCTCCGAGGCCAAGGTCTACCGCTCGGAGCGCATCCCCGAGGCGCAGACCGGCGGCCTCAGCACGTACGCCGCCCGCCTCGACCTGCCCGCCACCATCGGCGCGACACTGAGTGGCGGCACCTGGCTGAACGCGGCCACCGAGCGCTACCCGGCCGCCGTCGTCGGCGCGGACGCCGCGCGTCGGCTCGGCATCGGCGCGCCAGGCCAGGACACCCAGATCGTGGTGGGCGGCGTCAGGTTCACCGTGGTCGGGGTGCTGGAGCCGGTGGCGCTGGCCCCCGACCTCGACAGCGGCGTGCTGGTCGGGTGGCCGGTGGCCGAGGGGCGGCTGGGCTTCGACGGGCATCCGACCACGCTCTACACCCGCTCCGACGAGGCGCGGCTGGAGGCCGTACGCGAGGTGCTCGGCGCCACCGCCAACCCGCAGGCGCCCAACGAGGTGGACGTCTCCCGCCCGTCCGACGCGCTCGCCGCCAAGCAGGCGACCAGCCAGGCGTTCGCCGGGCTGCTGCTGGGCGTCGGGGCGGTGGCGCTGCTCGTGGGCGGGGTCGGCGTGGCCAACACGATGGTCATCTCCGTGCTGGAGCGCCGGGCCGAGATCGGGCTGCGCCGCTCGCTGGGCGCGACCAGGGGGCAGGTCCGCACCCAGTTCCTGGCCGAGTCGCTGCTGCTGTCGGCGCTGGGCGGGATCGGCGGCGTGCTGCTGGGGACGGGGGTGACGACGGCGTACGCGCTCTACAGCGGCTGGCCGTCGGTCGTGCCCGCCTGGGCGACGGTGGGCGGGCTGGCCGCCACCCTCGCCATCGGCGCCGCCGCCGGCCTCTACCCGGCCGTACGCGCCTCCCGCCTGTCCCCGACGGAGGCATTGGCGACGCCCTGACGCTCGTCCCGGGGCCGGACGCTTCGGCGCGCGCCCGGCGTCAGCCGGTCGCGTAGCAGACGGTATCCCGATCACGCGGACGCCGTCGCCGTCCTCGGGGCGCAGGGTCGGCTCGAACGTCACCTGGGTGCGCGGGTTGCGGAAGACCGCGACGTCCTCGGCGTCGTCACGCAGGTCGACGTCGTCGGCGACGCGGTCGTAGCCCAGCGCGCCCAGGCGTCCGAGCAGCCCGTCGGAGGAGCCGGCCAGGTCGCCCTCGGCACGGACCGCGTGCCGCACCTGCCCAGGCACGCACGTCTCGTCGTCGAGCAGGCGCACCGCCGGCCCGCTGAGGCCGGCCCGCTGAGGCAGGCGGCCAGCCCCGCGCCCCCGCGAGCAGCAGGTAGAGCTCGGGGCTGAGCAGCCCGTACAGCACGTCGGCGGCCTGCTCGGGCGGCACGTCGGCACGGGCGCCCGGCTTGGCCATCAGGCTCCGCGCGGCGGCGGTGTGCACGACGTGGCGGGGGTCGGTGTCCTGCGTCCACTCCGCCGCGACCTCGGGGTCCATGGCGACGGCGGTGTCGAGCACCTTCATGATCGGCGCGACCCTGGCCGGCACGGCGGACGACCCGTGGACGAGCGCTCGCAGGTGCCCGGCGGCCGTCGGGGCGGCCGGCGCCTCCTTGAACCAGGGCCTGTCCATGGTCGCCACCGGCTCGTCGTCGCCCGCGATCGTGACTGGAAGTCAACGACGAGCGCTAAGGACGCCAGCGGCGCAGGTCCGTCTCCTTCTCGTACGCCTGCGGATCCGGATACGTGACCAGCTCCACCGTCGCGCCCCAGGGCGTCCGGCAGTAGACGAACCGGTTGTGCGGGCCCGCCTCGGGACCCGGCAGCGGCACCGGCTCCGACAGCGCCGTCCCGCCCGCCTCGGTGACCAGCCGCAGCGCCTCGTCCAGGTCGTCCACGTACACCGCGACGTGCTGCCACCCCAGGTCACACGGCACCACGGGCCCGCCCTGCCGGGGCCCGCTGAACTCGAACAGCTCGATGCCGGGCCCGTCCGGCAGGCGCAGCATGCGGACCGCCACCTCGGCCGTGCCCTGCGGCACGCCCAGACGCCGCTCGGTCGCCCAGCCGCCCTTGGGTCCCCGTTCGCGCGGAAGGGTGTCGAAGAGCACCTCGGCGCCGAACGCGCGGACGAAGAACGCGGTGGCCGCCTCCAGGTCGGGCACGGTGACCCCGACGTGATCGATGCCGCGGACGGTCATGGCCTACCTCCTGTCGGAACGGGGGGTCGCTCACCTACGGTTGCGGAACCTCCCGATCAGCCCCAGCTCGTCCACGCAGCGGCCCAGCCCGAGCGCCACGGCCTCCAGCGGGCGGTCCGCGCGGCGTACCGGCATGCACAGGGCTCCGCGCAGGCACCGGCCGAGGCCGCGCAGCAGCGCGCCGCCGCCCACCACGACCGCGCCGCGCACGCCGAGGTCGGCGGCCAGCTCGGCCGGGCAGCGCTCGACGGTCTCCACCGCCGTGCGCGCGATCGACTCGAACGACGGCTCGGTGGCCTCGAAGATCTTCTGTACGGGCAGCACGAGGTCGTGCTCGCGCCCGGTCTCCGGGTCCCTGGCCCGCACGGTGACCTCGGAGTTCGTGCCCGAGGACCGGCGCTTGGCCGACTCCGCCTCGTCGTCGTCGAGCAGCAGGCCGTGCTCCCGCTCGACGAACCTGGCGATCGCCCGGTTGACCGCCAGCCCCCCGTACGGAACCGAGCCCGACGCCACCACCGACTCGCCCGACAGCACGGCGATGCGAGCGCTGTCGCGGCCGATGTCGATCACCATGTGCCCCGTGCAGTCCGACAGCTCCAGGCCCGCGCCGAGCGCCGCCGCCACCGCGTGCGGCACCAGCCGGGCGATCCTGGCCTCCGCCTCGTACGCGATGTCGCGCAGCGCCGCCCGGTCGATCGGCGTCGAGTCGCCGGGCAGCGCCATGACGACGCGCGGCCGGGAGTAGGGGTGCCAGTGCACCTTGCGCAGGAAGTGCCGGATCATGCGCCGGGCCAGCTCGGTGTCGGCGGGCAGCCCGCCGCGTACCGGCCAGCACGTACGGCCGCCGCCCCCGAGGGCGGCGGCTTCCGCGCCGTAGCCGATGACCTTCCCGGTGCGGCCGTCGCACATCACCGCCGAGGGCTCATCGAGCACGATGCCCCTGCGCTTGGCGTAGATGCGCGTGCTTGCGGCTCCGAGGTCCATCGCCAAATCACGACCGAAAACGCTCATCGCCGGACATATTTCCTGAGTCGCTCCAACGCAACACCAGGAAGAGAACTGGGCATTTTTACTGAACCGGCGTTAGCGCCGCGATACTGGACGCGTGCTCGACTACGACCGGGCAACCGCCCGCCAGGGCACGTCCGGTACCCCCGGCCCGGTCTTCCGCCTCCTGGCCTTCACCGCCGCCTGGCCTCGTCCGCTCAGGGTCTCCTGAGCTCGGCGAGGGTGTCGTCGGCCCACTGGAGGCCGGTGCGGGCCATGGCGAGGCCGAGCGTGTGGGCGTGGTGGCCGAACTCGCCGGGCCGCAACGACTCCAGCTTCTCCAGCCGCGCCACGTAGCGTGCCCTGATGCGCTCGACCACGGCGACGGCCTGGTCGCGGTCCACCAGGTGCAGCAGGAACGCCTGGAGCGCGACCTCGCTGCGTACGGTCATCGCGGCGTCGTGCTCCTCCATCCACCCGCGCAGCTCCCGGCGGCCGTCGGGCGTGATGCGGTAGATCTTGCGGCCCCTCGCGCCCTCCGACTCGACCTCCACGAGCCCGTCGGCGGTCATCTTCACCAGCTCGGGATAGATCTCCGTGTGCCCGGCCTGCCAGACGTGGTTGAGCGAGTGGTCGAACGTCTTGGCCAGGCGGCATGGTGGCGGTCCTCATCGTCTACACGGCGGAGTTCGCCGCGAGCGTACCCGGGGCGGGCGCGGCCGCCGCGCACGCCTCCGCCGCCGCGCTGGTCGTGCCGTCGCTCGGGGTGGCGGGCGCGGCGATCGCCCTGGTCGCGCTGGTGGCGCTGCCCGACAGGCGGCTCGCGGACCCGGCAGAGCCGGCGGACCGGCCGCCACGGCGGCCTGAAGACACGGTGGAGGCCGGTTTCGCGTCATGAGCGGGGGCGTGCGAAGCTTTGTGTGTCCCCAACACCATGGAGGTCCTCATGGCGGATACACCGGAGCCGGAAGTCAGCGAAACTCCCGAGGACGAGATGAAGCGCAAGTTCCGCGAAGCGCTGGAGCGCAAGCGCAGCCAGCAGGCGGGCGCGGGCGCGGGTGGCAGGGGCGTCGACCCATCGAAGATCCACGGGGCGCACGGCCCGGCTGCCAATAAGAGATCGTTCAGGCGCAAGAGCGGCGGCTGAGGACTGATTCCTCAGGGGGCACGGCATGCCGTGCCCCCTTTTTGTATGCATTCCCGCTGAAGGTAGATCTTTGTCCGATTTGTGGTGAAACGTTTGCGGGTGTCCGATCCCATCGTTAGAGTGTTCGCCATTACCAGCCGGTGACCTAGTCCTTACCCAAGACGGACGACCGGCTGGCGCCGAATCCCGAACCATTCGGGAACCGGGGAACCACCCTCATCCGGGGTGAATCCGGCCCGCGCGGCCGGTAGGGCAACTCCACCGCCCGAACCCGTCAGCTAACCCGGTAGGCGTGATGGAGAGGATTGCGTATCACATGTTTCAGCGCGTCGTACCCCCAGACCGCTCTTTGACGGCCGCCCGCTGAGCGGCCCCCTTCCCCAGGCTCGTCATTTGCGCTCCGCGTAGCGCCGCGGGGTCCCCGCCCCGCCGCGCCCTCATCCCCTCGCGCCCGAGCGCAACTCCCCTGTCCCCTCGTGAAGGGTTTTGCTGCTTCATGTCTGCCCGTTTCAGCCTGCGTTCCCTCGCCACGCTGACCGCCTGCTGCGTCGGCATGCTGACCTGCGCCAGTACCGCCGCGCACGCCGACACCCCCGACAAAAACAAGAAGATCCTGCTCAAGGGCTCGACCACGGCCTCGTACTTCTGGGACGACGGCTCCGGCCGGGCCGGTGACACCGGGCTGCCGGCCAGCGGCAAGCCCATGCAGAAGGGTCTGGCCGCCAGCCCGAGCTGGCCGCTGCTGACCGAGGGTTACGTGGTCTACAAGGGCAAGAAGGCGCCCTTCTTCGTCGGTGACCGCGGGCCGGGCGAGCCCTCCAGTCGCGGCATCATGCTCGACCTCGACGCCAAGACGTTCGCCGAGCTGACCGGCGGCAGGTTCAACTCCAGCACGCTCGGTGTGGACGGCGTCGGCGGCCAGGGCCACATCGAGGTCGAGTACGTCATCACCAAGTGGGGCGACGGCGTGGGCAAGAAGAACCACCCGGTCCCGTTCTCGACCGGCGCCTGGTCCAGGCGCGACAGGAACCCGGCGCCCCCGCCCGCCGAGCAGGAGCAGGGCTCCCAGGCCGGTGGCATCGCCGTACCGGCCGCCCGCTGACGGCTTTACGCCACACGTACCAGAATGACATTCTGGTCTGCGTGACGACCCGTGTAGCCGCAAACGGCATCGAGATCGCCTATGACAGCTTCGGCGCACCCACAGGGCGGCCGCTCCTCCTGATCATGGGGCTCGGCGCGCAGCTCATCCAATGGGACGAAGGGCTCTGCCGGCTCCTCGCGGAGCAGGGACACCACGTCGTACGGTTCGACAACCGCGACGCGGGACTGTCCACGCACCTCCACGACGCGGGCGTCCCCCAGCCGGGGGCGCCCGCGCCGTATTCGCTGACGGACATGGCCGCCGACACCGCCGCGTTCATGGACGCCATCGGCTGGCCGTCCGCGCACGTCGTGGGCGCCTCGATGGGCGGCATGATCGCCCAGACGCTGGCCATCGAGCACCCCGAGCGGGTGCTGACGCTCACCTCCATCATGTCCACGCCGGGACCCGACGTGGTCCCGCCCACCCCCGAGGCGATGACCGCGCTCATGACGCCGCCGCCCACCGACCGCGCCGGCGTGCTCGACCAGTCGGTGGTGACCTGGTCGGTGATCGGCTCACCGGGCTACGAGCTGGACGAGGAAGCCATCAGGGAACGGGCCGGCCTGGCCTACGACCGGTGCTTCGATCCGGCGGGCACGGCCCGGCAGTTCGCGGCCATCAGGGCGTCGGGCGACCGTACGCGGGCGCTGGCGGGCGTCCGCGCCCCCACGCTGGTGATCCACGGCGAGGCCGACCCGCTGATCCCGGTGGCCGGCGGCCGGGCGACGGCGGAGGCGGTGCCGGGGGCGCGCCTGGTGACGTATCCGGGGATGGGGCACGACCTGCCGAAGGCCCTGTGGCCCGACATCGTCGCCGAGATCACCAAGCAGACCGCGTCCTGATCCCTCCAGCTCTGATCGGCCCGCTGAGGCCGATCAGAGCTGGGCGTGCCTCTCGCGGCAGCGCATGATCTCGTGGACGTTGTCCTCCGCCCACTCGGCCACCACCGAGATCGGCCCGTGCAGCGAGCGCCCGAGGTCGGTCAGCGTGTACTCGACCCGCGGCGGCACCTCCGCGAACACCTCGCGCGTCAGCAGCCCGTCCTGCTCCATCGCCCGCAACGTCTGGGTCAGCACCTTGGGCGTGACCCCGCCGATCCGCGTCCTGAGCTGGGTGAACCGCATCGGCCCGCCGATGAGGCAGAGCAGCACGAGGGCCGACCACTTGTCGCCGATCCGGTCGAGGACCACCCGGGTCGGGCAGCCGGGATCGAAGACGTCGCCAGTATCCATGGGGTACTTATAGCACGATGAAGTAACCAGTACCCGATGGATACTCTTGGCCGTATGAAGATCCTTGTCTTTGGCGCGACCGGCATGGTCGGGCAGCGCATCGCCGCCGAGCTCCGCGACCGCGGCCACGAGGTGACCGGCGTCAGCCGCAGCGGCGGCCCCGTCAAGGGGGACGTCCGCGACACCGCCGCCCTGGCGCCCGGCCACGACGCCGTCGTCTCCGCCATCGCCCCGCCGCGCGACGGCACCGAGCCCGAGCCGCCGTTCATCGAGGCCAACAAGGCGCTCATCGACGGCCTGCGCGTGGCCGGGGTGCGCCGGCTGATCGTGGTCGGCGGTGCCGGCAGCCTCCAGGTGGCCCCCGGCCAGGACCTCGTGGACACGCCGGAGTTCCCCGAGATCTACAAGAAGGAGGCGCTGGCCGGGCGGACCCTGCTGCGCCTCTACCGCGAGGTCGACGACCTCGACTGGACGTTCGTCTCCCCGGCGGCGGAGATCGCGCCGGGGGAGCGCACCGGCGTGTTCAGGGTGGGCGGCGACACCCTGCTCAGCGACGAGCAGGGCCGCAGCTTCATCAGCGCAGAGGACTACGCGGTCGCGATCGCCGACGAGCTGGAGAAGAACGCCGGCGTGCGCAAGCGCATCTGCGTCGCCTACTGACCGGGCCTACTGATCGGCGTCCTCTGGTAGCAGCGCCCGCTCGTCGGGCTTGTGCACGAGGATGTTGTCCACGTACGACTCCACCGCCTTGGCCAGCCCGACGTCGGCACCCGACTGCTCCGACAGGTACCACCGGTGGTCCAGGATCTCGTGGAAGAGCTGCGCGGGCTCCAGCTTGCCGCGCAGCTCGGCCGGGATCGCCTCGACCGTCGGCTGGAACACCTCGGCCAGCCACCGGTGCGCCACGATGGCCTCGTCCTCGTGGCGCAGGCCCTTGGCGACCCGGAAGCCGTCGAGGTCGTTGAGCAGCCGCCTGGCCTGGTTCTCCTCGACGTCGAGGCCGGTCAGCCTGAGCAGCCGCCGCTGGTGGTGCCCGGCGTCCACGACCTTGGGCCGCACGATGAGCCGTCCTGTGCCGACCTTGCGCCGCACCATCATCTCGGCGACGTCGAAGCCCAGCAGGTTGAGCCGCCTGATGCGCTGCTCCACGCGGTGCCAGTCGACCTCCTCGATGATCTCGCTCTCGTTGATCTCGTTCCAGAGGCGGTGGTAGCGGGCCACGATGTCCTCGGCGGTCTCCATGGGGTCGATCGACGGGTGCAGCAGCCCGCCGGCCTCCAGGTCGAGCATCTCGCCGAATATGTTGGTGTGCGCCGTGTCGATGTCGCCGAGCCGCTGGCCCTCGCTGATCATCGGGTGCATCTCGCCGGTCTCGGCGTCCACCAGGTACGCCGCGAACGCGCCCGCGTCCCGCCTGAACAGCGTGTTCGACAGCGAGCAGTCACCCCAGTAGAAGCCGTTGAGATGCAGCCGCACCAGCAGCACGGCCAGCGCGTCGAGCAGGCGGGTGAGCGTGTCGGGGCGCAGGGTGCCCGACATGACCGCGCGGTAGGGCAGCGAGAACTGCAGGTGGCGGGTGATGAGCGCGGCGTCGAGGCCGTCCTCGCGGCCGGTGACGTACGCGACGGGTTCGACGGCGGGCGCGTCCAGCCTGGCCAGGTCCCACAGCAGCTGGTACTCCCGCTTGGCGTACCGTTCGCTGATCTCCTTGATCGCGTACACCTTGCCGGAGAGCCGGGCGAAGCGGACCACGTGCCGCGAGATGCCGCGCGGCAGATCGACCAGATGGTGCTGCGGCCAGTCCTGCAGCGGGACTTCCCAGGGGAGGCGGATCAGGTCAGGGTCACCTAGCGCGCCAGTGATCTGGAGGGGCATTTGCTCAGGATATGGTGCACCGGTGGACGAGTTTCTCAAGTGGTACTTTTCCGACCATCCGATCGTCGCCGCCACGCTGGGAGCCGACGGCTACGATCACACGCTCGGCGACTGGACCGCTGACGCCTGGCACAACCGCGAGCGCGAGCAGGTCCGCTGGCTCGAACGCCTCTCGGCCCAAGAAACCCCCACCCTGGACGACGCGATCGACAGGGACCTCGTCCTGTCGCAGCTCAGAGGCGCCATCGCGGAGGCCGCCTGGCCCGAGTGGCGCCGCGACCCGAGCGTCTACCTCGGCACGATCTTCACCTCCATGTACGCCCCCTTCCAGCACCGGCTCAAGCCCGAGCCCGAGCTGGTGAGCGCCGCGCTGTCCCGGCTGGCCGAGGTGCCCGGCGTGCTCGCCGCCTGCCGCGCCAACCTCGACCCGGACCTGGCCGCCCCGCTGCTGGTCAAGCGGGGGCTGGGGCAGGCGCGTACCGGCCGGAACTTCCTCACCCGCACGATCCCGTCCATGGTCGAGGACCCCGGGCTGCGCGCCCGCCTGGCCGAGGCCGCCGAGCCGGCCGCGCGCGCCTTCGACGAGCTGGTCACCTTCCTCGAGACCTTCGAGTGCGGCGGCACCTGGCGCATGGGGGAGCGGCTCTACTCCACGCTGCTGCGCGAGCGCGAGATGCTCGGCTACGGCGCCGCCGAGCTGCACGAGAAGGGCAGGGCCGCCTGGGCCGAGCTGGACGCTCGCATGCAGGAGGTCGCGGTCCAGGTCAACGGGAGCCGCGACTGGCGGGCCGCCATGGAGTTCCTCATGGACGACCACCCGGCCACGCTCGACGAGATGCGCGCCGAGTACGAGGCCGAGACCAGGCGCGCGCAGGCGTTCGTCCGCGAGCACGACCTGGTCACCTTCGCCGACGGCGAGGAGTGCCTGGTGCTGCCGTCCGCCGAGTACAACCGCCCGGTGCTGTCCGTGGCCCACTACATGGCGCCGCCGCCGCTCAGCGCCTCGCGCCAGGGCGTCTTCTTCGTGCCGTTCACGCCGGACGGCTTCACCCCCGATCAGGTACGCCAGCGGCTGCGGACCAACGCGCACGCCCAGATGCCGTCGATCGCGGTGCACGAGGCGTACCCGGGGCACCACTGGCACCTGTCGTACATCGCGGAGAACCCGCGTACGGTCAGGAAGGTCTTCAGGACGCCTTACTTCACCGAGGGCTGGGCCCTCTACGTCGAGAAGCTGCTGCAGGAGCACGGCTACTTCGACACCCCGGCCACCCTGCTCGCGCACCTCGACTTCCGGATGTTCCGTGCCGCCCGCATCATCGTGGACACCGCGCTGCACTGCGAGGACATGTCGATCGAGGAGGCGGAGACGTTCATGTCGACCAAGTCGTCGCTGTCGCCCGGCACCGCGCAGGGCGAGGTCAACCGCTACTGCGCCTGGCCGACGCAGGCCCCCTCCTACCTGACGGGCGCCATCGAGATCGACCGCATCCGGGAGTCGTTCCGCGGCACCCTGAAGGAGTTCCACGACCGCATCGCGGGCTCCGGCGGGCTCCCGCTCGGCCTCGCCGAGCAGGTCGCGCTGGCGTGACGCCGTCAGGCCCGGGGGAACTCGGGCGGGTTGAGCGCGCGTTCGACCACGGCGGTGAGCTGCTCGTCCGTCAGGACGGCGGGCGTGCCGACGCCGGACGCGCGCACGTACACCTCGCACAGCCACTCCAGCACCCGCGTGGCCTCGAACGCCTCCTCCAGCGTCGCTCCGATGGTCACCCCGCCGTGGTTGGCCATCAGGGCGGCCCGCCTGCCCTCCAGGGCGGCGCGCACGTTCGCGGCCAGCTCGGGCGTGCCGTACGTGGCGTACGGCGCCACCCTGACCACCCCGCCGAGCAGCAGCGTGTTGTAGTGCACCGGCGGCAGCTCGGTCATCGTCGTGGCCACCACCGTGCCGAAGACCGAGTGCGTGTGCACCACGGCCCGCGCGTCGGTGGTCTCGTAGACGGCCAGGTGCATGGGGGTTTCGCTGGACGGCTGCAGGTCGCCCTCGACGAGCCGGCCCGCCGGGTCCACGATCGGGCACATCTCGGGGGTCAGCCGGTCGAGCGCGACGCCCGACGGGGTCACCGCGATCCGGTCGCCCTCGCGCACGCTGAGGTTCCCGGACGTCCCGATGACCAGGCCCAGCTCGACGGCGCGGCGGCCGTACTCGCACAATTGCTCGCGAAAGGTCATATGCCGGGAATGTAGTCCATCACAGCCGCTCGACAGCGCCCAGCATGATCCGCTCAGCCCGCTCCCGGCTCAACCGCCCGGGATAGAGCAGCAGATGCAAACTCAACCCATCGACCAGCGCCAGCAACTCCTCGGCGAGGTCGTCGAGGTCGTCGGGTTCGCCGCGCGGCTCGCCCGCCTTCCTGGCGCCGTGGCGCAGCTCGCCCGCCTCCTGGGCGCGGCCGAGCAGGTCGCGGACGGCGGCTCGTAGGTCGCTCGCCTCTGCGCGCTGGACCTCGGCCAGCTCTTCGGTGGCGAGGCTGCGGCTCCAGAAGCTGACCTCCAGGCGGGTCTCCTGGGCGCGGTCGGCGTCCAGGGGCAGGTTGTCGAGCAGGAGCTCGCGCAGCGCGGCCAGCGGTCCGTCCGCACCCTCGACCTTGGCGGTCAGGCGGGCGCGGATGCGCTCGTGCGACTGCCGAAGGGCGGAGAGCAGGATCTCGTCCTTGTCAGCGAAGTAGTGGGCGAGGACCCCGTTGGAGTAACCCGCCTCCTTGGCGATGGCGCGGGTGGTGGCGGCGTCGATGCCGTCCCTGACGATCACCCGGCGCGCCGCTGCCATGACCTCGCGCCTGCGCTCGTCGTGATCGACGATCTTCGGCATCGGCCCCTCCGTTGACTTTTTATTCGGACGTCTGTCTATTTAGACTATGACCGTCGTCACCGTCGGCGTCCACATCGTCGACATCCTCGCCAGGCCCGTCGATCACATCCCCGAGGGCCAGGACACCGTGCTGGTCGACCAGATCCGCCTGACCGCGGCGGGCGCCGCCGCGGGCACCGCGGTCGATCTGGTCAAGCTGGGCAACGACGTGGTCACCATGGGAGCGGTCGGCGACGACGATCTCGCCGACTTCCTGCTCATGGTGCTGGCCAAGCGCGGGGTCGACACCTCCGCGCTGGTCCGCAGGGCAGGGGAGCGCACGGCGGCCTCGATCCTGCCCATCAGGCCGGACGGCGGCCGCCCCAGCTTCCACGTGCCGGGCGCCAACCTCACCGTCGCCTACGCCGACCTCGACGTGGCCGTGCTGCGCCGCGCCAGGGCGGTGCACCTGGGCGGCATGGACGTCACGTTCGGCCTCGGCGACCCCGCCTTCTTCGCCCTGCTCGACGAGCTGCGCGCGGCCGGCACCATCGTCACGATGGACCTGCTGTCGGAGATGCCCGACCTGCTGGGCATGGCCAGGGCGTTCCTGTCGCACGTGGACTACGTCCTGCCCAACGAGTCGCAGGCCCTGCTCATGACCGGCGAACCCGACGTCGCCTCCGCCGCGCGGGCCCTACTGGCCGACGGCCCCCGTGGCGCGCTCGTCACGCAGGGGGAGGCGGGCAGCCTCGTCGTCACGGCGGACGGTGAGGAGCGGGTGCCGGCGCTCAAGACGGAGGTGGCCGACACGACCGGGTGCGGTGACGCGTACTGCGCCGGGTTCCTGACCGGGCTCCTCCACGACCGCGACGTCCTGACCGCCGCCCGCTGGGGCACCGCCGCGGCCGCCCGCGTCGCCACCGGCCTCGGCTCCGACGCCGGGCTGACCGATCTCGACTCCACCCTCGCCCTTCTGTGAAAGGGCGTCTCCCTCCTCAAGGACTCACACCCATGACCGACGCAGAGCTTCGTCAGCGCGCACTCAAGGTCGTCCCGGGCGGCATGTACGGCCACCTCAACGCCGCCCTGTTCGCCCCCGGCTTCCCGCAGTTCTTCGAGCGCGGCCAGGGCTGCCGCCAGTGGGACGCGAACGGCCGCGAGTACATCGACTTCATGTGCAGCTGGGGCCCGGTCGTGCTGGGCCACCACCACCCGCGCGTCGAGGAGGCCGCCGCCCGGCAGGCCGCGCTCGGCGACTGCCTCAACGGGCCTGGCGCGATCATGGTGGAGCTGGCCGAGCTGCTGGTGGACACCATCCCCAGCGCCGACTGGGCGATGTTCTCCAAGAACGGCACCGACGCCACCACCCAGGCCCTCATGGTCGCGCGGGCCGCGACCGGCAGGACGAAGGTGCTGATGGCGCACGGGGCGTACCACGGGGCCGACCCCTGGTGCACGCCGTCGCCCGCCGGCACCACTCCCAACGAGCGGGCCGACCTCGTCGAGTTCGCCTACAACTCGCTGGAGTCGCTGGAGGCCGCGGCCGCCACCGTCGAGGGCGACGTGGCGGCGATCATCGTCACGCCCTTCAAACACGACTCGTTCGAGGACCAGGAGCTGGTGGAGCCCGCCTTCGCGCGCGGCGCGCGGGCCCTGGCCGACCGCATCGGCGCGGCGCTGGTCATCGACGACGTGCGCGCCGGGTTCCGCATCGACCTGCGCGGGTCGTGGGAGCCGTACGGCGTGCGCCCCGACCTGACCGCCTGGTCGAAGGCGATGGCCAACGGCTACCCGATCGCCGCCGTCACCGGCACCGACGCGCTGCGCGGCGCGGCCCAGCAGCTCTACTCGACCGGCTCGTTCTGGTTCTCGGCGGTGGCGATGGCGGCGGCCAAGGCCACGATCGAGACTCTGCGCGACACCGACGGCATCGCCGCCATGGAGCGGGCCGGCACCCGGCTCAGGGAGGGCCTGTACGCGCAGGCCAAGTCCCACGGGTTCACGATCAACCAGACCGGCCCCGTGACGATCCCGTGGCTCAGCTTCGACGGCGACGCCGACCTGTCGGTGGCCATGCACTGGACCGACGCCTGCCTGCGGCACGGCGTCTACCTGCACCCCTGGCACAACTGGTTCCTGTCGGCCGCCCACACCGAGGAGGACGTGGCGGCCGCGCTGGAGGGCACCGACCAGGCGTTCGCGGAGACCAGGGCGCACTTCGGCTGACACCACGACGGCGCCTCCGGACGCTCACGGGGGCGCCGCCGTACGGTGGTGTCATGGACATCGAGAGCAAGCTCGCCGCAGTGCCGGCCTGGCAGCGCGTGGGTGAGGAGATCAGGCGTACGGTCACCGCGCCCGACTTCCCGACCGCGATCCGCATCGTGGACGAGATCGCGGTACGTGCCGAGGAGCTCGACCACCACCCCGACATCGACATCCGCTGGCGCACGCTGCACCTGGCGCTCACCACCCACTCGGCGGGCCGCCTGACGGACAAGGACGTCACCCTGGCGGCACAGATCGACGAGATCGTGGCAAAACATGGCGCCGCAGCGGAATGACGGTACGTAGCGGTCCGGTCACTCGTTAGAGTGGGTGCCTCTCGGAGCCCGCGTGCCGGAAGGGCTCGGATTCATGGGGGGTCTCATGCGTGTGTCCGCGTTCCTGCTCAGCCTGGCGGCGACCGCTGCTGTGGCGGCTTCCATCACGTCGTGCGCGGGGCCGTCCGCGCCGGTCCAGAACGCCAAGACCGCGCCCGACGAGACGATCAACCTCAGCGCGGCGGGCGAGTTCTCCAAGGACGACACCGCGGCCATCGTCTACGACCGCAAGCTCGCGCCCCAGGGGTCGCAGGCCAGCGTCACCGTCGAGTCGTCCGGCGGGCAGACCCGCACCTCGCTCGTGGTCGAGGGGCTGCTGCCGCGCCGCTCGTACGGCGCCCACCTGCACGCCAAGCCGTGCGGCACCGACCCGGAGGCCGCCGGCCCCCACTACCAGCACCGCCCCGGCCAGATCGACCCGGTGAGCGAGGTGTGGCTCGACTTCACCACCGACGAGGAGGGCCAGGGCCGCTCGGCCGCCCGCAACGACTGGGCACTGGAACGTGCCAAGCTGCCCGGCTCCCTGGTCATCCACTCCAAGGCCACCAAGACGTCCGGCCCCCAGGTCGGCACCGCCGGCGACCGCGTCGCCTGCCTGACACTGAAGTAGGGCCGCCCGGAGCCAGGCGCCCGCTCGGAGGCAGGCGCCCGCCCGGAGCCAGGCGCCCGCCCGGAGCCGGGCGCCTGGCCGCTGGAGCCCCGCAGCGACGCTCGTCCGATGCGGGGCGCCCGGCCGTTTCGGGTGCGTCAGGAGCCGTTGGCGAGGGTGAAGGCGCCGCGCGCCACGGCGACCTGGTCGAGCGTCGACGCCTCGCTGATCGGCGCCTTCCCGTCGGCCCCCATCGCGACCACCACGTACGTCTTCCCGCCGGCCGTCCGCGCGAGGAAGCTCAGGTCCGACAGGCCGGGCTCCGACCCGCCCTTGAACCACACGGTCGGCCACGCCTTCTTGTCCAGCCCGAGCCCGGCGTCGTTGATCGACATGGCCTGCCCGATGTGCTCGTCACCGAGCTTCACCAGCTCCGCGTAGGCGCGGCAGATGTCCTTGGGGGAGGCGAACCACTCCACGGTGTCCAGCTCGCGCGGCGCCGTGTACAGCTCGAACGCCGACAGGTCCTGCCCGGCCACCACCTTCTCCAGGTAGGAGCGCTGCTTCGCGTCGCTCATCGCCAGATACTTCCTGGCGTGGCGCGGATACTTCACGCCCTTGAGCACGAACAGGTCCCTGGTGGTCAGCAGCGGCTCGTTGCGCCGGTCGCGCACGCCCCAGGAGCGCAGCGTCCGCTCGACCGCCTCGCGGCCCACCTTGTGAATCAGCAGGTCGGTGGCCGTGTTGTCGCTGATCGAGATCATCAGTTTGGCCGCCTCGAGCACGGTGACCTTGCTGCCGTCGGGCCGCCCGTGCAGCTCGCCGCCCGGCAGGCTCTTCAGCTCCGGCGTGATCGTCAGCTCGGTGTCCCAGCCGAACCGGCCGCTCTTGATCTGCTGGGCTACCGTGCCCAGCACGTACAGCTTGATCATGGACCCGAGCGGCCGGCGCTTGCCCGCGGCGATGGCGTGCACGGGGCGGCATCTGCCGCCGGCGGTCAGCTCGGCCGCCAGGAAGCCGGTGCGCGGCGCGATCGCGCGCAGCCGCCGGTCCGCCTCGCTCCAGCTGCGCACCTCAGGCGCGCCGAACCGCAGCCCGTCGATCAGCCCGCCGCCGTCGACGGTGAGCGCCAGGTCGATCGGGGTGCGGCCGACCAGCACGCGGGCCGCGAGCTGCCGATCCTGCGCGGACGTCAGCCGCTCCAGCTTCATGCCCTTGAAGGTCGCCAGCGCCTGGTTGAGCTGGGCCGGCGGGATGTTCGCGAGGAAACCGGCGGCGAAGTGCGCGCGCAGCTCGGCCTCGGGGAGCGGCGCGCGGGACACCGCCCCCAGCACCCAGCCGAGCTGCCTGCCCGCCGGCGTGTCCGGGATCGCCGGCGCCGCGACGGCGCCCGCCGCGGACGTGGTGGCGGCCTGGGCGGGTACGGCGGCGCTCCCGTGAGCCGCCGTCACACCCGCCGTCAGTGTCGTCGTCACCGTCATGGCCGCCGCGAGCGTGGCGGCGGCGAGGAACCGGGCGGGCTTCGATCGGGTGGTCATGCACCCTCCTTCGGGGTCGGCTACGTGACCACCATTCGATCGCCGTCGCCCGGCCGGGGACCACCGTGTGAACCACCGTCATGGCAGGTGCGGATGGCCGTACGAAATATGCGGATAACCTCATAGACGCCCACCTGCCCGCTCGCCACGATGGGAGCCTATGAGTTCGAGGCCGCTGGCCGGGCTGACGGCGCTGACCGCGGCCGCGACCGCCACCACGGGCGCGCTCCTGGAGAGCGGGCTGCCCGCCCCGGCGTCGCAGTGGGTCTACGCCGTGATCGCGCTGCCGCTGCCCGCGCTGGGCTGGCTGCTGACCGTGCGGCGGCCCGAGCTGCGCTACGGCCCGCTGCTGCTGACCGCCGCGCTGCTGTTCGGGCTGGCCGGGCTCGGCGTCGGGCTGGCCGCGCGCGGCGCACCCGACCTGCTCGTCATCCCGCTCACCGCCCTCTACGCCCCCTTCTACGCGCTCACCTGGGTCTTCGTGCCGCTGCTCTTCCCCGACGGCCGGCTGCCGTCGCGGCGCTGGCGTCCGGTGGCGTGGATCTCCGCCGCCGCGCTCGTCGTGCACACCGCCGGCACCGTGCTGATGACCTGGAACCCCTACGGCCCGCCGGCCGGCCCCATGACGCCGCGCGATCTCGCCGTCGGGCTCGTGCAGGCGTCCGGGCAGCTCGTCGTGATCATCATGGCGGTGGTGGTGTTCTGCGGGCTCGTGGTGCGCTGGCGGCGCAGCGCGCCCGGGGAGCGCGGCCAGTACGCGTGGATCGTCGGCGGCACCGCCGCCACCCTGGCCGGCGTGGTCGCGCTCTTCTTCGGCCTGGGCGGCTCGTTCGGCGCCCGCGAGCAGGCCTGGCCCGTCATCATGGTCGGGATGCTGGCGACCGTCGGGGCGCTGCCCGCCGCGATCACCGTGGCGATCTTCCGGCACCGGCTGCTCGACGTCCGCGTCGGCATCAGGGGCTCGCGCCTGCACCTCGTGTTCGACCTGCGGCCGACCGCGGACGAGGTGCTGTCCGACCTCGGCACCGCGCTCGCCGGCACCTCCGAGCCCGTGGAGCAGCTCGGCAGGCTCGCCGCCGCCATCCGCGCCGGACTCGACCTCAGGTGGGCGGCCGTCACGCTGGCCGACGGCACCCGCGTGGTCGCCGGCGAGGAGGACGGGCCGCCCGCCCTTGAGCTGTCCGTGCCCGGCGACCTCGGCCGCATCGCCTGCGGGCCCAGGGACGGCGGGCCGCTCACGCGTACCGACCGGCGCCTGCTCGAAGCGCTCGCCGTGCCCGCCGGGCTCGCCATCCAGAGCGCCGGGCTCGTCACCCGCCTGGTCAACGCGCAGGAGGCCGAGCGGCGCCGCATCGAGCGCAACATCCACGACGGCGTGCAGCAGCAGCTCGTCGCCCTCATCGCCGGACTCGAACTCGCCAGGGCCACGGGCGCGGGCCCCGACATGCTGACCCACCTGCGCGAGCAGGCCCGCCAGACGCTCGACGACCTGCGCGAGCTGGCCGCCGGCATCCACCCGTCATCCCTCAGCCAGGGCGGGCTGGTCGAGGCCGTGGAGGAGCGCTGCTCGCGGCTGCCCGTCCGTACGACGGTGAGCGCGCCGCCGCCGCTGCGCGCCCGCCGCTTCGCCGACGAGATCGAGGGCGCCATGTACTTCACGGTCAGCGAGGCCGTGGCCAACGCACTCAAACACGCCGCACCCGGCCACATCGACGTACGCCTGACGCAGGACGGCGGACGCCTGCGGGCCACCGTGGCCGACGACGGCACGGGCTTCGACCCGCGTACGGCGGCCCGCAGAGGGCTCGCCACCCTCGCCGACCGCCTCGACGCGCTCGGCGGCGGACTGACCGTGGACAGCGAACCGGGGAAGGGGACGCGGATGGACGCATGGGTGCCCGTCGATGGCTGAGCAGATCCGCACGGTGGTGGCCGACGACCACTACCTCGTCCGCGAGGGCACCAGACGGCTGCTCGAACTGTCGGGCGAGGTGAGCGTCGTCGGCGCGGTCGGTGACGCCGACGAGCTGCTCGACGCCGTACGCCGCCTGCGTCCCCACGTCGTCGTCACCGACATCAGGATGCCCGGCGGGCGGTGGCGGCAGGGCTTCGAGGGCATCGACGCCGCCCACCGCATCCGCGCCGCGCACCCCGAGGTGGGCGTGGTGGTGCTGTCGCAGTTCTCGGACGCCCTGTTCGCTTTCGAGCTGTTCAAGCACGGCACCGAGGGGTACGCGTACCTGCTCAAGGACCGCGTCGGCGACCTGGACGAGCTGCTCGGCGCGATCCAGGCGGTGGCCGCGGGCGGCTCCGTCATCGACCCCAAGGTGGTGGAGGGCCTGCTGGCCAGGCGCGACGTGCGCGGCCAGCAGGAGGAGCTGACCGCGCGCGAGCGGGACGTGCTGCGCGAGATGGCCCACGGCCGGACGAACGCGGCCATCGCCCGCGCCCTGCACCTGTCGATCTCGTCGGTGGAGAAGAACGTCAACGCCATCTTCACCAAGCTCGGCCTGGAGAACAGCGGCGACGTGCACCGGCGGGTGGCCGCGGTGCTGGCCTACCTCGGCCCGGAGCCCTGACGGCTCAGCGGTAGGCCAGGCGGCGCAGCAGCAGCTCGGCCGGGCCCCGGTGACCCGCCCGCCGCATCACGTCGGCCAGCAGCAGCGACAGCGCCCAGGTGGCCGCTCCGACCAGCGTGGCGCCCGTCCTGCCCAGATCGTCCTGGAGGCCCAGCGCGTACGGGGCGAAGAGCAGGACGAACGCGACCGACTGGAACAGGTACATGCTCATCGACCGCCGGCCGAGCGACTCGACCATGGTGGTGAACCGGCCGCGCCGCTTCGCCGCCCTGATCGCGATGAGGGCGACGATGGCCGCCATGCCGATGCCGCCGGCGTGCCCGGTGAGCGGCTGCGCCAGCACCGCCGCCCACAACGCCGCACCGGACGGATCGGTCCACACGCCGGCGTGCATGAGCGCGGCGGGCAGCGAGCCGGCGATCGACACGATGGTGGTGAGCACGGCCGCGCGCACCAGGAACGGGCGGTGCCGCTCCGGCTCGTCGAGGAAGCGGCGGCGGGCCG
Source organism: Nonomuraea sp. NPDC004580 (assembly GCF_040609855.1). NCBI lineage: Bacteria > Bacillati > Actinomycetota > Actinomycetes > Streptosporangiales > Streptosporangiaceae > Nonomuraea > Nonomuraea sp. NPDC004580. Next base: position 95,982 of record NZ_JBEXLH010000016.1, on the reverse strand, counting down.
CCCACATGCCGAGCACCACGCCGGGGATCACGAGGAGCAGCTCGATGAGCAGCGCGAGCGGCCACACGGAGAGCCGCTCGGCGATCCCGGCCGCGTAGGAGGCGCCCTGCTCCACGGCCACGCCGTTCACGTCGTACGTGCGCCGGCCCTGCGACATCGGCAGCCACATGGCGGCCCCGGTCAGCAGCGTGGCGGGCACCAGCGTGAGCCCGGCCGTCCACAGCAGCGCCCTGTCCGTGCGGCGCAGCAGAGGGACCAGGATCAGGGCGGCCACGCCGTAACCGGCCAGGATGTCGATCGGGACCAGCAGCGCCGTGTGCGCCAGCCCGAACACCACCAGCCACCAGCCGCGGCGGCGCAGCAGCTTGCGCGCCCCCACCCAGCCGGCGCCGCGCGCGAGCCGCCTGTCGAGCAGCTGGACCAGGGAGTAGCCGAACAAGAACGCGAACAGCGGCCGCGCGTGGTTGTTGACGAACAGGAAGTGGAAGACGTCGGTGATGACGCCGGCCAGGGGCGGGCTCTTGCTGGTGCCGTCGAGGAACAGCGGCGCGTGCGCGAACGCGATCGCCAGCAACATCGCGCCCCTGGCGAGATCGGGCGCCAGCGCTCGGGAAACGGTGCCCGCCGGCACGGCCGGCGCCCGCGTGGACATGGTCATGAGGCTCCCCCTCGGGGATGTCGTCGTGCTCACTGGAGGTACGCGGATGAGGCGATCGCCGCTGTCGTCGTGCGGGGTCCGGGAGCTGCGCGAAGAGGCCGCCCCGGTCGGGCGCGGCTCGGCCTTGCGCGGTGAGGCCGTCCGGCTTGGGACGGCTCGGCCTTCTGCGAGGTGTTCGGGGAGGCCGCCCCGCTCGGGGCGGCCGCGCCTTATAGGAGGTGGGGTGGGTCAGCCTGCGCTGGCTGAACTCTTGATGGCGTCGATGATCTTGCGGAGGGCGGTGGCGATCGGTTCGACGGGCTGGGCGAGTTGTTCGACGCGGTCGCGGCCGTCGTGCGGACCGCCGTCCCCGACGACCGATCTGATGCGGGCCGCCGCCGCCAGCGCGGCGAGCACCCGGAGGTCGGGCTCGACGCGGCTCACCGGCCGGCCGCCGCGCACGGCCCTGCTCACCCGTTCGGCGAGCCGGCGCGAGACGTACGGACGGCGCGGCACGACCCGCTCCACCGGGAAGAGCAGCACCCGCCGCCGCTCCACCCGGATCAGCCGGTCGGCGGCCAGCTCGTCGCGGACCAGCGTGACCGCCTTCGCGTAATCCTTGCGGATCCAGCGCCGCCAGGAGCGCGGCGGCGAGGTGGAGATCTCCTCCCAGACGACCGCGGGGAGCGAGGCGGGGGCGAGGCCGGCGGGCGGCCGCACGGCCTTGGCCTTGCCCCCGTCATCGGCCAGGCTGCCCTGGAGCAGCAGCTCGGCGAGCGCCGCGGCGCGCAGCAGGTGGCCCAGCTCCGTCTGCTGCACCAGGCGGTCCTTGCGCAGGTCGAAGGCCAGCAGGAAGGCCGAGCGGGTCAGCGGCTCATGATGCCTCACCGGCGTCTGCATCGGGTGGTTCCTCCTCGTCGCGACTCTCACCGTCGGGGGTCTTGCGCGGGCGGCCCCGCGTGCGCATCCGCCCCACCCCGTCGGGCAGGCGTCCCGCCTCGGCCAGCGCCCTGCGCAGCAGGAACTCGATCTGGGAGTTCGTACTGCGCAGCTCGTCGGCGGCCCACTTGGCGAGCGCGTCGTGCACCACCGGGTCGAGCCGGAGCAGGATCTTCTTGCGTTCCACGGGTTACTGGTAGAGCGTGCCGGCGTTGACGACCGGCTGGGTGTCGCGGTCGCCGACCAGCACCACGAGCAGGTTGCTCACCATGGCCGCCTTGCGCTCCTCGTCCAGCTCGACCACCTCGCGCTCGGCCAGCTTGTCCAGGGCCATCTCGACCATGCCGACCGCGCCGTCGACGATCCGCTGCCTGGCCGCCACGATCGCGCCCGCCTGCTGGCGGCGGAGCATGGCGTGGGCGATCTCCGGCGCGTAGGCCAGGTGGATGATGCGCGACTCGATGACCTTGACGCCGGCCGACGACACCCGTGCCGCGATCTCCGCCGACAGCTGCTCGTTGATCTCGTCGGCGTTGTCGCGCAGCGAAAGCCGCGGCTCGCCGTGCGCGTCGTACGGGTAGCTGCCCGCGATGTGCCGGACCGCCGTCTCGGCCTGGATGGCCACGAACTCCAAGAAGTCGTCCACCTCGAACACCGCCTGCGCGGTGTCCTCCACCTGCCAGACCACCACGGTCGCGATCTGGATCGGGTTGCCGTCGGCGTCGTTGACCTTCGTCACGTCCGTCTCGTGGTTGCGGATCCTCGTGGACACCCGCCGGCGCGCGGTGATCGGGTTGACCCACTGGAAGCCGGGGGTGCGCAGCGTGCCGACGTACCGGCCGAGGAGCTGCACCACCCTGGCCTCGCCCGGCGCGACCGCCGTCAGCCCGAAGAACATCACGAACCCGATCAGCAGCACCAGCGCGCCGGCGATCATCGTCCACAGCCCGCCCTGCCCGGCCCCCGAGGCGAGCAGCGCGATCCCCACCACCAGCAGCGCCACGCCGGCCAGGAACACCAGCGTCGAGACCGCCAGCATCACGAACCCGTTGGCCGCCCTGACCGGGCGCTCGTGCGTGCGCGGGGTCGGCATCTCCACGACGGTCCCCTCAATCGCGACCCCACCCGATGTCTCCGCCATCGTTGCGTCCCCTTCTCCGTGACTTCATCTTGCTAGCAAAGTGATATCACTTTTTACGAGAAGGGGGAACCCCTCTTGGGGTGACCCTTCCGCGCTCGGCCGCGGCGGCGGGTGGTTGGGCCGGGAGGGCGGGGTGCGGGTGGGGCTGATGGTCAGGGGCCGCCGCCCATGGCGCGCGTGATGAGGTCCGCTTCCAGCACGCTCACGGTGTCGGTGTAGATGAGCCGGCGGTAGCCGAGTGCGGCGTAGTTCGCCCAGACGGCGGCCAGGTTGGCCTCGGTCATCGCGGTCCTGTGCGGGTCGGCGTCCGGCGCGGGATGAGCTTCGCAGAGGTTGTCGCCCTCGATGAGGCAGTGGGCCACGTCGGCGGCGCGCAGCAGCCGCGACACCTCGTAGCCGGTGGTGGACTTGCCGGAGCCGGCCCGGCCGCCGATGAGCAGGACGTCCTGAGAATTCATGGCGGCCAGTCTCGGCCCGGCCATCGAGGGCGCGAAACCGGTTTTCAGCCGAAGACGGCGGGCGGCGGCACCGGAGCCAGCACGGCGTCACCGTCGTTGATGGCGGCGGCGCCGGCGATGAGGTTCGTCAGCGCCTCGCCGTGCACGCAGCGCGCCTGCGTCAGCCCGCCGGCCGCGCGCCGGGTGAGCAGGTCGGTCGGCAGCTCGGTCCGCGAGGCCGCCACGATGAGGTTCCCGAACCGCCGCCCCCGCATGACGCCGGGCTCGGCCAGCAGCGCGACGTGCCGGAACGTGGCGGTCACGGTGGCGAGCAGCCGCTTGGCGAACGCGAGCCCCTTGCCGTCGGCCAGGTTGATCAGCAGCGTGCCCCCGGGCCGCAGCACGCGCGCGATGTCGCCCATGTACTCGGCGGTGGCCAGCTCGACCGGCATCGTCGCCCCGCTGAACGCGTCGAGGACCACCAGGTCGGCGGTGGTGTCCCAGACCTTGCCGGTGCCCTCGCGCCCGCCCGCGACGATGACCTTCAGCTTGGGCACCGAGCGCAGGTCGAGCTGCTCGCGCACGAGGTTGACCAGCAGCCCGTCGGGCTCGATCACGATGTGGCGGGAGCCGGGCCGGGTGGCGGAGAGATAGCGGGGGATCGTGCAGGCGCCGCCGCCGACGTGGACGCAGCTCAGCGGCCCTTCCGGCAAAAGGTCGATCACATCCGCCATGAGTCGTACATACTCGAATTCCAGAAATGTCGGGTCTTGTAGATCAACATACGACTGCGGTACGCCATCCTTGGACAGCACCCAGCCGTCCTGCCGGTCGAGGTCTCGGAGCAGCTCGATCTCTCCGAACGTCACCGGATAACGGCCGGGCATAGGTTCCCGCTGTCCACGTGCCACGTCTCATCGCCTCCTGGGAGCACCGTATGCGACGTCGAAGGCTGATTGTGCTCGTTATCGCCGTTGTCGCGGTAGTTGGGGCCGGTGCTTTCGCCGTCATCGCATCGAACAGGGTCAAAGGCAGCGCTGCTCGGACGGCCGCCGCGTACTTCGCCGCCTGGGGCAAAGGGGACCTGCTGGCCATGGCGCGGCTGGTCCACCAGCCTCCCGGCGACTTCTCCGTCCGGCATCGGGAGCTGAGCGAGGACCTGCACGTCGAGTCGCTCCAGCTCGCCCCCGGCGCGCTGCGGGGCACGGGGGAGGAGAGCGCCGAGGTGCCGTTCTCGGGGGTGCGGGTGCTGGCGGAGCTGGGGGAGTGGCCGTTCGACGGGGTCCTACGCCTGGCCGTACGCGACCGCGCGTGGAAGGTCTTATGGACCCCCGAGACGCTGCACCCGCTGCTCAAGGACGGCGGCACGCTGGAGCTGACCGAGATCGACGCCTCCCCGGCCGAGCTGGTCACCAGCGAGGGCGACAAGATCCCGGTCGACAGCTACGCGGAGGCGTACCTCGAACCGCTCAGACCCGAGTTCGAGCAGGCCAACCACGGCTGGGCGCTGGTCGCCAAGGCGCCGGGACGCCCCGACCGGAGACTGCTCACCCGCAAACCCGAGGCCGAGGTCGAGCGCACCACGCTGTCCCGCCCGGTGCAGGCGGCGGCCGCGCGGGCGCTGGACGGCGTGGACGACTCCACGATCATCGTCATCCGGCCGAGCACCGGCGAGATCCTGGCGCTGGCCGACCGGCTGGAGGACAGCTACAGCGCCGTGCGCGACGTCTTCCCGCCCGGCTCGGTGTTCAAGACGATCACCGCGGCGGCCCTGCTCAAGAGCGGCCTCGACCCGCAGGCCCAGGTCGGCTGCCCCGGGACGTACCAGATCCCGTTCCACCGCCTCTACAGCAACGACGGCGAGGTGGACCGCGGCGTCGTCACCTTCACCGAGGCGTTCGCGCACTCCTGCAACACCACGTTCGTCGAGCAGACGACGACCAGGCTGACCAGCGCGGACCTGCGCGCCGCCGCCGAGGAGTGGGGGTTCGGCCGGCCCATCGCGACCGGGATCGGCGGCAGCTGCGGCGCGGTGCCGGAGACCGACGACCCCGACATGCTCGCCGCCGACGCCATCGGGCAGGGCGAGGTCGTCACCACGCCGCTGTGCATGGCCGCGCTGGCCGCCGCCGTCGAGAGCGGCACCTGGCGCTCGCCGCGGCTGCTGTCGAAGGAGCAGGTACGCCGCATCGACGGCGTCCCGCACGGCGACGTGGTGATGGACTCCCGGCTGGTTTCCGCGCTGCGCGACATGATGGCCGCCGTGGTCGACCACGGGACGGCCGGCGGCGCGGGACTGCCCGCCGACGTCTCGGGCAAGACGGGCACCGCCGAGGTGCCGGACGGCACGGCGCACGCCTGGTTCATCGGCTTCCGCGACGATCTGGCCTTCTGCGTCTTCGTCCGGCACGGCGGCTCGGGCCGCTCCGCCGCCGTCCCGATCGCCGCCCGCTTCTTCAGCGGCTTGTAGGGCGCTCCCCGGCGGGGGCTTGTGAGGCGCTCCTCAACAGCCTCCCGCTCTGGCCCGCCGCTCCCAGCGGTCTCCCGCACCTGGCCCGCCGCTCTCCGCGGTTTCCCGCTCTGGCCTGCCGCTTCCAGCGGTCTCCCCCACCTGGCCCGCCGCTCCCAGCGGCTCAAGCGTTTCACCCTTTTTCTCCGGGTCCCGATACCTTTCCAGCTAGTAACCTACGGTACCGTAGGTTTCATGACGACCATCACCGCCAAGCCCAGGCTGCGAGGCTGGTTGCACACTGGAGCGCTGCCCGTGACGCTGGTCGCCGGGTTCGTGCTCGTGGCGCTCGGCCCCACCCTGCAGGCCCGGCTGGCCTCCGCCATCTACGCGATCACCTCGGCGTTGTTGTTCGGCATCTCCGCCACCTACCACCGCAGCACCCTCGGCCCCCGCCTCGCGGAGTTCCTGCGCCGGGTCGACCACGCGAACATCTACCTGATCATCGCCGGCACCTACACCCCGTTCGCCCTGCTGGCACTCGACGGCACCCCACGGGTGGCGGTGCTGTCGGTGATCTGGGGCGGCGCCCTGGCCGGCGTGCTGTTCCGGGTGTTCTGGATGAACGCGCCCCGCTGGCTCTACACCGTCCTCTACCTGGCGCTCGGCTGGACCGCCGTCTTCGTGATGCCCCAGCTCCTGGAGGGCGCGGGCGTGGCCGCCGTCGTGCTGGTGGCGGTCGGCGGCGTCTTCTACTCGGCGGGCGCCGTCGTGTACGGCCTGCGCCGCCCCGACCCCGCACCTCGCTGGTTCGGCTTCCACGAGGTCTTCCACGCGTTCACGGTGGCGGCCTACCTCGTGCAGTACATCGCGGTGTCGATCGTGGTCTACTCCCACGTCTGACGCACCGACCTGCGACTTGTCCGGCCCCTGGTTTAAGAGAAGCTGGCGCGCCCATAGGCATCCATGACGCTTCTCAGGGGGAAGGACCTTGTCATGGGCAAGAGAGCACGGGTCGTCGTCGTGGGCGCGGGTTTCGCCGGGCTGGCCGCGACACGCGAGCTGGCCAGGAGCGGCGCACTGGTGACGCTCGTCGACCGCAACCCGTACGCGACCTTCCAGCCGCTGCTCTACCAGGTCGCGACGGCCGGCATGAGCACCTCCGACGTGTCCTACCCGACCCGCACGTACGCCGCCCGCTGGCCGAACGTGCGGGCCAGGCGGGGCTCGCTGAGCAAGATCCTGGCCGACGACCGGCGGGTGGAGTTCGAGGACGGCACCTCGCTCGACTACGACTACCTGGTGCTGGCCACCGGCGTCACCACCAACTGGCTCAACGTGCCCGGCGCCCACGAGAACGCGCTGCCGATCTACTCGCTCGGCGACGCCGCCGTGCTGCGCCGCCGCCTCCAGCACCACCTGGAGGACACCGCGGCGGGCCGGCGCGAGAGCATGCACGTCGTGGTGGTGGGCGCGGGCGCGACCGGCGTCGAGATGGCCGGCACGCTGGCCGAACTGCGCCGCAACACGATCCCGCTGACGCATCCCGAGCTGCGCGACGACCAGACCAGTGTGACGCTGGTCGAGCGGTTCGATTACGTGCTGGCGCCGTACAAGGCGCGGCTGCGCGACGCCGCCGCGGAGGCGCTGCGCAGGCGCGGGGTGCGCCTGCGGCTCGGCGCCACCGTGGCCTCGGTCGAGCCCGACGCGGTCGTGCTGGCCGACGGCACCCGCCTGCCCAGCGACGTCACCGTGTGGGCGCTCGGCGTCACCGCGCCGCCCGAGGTGGGCTCGTGGGGGCTGCCGCAGGGCAAGGGCGGGCGGGTCACGCTCACCGACGCGCTCAACGTGCCGGACCATCCGGAGATCTTCGTGGCCGGCGACCTGGCCGCGCCGCCCGACGTGCTGCCCCAGCTCGCCCAGCCGGCGATCCAGATGGGCAAACACGTGGGCAAGCAGATCGCGGCGGCCTGGCGGGGCCGCCCGCTGCAGCCGTTCTCCTACCGCGACCCTGGCATCATGGCGACCGTGGGCAAGGCGGAGGCGGTGCTGCAGCTGGCCAACGGGCTGACCATGCGCGGCCTGCCGGCGTGGCTGGTGTGGATCTTCGTGCACGTGGCGTACCTGCTGGGCGGCCGCAACCGCGCGGGCGTGCTGCTCAACTTCTTCTGGCGGTACGCCGGCCCGCACCGTAGCAGGGCCAGCGTCACGCAGTAGAACCGGCTAGAGGGCCGCCGACAGGGCGGCGCACAGAGCGGCCAGGCCGTGGTCCACGTCGGCCTCGGGGATGCTGAGCGCCGGGCGCAGGCGTACGGACCTGGGCCCGCACGGCAGCACCAGCACGCCGTGCTCCTCCCTCAGCCGGGTGATCAGGGCGTCGCGGGCGCCCGTGTCGGGCAGGTCGAAGGCGCACATGAGGCCGCGGCCCCGTACGTTCGAGACGGTCTCGGGGTGCTCGGCCTCCAGCTTCGTCAGGCGTTCGAGCAGCGTGGCGCCGAGGGTACCGGCGCGCTCGATGAGGCCGTCGCGCTCGATGATCTCCAGCAGGCCGCGGCTGCGGACCATGTCCACCAGCCCGCCGCCCCACGTCGAGTTGATGCGGCCGCTCTGCTGGAAGACGTTGTCGGGCACCTCGTCCACCCTGCGGCCCGCCATGATGCCGCCGACCTGCACCTTCTTGGCGAAGGCGACGACGTCGGGCTCGAGGCCGAGCTGCTGGTAGGCCCACGGCGTGCCGGTGGTGCCGCCGCCGGTCTGCACCTCGTCCAGGATGAACAGCGCGTCGTGGCGGTGGCACAGCTCCTGCATGGCGCGCAGGAACTCGGGCCGCATGTGGTTGTCGCCGCCCTCGCCCTGGATGGGCTCGGCGATGAAGCAGGCGATGTCGTACGGGTAGCGCTCGAACGCCTCCCGCGCCTGCGCCAGCGCCCGCTCCTCGGCCGCCTCGACGTCGCCGAAGTGGATGGCGGGCACGTCGATGCGCGGCCAGTCGAACGTGGGGAAGCGGTCGGTCTTGCCCGGCTCGGTGTTGGTCAGGCTCAGCGTGTAGCCGCTGCGGCCGTGGAAGGCCTTGGTCAGGTGCATGACCTTGGTGCCGAGGTCGCGCGAGCGTCCGGCGGCCTCGTTGCGCCGGCTCTTCCAGTCGAAGGCGGTCTTGAGCGCGTTCTCCACGGCGAGGGCGCCGCCCTCGACGAAGAACAGGTGGGGCAGGTCGGGGTCGCCGAGCACGCGGCTGAAGGTGTCGACGAAGTCGGCGAGGTGCTCGGTGTAGATGTCGGGGTTGGCCGGTTTGTTCCGCGCGACCTGGCCGAGGAGCTGCGCGAAGTCGGGGTCGAACGGGGGGTTCACGCCCAAGGGGGCCGAGGCGAAAAACGTGTAGAAGTCCAGATATCGACGACCGTCGCGGGCGTCGACCAGCCAGGATCCCCGGCTGAGCTCCAGGTCGAGCACGAGACGGTAGCCGTCGACGAGCAGGTGGCGGGCAAGGCGGGCGTGTACGTCCATGGCGCCTCCACAGCGATTCTGACATTCCTCTTGAGGAACGCCGTCACGTATACAAAATTTACGGTACGGGAGCGCCAGAAGTGAAGTTCTTCACGCGGAAAGCCAGAGCGATCATCGCGATGCCGTACAGGACGGCGAAGATCCCGATCAGCCACGCCAGGCTGAGCAGCCCCGCGCCGGGCCAGGCGAGCAGCAGCACACCGAAGATCACCGACAGCGCGCCGCCGAGGATGAGCAGCCATTCGTTGTCGATCTGCTTGCGCAGCTGGATGCCGGCGATGATCTCGGAGACGCCGGAGACGATCGCCCAGACGGCGACGACGAAGAGCAGCGCGATCGAGGTGATGCCGGGCCAGGCCAGCGCGACGAGGCCGGCCACGATGCCGATGATCCCCGACAAGATCAGCCAGCCCCGCGACTGCGCCCCGTGGCGGAACCCGGCGAACAGCGCGAAGATCCCGCTGACGAGGGCGTACGCGCCGAAGAAGATGACCAGGGCGAGCAGGGTGAGCCCTGGCCAGATGAGCGCGAGGATGCCGAAGATGATCGCCGCGATGCCGCGAATCAGCAGCAACCACCACGACCGCGTGATATCTCCCATGTCTGGTCTGCTTTCCGCGACGTGCTCGCAAACAGACCAGTGCGGAGTCAAAAGTCAGTGACCCACCGGCCGCGGGACGCGCGTGGGCGCGGGGCGTGCGGCCCGGCACGCCACTGACGAGGCGGGAGCGACGCGGCCCGGGGGTGGCCGCGTCGTCTCAGGCGCCCGGTGTCATTCCTGGCGTGACAGCCACAGCCCGATGGCCGTCACCCGGGAGTCGACGCCGAGCTTGGCGTAGATGCGGTTGACGTGGTTCTTGACCGTCTTCTCGCTCAGGAACAGCCGCTGGGCGATCTGCCCGTTGGACTGACCCGTCGCGATCAGGTCCATGACTTCGGCCTCGCGTTTGCTCAGGGACGTGAACACGCTTTCGAACGCTGCGTCGTCGACTCTCATCCGGCCTCCGAGGGCGCGCGCGGACGGTGATCGCCGATGGCCCCCGTGCTCCCGGCGTTGGCAGTAGACAGCGAGCATAACCCGCATTGTCATGTTTTGGGGGTGTTGCCCGGGAAAAACGCGGACGTCGACCGGAACAACGAAAAGGGCGAGGCCCGAACCCGCGACCGAGACGATCTCTCAGGTCACAAGGTGCGGAACCTCGCCCACATGGGGTGAGTGAAGGGACTTGAACCCTCGACATCCAGGACCACAACCTGGCGCTCTGCCAACTGAGCTACACCCACCATGGCCGCCCGCGGAGAAGCGGCACAGGAAAAGTGTAGCGGGGTTCGGGAGTCTTTACGCCACTCCTTCAGCCCGTGACACGCTCGGCGAGTGCTCGGGCGGTCGCCGAATCGGGCCCCGGCTGACCCACGAAGATGGCCGCGCGGTAGTAGCGCAGCTCCCTGATGCTCTCCGTGATGTCCGCCAGAGCACGGTGTCCGCCCTGCTTTTCCGGCGCCGCGAAGTAGACCCGGGGATACCAGCGGCGCACCAGCTCCTTGATGGAGGAGACGTCGATCATCCGGTAATGCAAATAGCCATCGACCCCGGGCATGTCGCGGGCGATGAACGTGCGGTCGGTGCCGATCGAGTTGCCGCACAGCGGCGCCTTCTTCGCCTCGGGCACATGGCGGCGGATGTAGTCGAGCACCAGCGACTCCGCCTCCGACAACGTCACGCCGCCCGCCAGCTCGGGCAGCAGCCCGGAGGCCGTGTGCATCTCGCGTACGACCTCGGACATCTGCTCAAGCGACTCCGGCGGCGGCTTGATGACCACGTCGACGCCCTCGTCCAGTTGGTTGAGCTCGCTGTCGGTGATGACGCACGCCACCTCGACGAGCGCGTCGCGGCTCAGGTCGAGCCCGGTCATCTCGCAGTCGATCCAGACCAGCAAGTCACTCATTCGATCTCCTCGCCCAGCGGCTCGGAGCAATCCGCCCGCTTGTTACATCCACCAGCCTAGTGCCACCCGTCAGGCGGGCTTGAGCGAGTCGAGAACCTCGCCGACCACGCCGGTGCCGAGGTTGTCGGGGACGGAGACGTACACGATGGCCGGGCTCTGGCCCGCACCCCGATCCATCAGCACGACCGCGCCGTTCTCCTTCTTCCACTTGTAGCCGTTGTCCTCGGCGACCTTCGTGAAGTCGAGCTGAAACTCCAGCACCCACGCGTCCTTGTCGCCGATCTTCATGGCCTTGTCGGCGACCACCTTGCTCTCGTGGGCCGGCCCGTAGTACTGGGTCGTGAAGTGCACGAAGACGGCCTTGGCGGTGTCGCTCATGCCGGAGACGCCGTTGTAGGGATAGAGCTCGTTGAGCACGCCCGTGTAGACGTTGCCCACCCAGTCGGACTGGCCCCGGTAGTTCTCCTGCGCGATCTTCTGCACCGCCGCGGAGAACTGCTGCTCCACCGGGCTGCCGTTGTTGACCGCCTCCCACCGCGGCACCGTCCAGCCGTCGGGCACCTCGAACGAGACGCCGGCGCGGGCGTCGGTGATGCGGTCGCCGGACGGCTGCGGGAACTGAGCGCCCTGGCTGGGCAGTGGCTCCTGCGACGGGGGCCCCTGCGACGGGGGCTCCTGCGACGGCGGGCGCTCAGGCTCGAACGTGGGCGTCGGAGCGGCGCTCGGCGTGGTGTCGCGGTTGACGAAGAAGATGCCCGCGACCACGATCAGCGCCAGCACCACCAGCGCCGCCAGCCCGCCGAAGATCCACGGCAGCGGGTTGCTCTGCTTGGGCGGCGGCCCGTAGCCGGGGCCGGGCAGCGGGGTGCCGCCCCAGTGCGCGCCCGACGGCGGTTGCTGCTGCGCCGGCGCGCCGTAGGCGGCCTGCCCGTACGTCGGCTGGCCGAACTGCAACGTGGGGTTGGCCGGTGTCGTCGCCCATCCCAGCCCTGTCTGGGGCACTGTCTGGGGCACTGTCTGGGGCCCTGTCTGGGGCCCTGTCTGGGGCCCTGTCTGTGGTCCTGTCTGTGGTCCTGTTCGGGGCCCGGTCTGGGGCCCGGCCTGTGCTCGGGGCGACTGGGGACCGGAGGGCTGCTGGGCCGGACCCGGCTCCTGGGCGTGTGTGGCGTCCGTCCATTGGGTGCCGTCCCACCAGCGGAGCTGCGGCTCTCCATAGGGGTCCGGGTACCAGCCCGCGGGGGTCTGCGTGGTCATGGTCGCCAGATTAGTCAGGTTCGCCGGGCCACGCACAGGGCGGTGATCAGCACTTGTACGTGAAGCTCGCCTTGTCGCTGCGCACCGGGCCAGGGGTGAGGATGCGCAGCGTGGCCGTGGCCTTGACGTTGCTCTTGCCCTGCAACGTCCACCGCAGCGGCACCTTGTACGACGTCTTGTCGGACTCGGTACGCAACGTCCCCTTCACCACCTCATCGTCCAGGTTCTTGCGCCACTCGTACGTGATCTCGCCCGGCGCCCCGTTGGTGACCACGGTCGCCGTGACCAGGACCGCGCTGTCGCAGCCCTGCGTCTTCTTCGGCGCCACCACGTTCACCGACTTGACGGCGAGGTCGGCCGCGTTGCCCAGTCGCAGCCAGGCCAGCACGGCCCCGGACATGATGACCGCGAAGAGCACCCCGGCCAGGATCGTGCGCCGCCGCCTGGCCCGCGCGGCCCTGCCCTGGCGTTCCGTGCGCTGCAGGGTGGCCGCCTCGTCGCGGCCCTCCCGCCAGATCCGCTCGACCGGCGTCTCCGGCCGTTGCGGCTGGGTGCCGGTCTCCGCGCCCACCCCGGGGCCGAAGTGGACAGGCTGCACCGATCCTGCCGGAACGTGCAGGAGGGTGACGATGTCGCCCTCGTCCTGGGGGACGGGCACCGGCGCTCGGGCGTACGACGGGGCCTGCGCGAACGCCGACCGCCCGCGTGCCGCCCGCGCCAGGCCGTCCCTGCTGATCCGCCCGCCCGGCAGCCTGCCCCGCTCGTTGACCAGCAGGTCCCTGGCCGGGCCCAGCCCCAGGGTGGTCGCGGCGGTCGCGGCCCGCTCGAACAGGTCGGCCGGCGCGCCGTGACCGAGCGAGGCCGCGAGCCCGCGCGCGAGCGACGCCCAGCCGGCCGCGTCCCGCTCGGGCGGTGAGACGCGGGCGCGGATGGCGTCCGACAGCCCGCGCTCGGACAACAGCGACACGCCCTCGGCCGTCACCACCACCGTGCCGGGGTGCACGGAGCCGTGCGTCACCCCGGACGCGTGCAGCGCCCGCAACGTCTGCGCGGTCTCGACCAGCAGCGAGGCGGCCCCGTTCGGGTCCACAGGTCCGGCGGCCAGCAGGTCGGCCAGCGTGGGGCTGACCGCCTGCGCGGTGAGCAGCCACACCTGATCGCCGGCCGCCACCACGTCGGCCACCGGGATGAGCCCGCCCATCCCGGACATCACCAGCCGCTGATCCGTCATGACGGCCTGCACCACGCGGTCACGCACGCCCGGCAGGCCGATGATCTTGGGATCGAACAGCAGCGCGCCCGCCCGCCGGCCGTCGGGCGAGATGGCGTCGATCCAGTTGCCGAGTTCGGTCATCCACGTGTGCTCGGTGAGCCGGAACCCGGCGATACCGTTTCCAGGGTTGTTCATCGCCGTTCGTGCCCCCAGGCGCCCATCAACGCTTGTTTCGGCTTGGTCCCGTCCTGCGGCCCTTCACCGCAAGTGTGACCGGTGGCGCGCCCCTCGTCACGAGGGCGAGCCCGAGCAGCTTCTCTCCGTGCCCGCCTTTCAGCGGGGGACGTCGTCCGTCGGCGTCTGCGCGCGCGGCGACTCAGGGGACGTCCCGCCGGTCTGCGTCGGCCGGTCGGTGGGCCGGTCGGTGGGCCGGTCGGGGTCGCGGGTCGGCGGGTTGATCGTCGGGGCGGGCCTCGACGTCCGCGTGGGCGTGCTCTCCGGCGTGACGCCCCTGGGATCGTCGATGTCGCCGGTCATCCGCGGCTCGTCGGGCTCTTCCGGCTCGTCGGTCGGCGTGCTCGTCGGCGTGGGCTTCGGAGCGGGCGTCCTGACCGGGCGGCGGGTCGGCCGCGTCCGGGTCGGGGTCGCCTTCGGCGTCCTGGTGGGCCGCACCACCGGCGGCGCCTGGGTCCGCGTCACCGTCGGGACGGTCGCCGGCGTCTCCTCCGCGAACGTGGGCGGCGCCTCCTCGGGCTCCTCCGGCTCGCTCGGCTCCTCCTCGGGCTCCGTCTCCACCGGCTCCGGCGTGCCCGGCTCGGCCGCGGTCGGCGTGACCTCCGTGGTCTGCGCCTGCAGCACGGTCTCGTCCGACCTGTTCCCGACCGCGAACACCACGGCGCCCACGATCACGCCCACGCCGACCACGGCGACCGCGATCTTGGCGGGCAGCTTGCTGAGCAGGCCCTTCGGCTCGGGGAAACGCGTCTCGGCGAGCGAGGTGTCGGCCTGCGCCGGCTCGTCGGCCGGCGCCGTCGGGAAGAGCGGCACCAGCGCGCCGGCCAGGGCGGCCAGGCGGCGGCGGCCCCGCTCCTCCCAGTCGGGTCCGTACGCGGCCGCCGCGATCTCCTCAAGCTCGGCCAGGAACGCCTGCGCCGACGCGGGACGGTCGTCCGCCCGCTTGGCCAGGCCGCGCTCGACCAGCCCGCGCAGCGGCTCGGGCACGTCGCCCACGGGCGGGGCGGCGCTCTGGTGCTGGCGGGCCAGGGCCGCGACGTTCTGGGCGCGGAAGGGCCGGTTGCCGGTCAGGCACTCGAAGAAGACGACGGTGGCGGCGTACACGTCGGTCGCGGGGCTCGCCGGGGTGCCCGCCCACTGCTCGGGCGCCATGTACGGCGGCGTCCCCGCCGCGCTCGCCCCCTCGCCGACTCTGACCGCGATGCCGAAGTCCACGAGCTTGCTGGTGCCGTCGCGCTGCACCATGACGTTCTCGGGCTTGAAGTCGCGGTGCACGATGCCGATCGTGTGCGCCGACGACAGGCCGCGCAGCGAGCCCTTGAGCACGGTCAGCGCCGCCTCGGGCCCCGTCGGCCCCTCGGCCCTGATCAGCTCGCGCAGCGAGGCGCCGTCGATCAGCTCCATGACGATCGCCGCGCCGTGACCGGACTCGACGTAGTCGATCAGCCTGGCGTGGTACGCGCTCTGCACCGTGGCCAGCAGCCGCGCCTCATGCCGGAACCTGGCGACGAACGAGACGTCCGACCTCAGCTCGTCGCTGAGGTACTTGATGGCCACCTCGACGCCGTCGTAATCGCGCCTGGCGAGGACCACCCGGCCGGCGGCGCCCGAGCCCAGCTCGCGCACCTCCGTGTACCCGGGGACCCCCCATGGCCCATCACCGTGCATAACGGTCTCCTCTGGAGTCTGTTGGGCCCCCACCCTCATCAAACGGACCGTAGCTTAACCAGAAGCGAGCACTATCCCGCTACCTAAATCCAGACATGCGGAGAAATATCACTTGATCATGCCTTGACCGCCGGATCGCGCGCGGCGGGCGGCGGCGCTCACGCAGCCGCCCGCGACCGCGTTCACCTGGGACGGGCCTCCTCCGAGGGGGTCCGCTCGGCCGGCGGCTGCTCCTTGGACGGGCTGTCCTGCGGTACGGGGGAGGACTGCGGCTCTGGCTCCTCCTCCCTGGGGCAGGGCGGTGTGCTGCCGCTACGGGTGGCCGCGCCGCCCGCCGCCGCCGGAGCGGTGACGGCCGTGATCGACCAGCGCGTGCCGCAGGGCAGCTTGACCGGGTGACTGAAGGACCGGCTGTAGGAGGTCGCGCCCGACAGCGTGACCGTCTGCGCGCCGCCGCCCTCACCGGCCGCGAACCTGACCGTCAGCCGTACCGGCCGGGTGTTCGCGGTGGTCACCCTGACCTGCGCGCGCAGGCCGCCGTCCGCGCCCGCCGCCACGATGGCCACGCGGCGCACCTGCGGGGGACAGGGCACCGCGATCCGGGCGGTGTCGGTCCTGCCGCCCGCGCTCACCTGGACCGACAGCGTGGACCCGCAGGGACGGGAGCGCAGGGCGAGGGCGAACGACTCGGCGTAGGACGTGCGTCCCGACAACCGCGCGCTCCGCGTTCCCATCGGCTCCCCGTCCACCGCGAACCCGGCCTGCACCGGGATCACGCCCGTGCCGCTCGCCGTGACCCTGACCCGGGCCGTGGCGGTGCGCGCGGGCGCGGCGGGGAGGTTGAGCGCGACGTTCAGCGCGGTCACCCGGGTCGGGCAGGGCGGCACGGACACCGTCGCCGTCGCGGGACCTCCGGGAGCGGCGGGCGAGGTGGTGACGGCCAGGGAGACCCTCTCACCGCACGGGCGCTCGCCCATCGACCAGGTCAGCGGGCGGGTGTAGGTGCGCGCGCCGCTGAGCCTGACACGCTGGGTCCGCCCGTCCTCGCCGGCGGCCGTCCAGGCGGCGGTGGCGGTGACGCGGCCCTCGCCGCTCGTGCGGAGGGAGAGCGTGCTGCGGGCGACGCCGTCCGAGCCGACCGTGATCCGGCCGAGTGACACGGCCTGCACGGAGGTGACGGGCTCGCCGGTCTCCGTCGGGGTCGGCGTAGGAGTGGGTGTGGGTGTGGGCGTGGGTGTGGGTGTGGGCGTAGGAGTGGGGGTGGGTGTGGGCGTGACGGTGGGCTCGGTCGTCCTGGTGCCGGTGGGGGCGGAGGACGACGGGCGCGTGGGCCGCGCGTCGTCCGGTTCCGGGACGCGGGCGCTCCGCGTGGGCCTGGCCCGTTCCGGCTCGCCGGCCTCCGGCGAGCCCTGTGGCACGACCTGCGGCGTCGCCTCGGGTTCCGGGCTGGTCGGTTCAGGCGTCGGTTCAGGCGTCGGCTCCGGCGTCGGCTCGGTCTCGGCAGGTGTCGCGGGCGGCCCGGTGGCGGGCTCCGTCGCGACCTGACTCGGCGGTACGACCGCCGCCGCCCCCGCCGCCTCCTCGACCGGTGGCTGCCGGTTGATGAGCACGACCACGACCGCCACGGCCGCCGCGGCGGCGATCGCGCCGCCCATCGTCAGCCGCCGCGCGTTCGACCGCATGCCGCGGAAGACGGTCCGCGCCAGCGAGGTCGTCACCTCGGGCGTGGACGCCTGCGGTCTGGGCAGCAGCAGCGCGAGCAGGGCCACGAGCGCGGCCAGCCGCCGCCTGCCGCGCTCCTCCCAGTCCTCCCCGTACGCCGCCCGCGCCGTGGCCTCCAGTTGGGCCACGAACTCCAGGGCGCTGCCCGGCCGCCGCGCCGGGTCCTTGGCCAGCCCGCGCCTGATCAGCTCGCGCACCGGCTCGGGAGCGTCGTGGAAGGGCACGGGGGCGTGGAGGTGCTGGTAGCCGAGGACGCTCGGCTCGGTCGAGCGGTAGGGGCGGTGCCCGGTCAGGCACTCGAAGAAGACGGCGGTGGCGGCGTACACGTCGGTGGCGGGCGAGGCGGGCCCGTTCTCCCACAGCTCGGGCGCCATGTACGGCGGCGTCCCCTCCGCCCTGGTCGCGCTGCCCTGGCGGACCGCGATGCCGAAGTCGACGAGCTTGCTGACGCCGTCGTCGCGGACGATCACGTTCTCCGGCTTGTAGTCCCGGTGCACGAGCCCCAGCGCGTGCGCCTTGGCCAGGCCGAGCAGCGAGCCCTTCAGCACGACCAGTGCCGCCTCCGGCTCGGTGGTGCCGTTCTCGCGTAACAGGGCGCGTAGGGAGACGCCGTTGACGAGTTCCATGACGATGGCGGCGCCGCCGGCGTCCTGGACGTACTCCCACATCGTGGCGATGTGGGGATCGCGCAGCGTGGTGAGCAGCCGCGCCTCGGACTGGAACCTGGCCAGCGCCGCGGGATCGCGCAGCAGGTCGTGGGACAGATATTTGATCGCTACTTCGAGCCCGGTGTCGTCGTGCACGGCCAGCGCGACGCGCCCGCTGGCACCCGCCCCGAGCTGCTTGACCTCTGTATAACCGGGAGCGCTCCACTCCATATGCCTCTCCCATCAGGAGCCGGCCCACCTGATGAGACGTGTGATCAAGGGGTCTGGTTTGCCAGGTGGTTCCGGAATTATGGAACTACTCCCGATGGAGGATGTGAACAGGCGTGGCGATACCTTCTGGGAGCACCGAATCCGGCTCGGGTTCGCCCCACGAGGTGACCAGCGGCAGCACGCCGGCCCACACCGGCAGCGCGTAGTCCTCCTCCTCGTCCTTCGGCCCGCCGCTGCGCATCTTCACCGACGCCTCCTCCAGCGACAGCGCGAGGACGGCGGTCGCGGCCAGCTCCTTGCGCGAGGGGCGGCGGACGTAGTCCCACTGGCCGGGCGCGAGCCGCTCCGACAGGGCGCGCAGGCCCTCCACGCGCTCGTCGGGGTCCGTCACCGGCCTGGCCCGGCCGTAGATGATCGCCGAGCGGTAGTTGACCGAGTGGTGGAAGATCGAGCGGGCCAGCACGATGCCGTCGAGGTGGGTCACCGTGACGCAGACCTCCCCGCCCTCGCCCGCCCGCAGCGAGGTCGCGCCGGTGGAGCCGTGCAGGTAGAGGGTGTCGCCGATGCGGCCGTAGCCGGTGGGCACCACCATCGGGTGGCCGTTCACGATCACGCCGAGGTGACAGATCAGGCCGGTGTCGAGCACCTCGTACAGGTCGTTCCTGTCGGTGCTGCCGCGCTCCTTGGAGCGCCCGAGCGTGGTCCGCGGAGTGGTGGAGAGCATGATTCGACCGTAACCACGAAGTGGACCTACGCTGTAGGGCCACTATCGCCGCCTTCCTAGAGACCACTTGCATGCGTACGCCCGTTGACCTGCCGCTCTCCCTCTCCCGCACGTCGGCCGAGCCGCTGACCGCCCAGCTCGCCGGGCGGCTGCGCCGGGCCATGCTGGACGGCGCGCTGGCGCCCGGTGAGCGGCTGCCGTCCACCCGTGCGCTGGCCGTGCAGCTCGGGGTGAGCAGGACGGTGGTGACGGAGGCGTACCAGCAGCTCTACGCGGAGGGCTGGCTGGACGGCCGGCACGGCTCCGGCACCTTCGTGGCCGACCTCACCCCTGGAGTTCCGCAGGAGGCGGGACCGGTCGAGCGTCCTCACGTGCCGGCCGCGCCGCCGCCTCCGGACGGCGCGATCGACCTCACGCCCGGCAGCCCCTGGGTGCGCGACTACGACCAGGCGGCGTGGAAGCGCGCCTGGCGCAAGGCCGCCGACCTGCCGCCGAGCGCCTCGCCCGACCCGTACGGCCTGCCGCGCCTGCGCGAGCTGCTCGCCGAGCACCTCAGGCGGGCCAGAGGCATGGTCGTCGGCCCGGAGAACGTCCTGGTCACCAGGGGCACCGGCAACGGGCTCGACCTGGTCGCGCGCATCCTCCTGAAGCCCGGGACGAAGGCCGGCGTGGAGGACCCCGGCTACCCGGCGGCTCGGGTGATCTTCGGCTCCAGGGGCGCCGAGGTGGTGCCGTGCCGGGTGGACGAGGACGGCGTGATCGTCGATCGCCTGCCCACGGACCTGCGCCTGCTCTACACCACCCCCGCGCATCAATATCCGCTGGGCGGCCGCCTGCCGATCCCGCGCAGGGAACGGCTGCTCGCCTGGGCGAGGCGCACGGGCGCGACGATCGTCGAGGACGACTACGACGCCGAGTTCCGCTACGACGTGGCCCCGCTGCCCGCACTCTACGGCCTCGACCCGGCCCGCGTCGTGCTGCTCGGCACGCTGTCGAAGACGCTGGCGCCCGACGTCGGAGTGGGCTGGCTGGTCGGCACCCCTGAGCTGCTCGCCGAGGTGGCCGCGCTGCGCGTGGCGGTGGCCGACCGCACCAGCGGCCCCGTCCAGCAGGCGGTGGCGACCCTGATCGAGCGCGGCGACCTCGACCGCCACCTGCGCAGGATGCGCCTGGAGTACGCCCGCCGCCGCGCCGCCGTGGTGGAGCTGCTCGGCCCGTTCTGCCGCCTGCGCGGCGACACGGCGGGCCTGCACGTGCTCGCCGAGCTGCCGCCCGACCTGGTGCCCGTGGTGATCGAGCGGGCGGCGCGGCGCGGGGTGCTGCTCGACTCCACCCTCCGCCACCACCACGCGGAGCCCCGCCTGCACGGCCTGGTCATCGGGTACGGCTCCGCGTCGCTGGCCGACGTGCGGCGCGGCTGCCGGATCATCGCCGGGCTGATCCGCGACGCCGGTTGAGCAGGTCAGCCGTGCGGGCCGCGCTCCGGTGGCTCCAGCCGGCTGAGGACGGGCAGCGAGCGGAAGGTGTACATCGGGTCGACGGGCAGCACGTGACGGGCCCACCAGCGCGCGGGCAGCGGGTCGGGGGAGGGGTCGGTGAAGCCGGGGGCGTAGTCGTCGTACGGCGGGTCGTACAGGTAGCCGGTCGAGACCCCGCGCCGCTCCAGCTCGGCGATCGCCGCGTCGCGGTCGCGCACCAGCAGCGGCACCCGGAACAGCGGCCTGGACAGGTCGTCGAGCACGGCGGGCACGACGGTGGGCAGCTCGGCCAGGCGCTGCACGCCCGCCAGCCGGCGCGCGCGGTCGCGCGGCACCCGCTCCACCCGCCTGGCCTGGTACCAGCGCGCCAGACGGCTCCTGCGCGCCCGGTAGTGATGCAGGTCGGCGCGGACCCACGGGTCGAAGGGCGGCAGCACGGGCACCTGCTTGAGCGCCTCCTTGAGCCGGTCGGCGGCGAGCGGGATGCGGTAGCCGTCGCGCGGCTCCATCAGGCCGAGGCGGCGGGCGAGCGCGAGCGCGGGGCGTACGAGGTCGAGCTTGAGCGCCGCCTGGCGGGCCATGGAGGTGGCCACGCTCAGCATGTCGGCGCGCAGCGAGCCTGGGGCGAGCAGCGCGTCGCGGGCGCGGGTGAGCGCCTTGAGGTCGGACTCGTGCTCGACGGCCAGCACGCCGCCCGAGCCGGCTGACGGGTGCTTCGACAGGCTGAAGACCCCGGCCTGCCCGAACGTGCCGAGCGGGCGGCCCCCGAGGTCGGTCTCCATGGCGTGGGCGACGTCCTCGATGAGGATCTTCCCGGCGAAGGCGGGGACGTCGTCGGGCAGGCCGTACAGGTTGGTGGTCAGCACCGCGTCCACGCCGGCGAGGTCGACGCGCGAGGTGTCGATGTTGCCGTCACGAGGTGACAGCGGCGCGATCACCGGGAGCAGGCCGGCCGCCAGCACGAGGAAGAGGATCTCGTCCGCCGAGACGGGTGACATCAGCAGCCGCTGGCCGGGCGTGCACCAGTGACGCAGCGCGAGGTAGAGCCCCAGCCGGTTGGACGGAAGCGACAGACAGTGACGGCCTGTGCGCTCTGCGATGCGTTTCACCCTTGTAGGACAGTACGCAGTCTCCCGTACGTTTTCAACGCTTTGTCGGCGGTTTTGAGCAGCACCGGATTGGCCATCACCGTGGCTCTGGTCTTGCGCACCGGCACCCGCATCATCCAGTGGACGCCCGCCGCCACGCCGGCCCTGGCCACCCGGCCCTCGGCCACCTCAAGCTGGCCGTTCTTGAGCTTGTCCTTGTACTCCTTCTGGCCCCGGCCCATGTCGATGATCTGGACGCCGTCGGCGGCGGCGCGCTCGGCCATCGCCAGGTGGTGAATGAGCCCGGGGGAGTATTTCGCGAACGCGGTGTCGTAGGCGGGGAACCAGCCGGCCAGCGTGGTGCGGGTGCGCACCCCGAAGTGCCCCGCCACCGGCCGGTCGTCGACGTAGACCATGTCGAGCACCCCGGCGAACGTCTCGGTGCGGGTGGCCAGCAGCCGCTCGACCAGCTCGACGATCCACTTGTGGGCGAACCTGTCGGTGCGCCCGGTGCGCCGGTATTGGTCGGTCTTCCAGCCCAGCAGCGTGCGCAGCGGCGCGAGGTCGGTGGTCGCGTAGTCGTGACGCAGCGTGCCCATCTCGCGCTGCAGCTTGCGCGACTTGGCCAGGGTGGACTTGTAGGTCTTGCCGGACTGCTTCTTCAGTGTCTCGGTGTAGGGCTCCCAGCCCTCGCGCAGGTCGATGATCGGCGAGGGGTGCCGCTCGGCGCGCGCGTTGAGCAGCGGCTGCCCGCCGACCAGGTGGTCGAACTCGTAGACCGAGAGCCCGCACTCCTTGATCAGCCGCATCGGGTCGATCTCGACGTCCTTCGCGTAGACCAGGCCCTGGGCGTCGGTGAGCCCGGCGGCCACGGGTCTCCCGATGCCGAGCGGATGCCGTTCGAAGGGGAAAAATCCCACTATTTCCGGGCCGTCGTAAATGACGGCGACACGTACGACGTCTCGGAGTTCGCCCACAATGAGGGTGAATTCTGGGGATAGGAAGGGGTTATCGAAGGCGGTGTCCGCTTCCTGCAGGGCACGCCATCGGGTCACTTCCGGCTGACCCAGTTCACGAGGCAGGGCAAGGGTGACGCGCATGGGCTCCTACTGTCGGCATGCACTCTGTCCAGCATGTGGCAGGGGTGTATTACCCAGAGTAAAGGATCGCGCCCCCTGCAATCGCCGCAGCTTCGGAACGTTACAAGATTCCCAGCTAGCGCTCAGGACCGAGTGACGTTCTAATGTGTGTTCATGACCGCATCTGGGACCGTGCCCGGCATCGACCACCCCCGTCTGGTCGCCTGGATGGGCCGGAACGTGCCCGACGCCGGCGAGCCCGGCTCCGTCTCGCTCATCTCGGGCGGCAGGTCCAATCTCACCTACCTCGTCGAGGCCCCGGGACGCCGGCTGGTGCTGCGCCGGCCGCCCCTCGGTCACGTGCTCCCCACCGCCCACGACATGCGCCGCGAGTGGCGGGTCATCTCGGCGCTCGCGCCGACGCCCGTCCCGGTGCCGGAGCCGGTCGCGTTCTGCGCCGACGAGGACGTGATCGGGGCGCCGTTCTACCTCATGGGGTACGTCGAGGGCGCCGCCGTACGCACCCGCCACGAGCTCGGCGACCCGGCGCCCGGGCGCGTCCAGCGGCTGTCGGAGCGGCTGGCCGAGGTGCTCGCCGCCATCCACGCCGTCGACTACAGGGAGGTCGGCCTCGGCGACTTCGGGCGGCCGGAGGGCTACCTGGCCAGGCAGCTCGACCGCTGGTGCCAGCAGTGGGAGCGCTCGAAGACGGCCGACCTGCCCGACTACTACCGCCTGGTCGAGCGGCTGCGCGCGCGGCTGCCCGCCGAGGCGCCCGGCACGCTGGTCCACGGCGACTACCGGCTGGACAACACGCTGCTGCGGCTCGGCGACCTGGAGATCGCGGCGGTGGTCGACTGGGAGATGTCCACGCTCGGTGACCCCTTGGCCGATCTGGGGCTCACGCTGACGTACTGGCATGACAGGGACGACGAGGAGCGGGCGCGCATCCCCGTGGCCGGTGACGTGACGGTGGCGCCGGGGTTCATGAACGCGGCGGAGTTCGCCGCACACTACGCCAAGGTGTCGGGTCGCGAGATATCCGATCTGGGGTTCTATGTGGCGTTCGGCAATTTCAAGCTCGCCGT
The DNA here is from genome assembly GCF_040609855.1 of Nonomuraea sp. NPDC004580. NCBI lineage: Bacteria > Bacillati > Actinomycetota > Actinomycetes > Streptosporangiales > Streptosporangiaceae > Nonomuraea > Nonomuraea sp. NPDC004580. Next base: position 72,503 of record NZ_JBEXLH010000016.1, on the reverse strand, counting down.
CATCGTGGAGGGTATCCACGCGCGCTTCCGTCAGGGTAAGACCGTTGGAGAGGGCTTCGACCGCATCGGCGCGGCCGTGCCCACGTTGATCTCGCGCGCCCATCGCATGCTCGACCAGCACTGAGCGCCTCGACTCCCCAGGCAAGGAGCGTCATGAGCACTGTTGCACTGATCACCGGAGCGGCGAGCGGCATCGGGGCCGCCGTCGCGCGGCGCCTGGCGTCGGGCGGCGCCCGCTGCGTCCTGGTCGACCTCGACGCCGAGGGCGTGGAGCGGCTGGCCAAGGAGGTCGACGGCGCCTGGCTGGCCGCCGACGTCAGCCAGGAGGAGGCGTCGCTTGAGGCCATCGCGCTGGCCGAGCGCCGCTACGGCCGGCTCGACCTCGTGCACCTCAACGCCGGCATCACCGGCAAAGTGGACTTCGCGGACTTCGACGCCGAGCGGTACCGCAAGGTGGTCGGGGTCAACGTGGACGGCGTGGTGTTCGGCGTGCGGGCCGGCGTGCCGCTGCTCGTCCGCTCGGGCGGCGGCGCCATCGTGGTCACCGCCTCGCTGGCCGGGCTCGTGGGCTTCGCCGGCGACCCCGTCTACACGATGACCAAGCACGCGGTGGTGGGCCTGGTCAGGGCGCTGGCCGAGCCGCTGGCCGCCCAGAACATCCGCATCGGCGCGGTCTGCCCCGGCTTCACCGACACGCCGCTCGTGGCCGACGCGCGCGAGCTGTTCGCCAACGCCGGCTTCCCCCTGCTCACGGCCGACGACGTCGCCGCCGCCGTCGAGAGCGCCTTCTACGCCGACACCCCAGGCACCCTCCTCGTCGTGCAGCCGGGCCGGCAGCCCGTGCCGTACCGGTACGCCGGCGTGCCGGGACCCGTCACCGGGCAGCGCCCACCGAACGTCGGCTGACGAGTCCGGATCAACGGCAAGCGCCTCGCAAGCGGGACCACTACCGTGAGGAGGGCCGGGCACGCTGCCCGGCCCTCGTCACTTTCCGGACCTTGTAGGTTCGTTGTTCCCCCTACCATCTCGCGAGGATGAGGAGCGTTCAGTGATTCCGACCGACGGCCGACACGCGCGCAGGCGATCGCCGTGGCCGATCGCGCTCGGGGCGGGCGCGCTCGCGGTCGTGCTGGTGGCGGGCATCATGATCTACGCCGCCATCCGCACTCAGACCCGCAGCGAGTTCAAGGGCAGCGACGTCGCCACGTCCGTGCCCACCCAGCCCGCCCCCACGCTGGAAGCGCCGCCCGCGTTCGACAAGTGGCCGCGCTGGGGCGTCACCCACACCCAGTTCAGCGCCGACAACGAGCCGGAGCACGTCGCCGAGCAGGCGAAAGGCGTGCTCGGCCGGGTCCCCATGCTGCAGAACCAGCACATCATGGGCTGGGGCGTGGGCAACCCCGAGCCGAGCCCGGGACAGTTCAACTTCCGCGACCTCGACCGGCGGCTGACGTTCATGGCGTCCTCGCGAGCGATGCCGATCATCACGCTGTGCTGCGCCCCCGACTGGATGAAGGGCGGGCAGGCCGGCCGCACCGACTGGAGCAAGAACCACACGGTCGCGCCCAAGAAGGAGCACTTCGACGACTTCGCCAACCTCGCCGCGCGGGTGGCCAAGCAGTACCCGACGGTCAAGCACTACATGGTCTGGAACGAGTTCAAGGGCTTCTGGAACGCCGACACCAACCGCTGGGACGCCGAGGGCTACACCGAGCTGTACAACAAGGTCTACGACGCGCTGAAGAAGGTCGATCCCGAGATCAAGGTCGGCGGGCCCTACGTGCCGATCGGCACCCTGTCGGGCACCGGGCCGTCGGAGCTGACCGGGCCCTGGGGCACCGTCGACCAGCGGGCGCTCGACGCCATCCAATACTGGATCGAGCACAACAAGGGCGCCGACTTCATCGTGGTCGACGGCGCCTCGATGACCGGCGACAAGGGCAACGTGCCCGACGACTTCAGCGCGCAGGCCAAGTTCAGCGCGATCACCACCTGGCTGCGGCAGAAGAGCGGCGACAAGCCCGTGTGGTGGGCCGAGTGGTACGTCGAGCCGGAGAACTCCGGGTGGAGCGAGGACAAGCGCACGGCCGTGCAGGCGAGCGCGCTGATGGAGTTCGTCAAGAGCGGCGTCACCACCGCCCTCTACTGGAACCCCCAGCAGGACGGCGAGGGCGAGTGCCCCGGCTGCCTATGGGCGCCCAAGGTCGGCGGTGAGATGCCGATGGCGGGGCTGCTCAGCGGCTTCACCCGGTGGTTCCCCGCCGGGGTGAAGGCCGAGGCGGTGAGCTCGTCCGACCCGAAGGTCAAGGCGATCGGGCAGGAACAGCAGCTCGTCATGGTCAACACCAGCGACCGGAGCGTCACGGCCACCGTGGACGGGCGTCAGGTCAGCCTGCGGCCGTACGAGATCAAGTGGTCGGGGCGCGGCGGCGCCTGACCCCCGCGAGCGCGCAGCACGCCACCAGCACCGCCCCGAACGCCGGCAGCCAGGCCGGCCTGGCTGCCACCCAGGCCGCCGACTCAGGGGCGGTGTGCAGGCCGGGCAGCACCCGGCCGGACAGCAGGCCGAGCGCCGTCACGGCGATCATCGCGGTCTGGTGCCACAGGAAGATCGTGATCGCGTGCACGTTCACCACGGCTACGGCGGCCCAGGCCAGGGGGCGGCGCAGCGCCCGGCGTAACGGATCGGCCAGCAGCCGCGCCGCCCCGCACTGCGCCAGCCCGAACATGACGACGGCCAGCGTGGGCGGATCGAGGTTGGACACCGCCGCCCCCGGCACACCCACCATCGAGGCCGGATAACCGGCGGCGAGCACGAGGGCAGCGGTGCCGCCGATGCCGCCCAGCAACAGCACCCACCCCGTACGCCGGGACGGCATCCCACCCGCCCAGGACGCCCCGAGGCAGTACGGCACCAACCACCCCGCCACCACGTTCACCCACCCGAGCCACCCAGGCCCACCCGCCCAGAACCGGCCCAGATCGACCAGCGCGACCACGACCACCAGCGCCGCCACGGTGACGGCGGGCGCCCGCCGCGCCGATGCCGACGTGGTCGGGGCGGGGGTCTGCCGGGCCGGTGCCGTGGCGGTCCTGGCCGAGACCGACTTGGTGACCAGGGGGGTCAGGGCCGTGAGTGCCGCGAAGACCAGCAGGAACCACAGCGGCGACCAGACCAGCCTGGCCAGGGTGAGCACGACGTTCAGGGAGACGCCAGAGGCCAGCATGGTCACGGCGGCCACCGTCCACACGGCGACCACGGTGACGACCGGCCCGAACAGGCGCGCCAGCCGCAGGCCGAGCCACACGCGGTAGCGCTCGGCGGAGCGGGCCCGGCCGCGCGCCGCCACCAGCCCGCCCACCAGGAAGAACACCGACAGCGTCTGGAACAGCCAGGACACCGGCGCCAGCTGCGGCAGCGCCCTCAGCGGGCTCGCGCCGCGCAGCGTGCCGGAGTCGGCGACCAGGGCCGTCACCATCCAGTGGCCGAGCACCACGCCGCCGATGGCGAGTGCGCGCAGCCCGTCCACCGCCCGGTCCCGGTCCGCCGGGGTGGCGCGCTCGACGCGCTCGAGGAGCTCACGCATCGCCGGAGACGATCCGCGCGATGGCGCGCAGCGCCGGGGAGCCGGGCCGCAGGTAGTCGCTGTGCCCGCCGTCCCCGGCGGGGAAGACGCGCGTCCCGGCCGCCGGATCGACCGGGTCGAGTCCCAGGCCCAGCGTGACGAACGGCAGCTCGAACCGGGCGTGCGGCACGCGCGCGATCCAGTCGCCGCCGGCCCTGGCCGCCCACACCGGGGCCTGGGTGCGCAGCGGGCCGGCGGTGCCGGTGCCGGGAGCACCGAACAGGACGATGCTCGCCACCCCGCCCAGATCAGGCGCGGCCCGCCCGCACACCACGGCGCCGTACGAGTGGCACAGCAGCGAGACCCGGGCAGGCCCCAGCTCGTCCACCAGGGCCCGCAGGGCAGGCGCCGCCGCGTCGGCCCGGTCGGGGGTGAGCAGAGCGGCCTCGTACGTGCCGGGCGTCCGGTACCCCAGCCACGCGACCACCGCCGCCCGCCCGCCCAGCTCCTCATGCAGGGCGGAAGCGCCGGAACGCAGCCGCCCGTACCGGTCGAGGCTCGTGTCGGAGCCCGGCACCAGGACCGCGACCCGCTCTGCCGTGGCCGGATCGCCGAACACCTCCGCCGCCCTGCCGCCGTCCCGCCCGTCGAAGAACAGGAACCGCCGCGCGGGATCGGCCATCGCCCGCAGCACCTCCGCACGGCGCCGGTGCCCGTGCGCGGCCGCCGTCCGCTCGGCCGCCACGATGCCCTGCCGGACGGCGGCGTAACGGGCCTCGGACAGCCCTGAAGGCGGCTGGACGGGCTCGGGAGCGGGAACCTCGGCACCGGACAGCGGGGCCGCTAAGGAGACCGCCAGAGACGCGATGAGCAGGCTGCGGCGAAACGGGAAGCGCATGCAGCCGAAGCTACGAAGCGCCTCCCGTCATCGTCGTCACGCCACGGAGTGGACCAGGAACGTACCCCTCAGGTACTACGCCGCTCAGTTGTTCGCCGCGATGTAGAGGAATCTCTCCACGATCACCGCCAGCGCGACCGCGAACGCCGGCACGGCCAGGAACAGCAGGCGTCTGCGGGCCCGCGGCGCCCGGTTCGGGCCGTTGAGGCGGATGATCTCGTAGCTGAAGAGCGCCACCCACGTCACGGCCAGCGCGGCGATGCCCACCGGCGTCCACGGCGAGGTCGGGTCGCCCCTGCCCTCGTACGGGTTCGGCTCCGGGATCTCCGTGCCTCTGACGAACTTCTTCCACGTGTAGAGGGCCGCGTCCTGGTTGGCGTAGACCCGCTTGACGTCGGGTGACCTGTCCAGGGCCGCGCGGAACCGTTCGCCCCAGTCGGCCGGGAAGCCCTCGTTGAGCTGCAGGTAGCTCACCTGGCCCCGGCTCACCATCAGGTACGAGTTACGCGGCGCGCTCTTCAGCTTCGCCACCGCGTTATCGATCTTGGACGGGTCCTTGAACACCAGCGCCTGCTCGGAGAAGCTCACCCGCTCGATGTCCCGCTCGCCCCACGGCAGCGTCGGCGTGACCTCGGGGCCCTCCTTCGGCACCAGGTAGAGCACGCGGGCGCTCGGCTTGTCGTGGTCGTAGACGTAGTGCAGCGCCGCCACCTCGCCGGTGGTGACCCGCTCGAACTTCTCGTTGCCGTACCTGGCCAGCAGGAAGGCCATCGCGAACACCACCGCGAAGCAGGCCGCCAGCACCAGCGAGATCCGCTTGGTGAGCTGCGGGTCGAAGCGCACGTTCCGCCTGCGCAGCGGCACCGTCTCCTCGCGTACGTCCGCGCTGTCGGCCGGCAGGTTCGGGAAGAACGCGTACGCGGCCAGCAGGCACGCGCCCGGCAGCGCGAACATGTAGATGCGCAGCCCGATCTCGCCGCCGTAGCTCTGCAGGCCGAGCGCCAGCACCGGCACGCAGAGCAGGATCAGCGCGGAGCGGTCGAACACCCCGCGCCGCAGCCGGCGGAACAACCCGGCCGCCGCGCAGGCCAGGATCACCGCGAGGATGCCGAGACGGGCCTGCAGCACCATCGCGTGCGCCGGGTCCGTGCCCTCGATGCGGTCGCCGGTGTTGCTGCGCAGGTTCTGCAGGATGTTGCCGAGGCCGCCGAAGATCGTGTCGATCTGGCTGGCCCAGAAGCCGACCGTCATGTAGCTGATCCAGGCCAGCACGATCAGGCCGAGGAAGAACGGCAGCGCCCACGTCAGCGTCGTCCGCTTGAACAGCAGGAACGCCGTCACCACGCCCAGCATCATGAACGGCGTGATCTGATGCGAGGCCACCGACGCCAGGAACAGCGCGATGAGCATCATCAGCATCAGCAGCTTGTCGGCGCGGAACGTGCCGGTGTTGGCCAGCTCGCCCGGCGTCATCGCGTCCAGCTTGCCGATCCACTTGCGCAGGCCCTTGGGCGGCACCGGCTTCGTCCGCTGCTCCACCCGGCCGAACCAGCGCAGCAGGATCGCCACGAACGCCAGATAGAGGGCGAACGTGAAGCCCTGCGGGGAGAAGTAGTCCTGGCCGATCCACTGCACCAGCACGAACAGCAGCGCCGCGAACCACCTGGCCCGCGTCGTCGCCACCACCTGGCGCAGGATCAGCACGAACGGCAGCAGGTAGAGCAGGTTCGACAGCAGCGGCGTCCACTGCAGGATCGTCGTCATGTCGCTGATGCCGGCCGCCTTCGTCACGAAGGCGAACAGCGCGAAGAAGCCCGGCCAGCCCATGCGGGCGTCGATGTTGATCGCGGTCTCGCCGGTCCTGCCGATGAACTCCACGAAACCGGCGTGGATGTACGCCGTGGGGAAGCGCGGCTCATCGGCCACCAGCGCGCCCGCGCCGTGCAGGGCGAACGTGATGGCGGCGATCTGGAACAGCAGCAGGAACTTGCGGTCGGTGCTCTGGGAGACCGTGACGAAGAACGACACGAGCATGATCAGGATGGCGATGAACGCCGTCGCCGGCAACGCCGAGATCAGTCCGAGCCCGTCGATGTCGGCGGGATCGACCCCACGCCAAGGCCCAGGGGGCACCTTGAGCGCAAGGACGTACATGACCAGGCCCTCAAGGACCAGCAGGACGGGCAGCCACTTGGGCGCGCTGGCGACCAGCGCCCCCAGCCGCGCCCCGATCCCCTTCTTGGGCGCCTGCTGCCGCTGGGGCCCGCCGTAGGGCGCCTGCTGAGGAAGCGGCGGACTGCTGACCGGCGGGCTCTGCACCGCCACCCCGCCACCGGGCGGCCCAGGGACGGTCATCGGCTGCACGAGGTCCGCCAGAGTCCGCGCCCCAGCAGGTGCCTGGGAGGCTGCCGGCGCGCCGCCGGACGGCACAGCCGCCCCTCCGGCGGGCGGCACGTCGGAAGGGCCGCCTTCGGTCGTGGCGCTCGTCGTGCTGGGCGCGTCAGAGGGCTTGGGCACGTCCGCGGGCTTGGGCGCGTCGGCGGGCTTCGGTGGTGTGGCGGGCTGCACCTTCATGGGCTGCGTCCCCCCGACCTCCTCACCCGCACCGGAGGCGGGCGGCTTCGGGGGCTCCGCGACGACCGGGGGTTTGACGCCGGCCGGGTTCGTGTCGGCGGTGTCGGTGTCGGCGGTGTCGGTGTAGGTGGTGTCAGGGGCGGGCGGAGGGAGGGGGAGCCGGATGGCCGTGGTCGTCTCCGCGTCGGCGCCGCCCTCGTCCGCAGCGCCCTTGTCCGCAGCGTCCTCGTCCGTAGAGCCCCTGTCCGTGGAGCCCTTCTCCTCGGTGCCCTCGGTCTCGGTGCCCTCGGTCTCGGCGCCCTTCGGGGCCTCCTCGGCCGCGTTCGCGCCCTTGCCGGACGGGGGCTCGAACGTCAGCTTCGGGATGACTCCCGTAGCGTCCGGATCGAAGGGCACGTCCGACTCCTCCTTGTCACCACGAACGTCCGGGGAAGTGGTCCCCGTGGTCTTGCCATCGCCGTCCCGTTGCCTCACGTTGACCATCATGCGGCCCCGGACGACCCCTGGGTGACAGGCGACCGGCCAGTTTCGTCCACTTTGAGAATCTTGCGAAGATTTCCAAAGATCACAAGTGCGACGAGCACCTCGCTGAACAGCAGACCGTACCCGACCGCGTTCACCCCGAAGTACGGGAAAAGCAGCAACGTGGACACCAGCACCAGAACGGCGAGCCCGATCTGCACGATGGCCAGCGTCCGCGCCTGGCTCTGCGCGCGCAGCGCACTCAGGTACACCTCGATCAGCACCCGGGGCAGCACCGCCAGCGCCATCAGGCGCAGCAGCAACGTGCCCTCATCGGCGAACTCGGAGCCGAAGATGCGCAGGATCAGCGGCGCACCCAGCACCGCGACCGTGATGATCGGCACCACGATCATGAACGCCCGCCGCAGCGCCCGCCGGCAGTTCTCCGCCAGCGCGGCCCGGTCGAAGGAGCCTTCGACGGTCAGCGACACCGCCATGTTCATGGCCAGCAGCTCGATCATGCTGGCCAGCGTGTGCGCCATCGAGAAGCGGCCGAACGTGGCCTCGCCCACCTGCGTCGCCACCACCACGGGCACCAGGTAGACGATGGCCAGGATGGACAGCGTGCCGGGGAAGTCGCCGGCCAGGAAGCGGCCGACCTCGCGCAGCCTGGGCGGCTCCTTCACGGGGTCCGACTCGCGGACGTGCCGGCGTACGACCACGCCGAAGATCAGCCACTGCACCGGGATCAGCGCCAGCGCGGTCGGGATGACCCACGAGACGAAGATCCCGCCGGAGGGCAGCGCCCCGGCCAGCGCCACCAGCAGGCCCATCTTGACCAGGCCGAAGACCAGGTTGTTCAGCGGCACGAACGGCGCCCTGCGCAGCCCGGTCAGCACGACGTCCTGGAGCGTGAAGACCGCCCACACCACCACGGACGCCAGGAAGAACAGGCCGGGCCCGAACCCGGCGAGCACCGAGTACGTCTTGCCCCACAACGGCAGCGTCAGCAGGAAGCCGAGCGCGGCGACCCCGCCGGTGGCGGCGGCCAGGCCGTACCCGCGCAGGATCAGCTCGGGCGTGCGGCGGCCGGCGATCGGCAGGAAGCGGGCCAGCGCGCCCACGAAGCCCAGCGCCGTCAGCGAGGCGAACAGCCGCATCGCGGTGATCACCGCCTGGCCGCGGCCGAACTCCTCGGGCGTGTAGAAGTGGGCGGCGAGCAGCCAGTAGCCCATGCCGAGCACGCCGGTGATGACCGTGTTGGCCATCAGCGCGTAGCCCTGCCGGAACAACGGGTTACGCAGGTCGGTGAGGACTCTCGCCCAGACCCTAGACATTTCCGCGCACCCGCTGCAGCCCGTACCTCGTCCTGCGCACGACCGCGTACCCCTTGGTGAGGATGCGCTCGCGCAGGTAGATGAGGGGTACGGCGGTGCCTTCGACGGCGCGCTTGAACATGTTGATGGTCGTGCCCTTGCCGACCGTCAACCGGGGGATGGCGAGCATGTCGTGACGATCGGCGGCGATCGTGTTGCTCACGGCGCAAGCGGCGAAGTATCCGGCTTTGCGCACTTCACGGCGTACGCGGGCGCTGGAGTACCCGTACGGGTAGGCCATGGTGGCGACCGGCGCGCCGATCTTCTCCTCCAGCAGGCCCTTGTTCTTGCGCAGCTCCTGCCGCAGGTCCTCGATGCGGAGCTGGTCGAGCTGCGGATGGCTGTGGCTGTGGCCGCCGATCTCGATGCCGGTCTGGGCGGCCTCACGGGCCTGGCCCCAGGACAGCATGTCGTCCAGGGGCCGGCCCGCGGCCTCGTTGCCCGCGTCGGAGACCCAGCCGCTGGTCAGGAAGACCGTGGCCGGGAAGTTGTAGCGGTCCAGCAGCGGCAGCGCGTGGCTGTGGAAGTCGGCGTACCCGTCGTCGAACGTCACCACGATCGGCTTGTCCGGCATCGAGCGGCCGTTGTTCTTGTTGAGCGCGGCCACCAGGTCGCCCAGGGTGAGCGGGGTGAAGCCGCTCTCCTTCAGGTAGGCGAGCTGCTCGGCCAGGTCGGACGGCCGCACGGCGTGCGGCCTGGTGTCGTCGTTGGGCGTGTCGGTGACCGAGTGGTACATCAGAATCGGTACGCGGGTCATGACCGTGCCCCCTCTTGGGCCACCTTCAGCCGTGCGGAACCGACGACGTAACCCCAGGTCGTCCAGGCCAGCCCGATGACGATGGCGGCGGCCCTGCCGAGCCCGCCCAGGTCGCCGCGCAGGGCCTCGCCGACCCCGCGCAGCGCGCCGAGCGGCAGCGTCTTCATGGCGTGCGCCCGCTCGCTCGACAGCCCGTCCTGGGTGCCGACCTCGCGGGTCACCAGCGCCTTCGACAGCCCTTCCGCGTAACACCTGGACCTGAAGTACGCGAACCGCTCACGCTGCCTGGACACCTTGTGCCCGATCACCGCGCGCGGCTCGAAGAGCATGACCGAGCCCGGCTTGCGCTGCGAGAGCCTGATGCAGAACTCGGTCTCCTCGCACCCCAGCGGGCGCGACTTGCGCCCCTGCACGCTGCGGCCGATGCCGCTGTGGAAACCGCCCACCTCGGACACCGCGTCGCGCAGGAAGGCGGCGTTGCCGCCCATGACGTTGCGGATCGGCGCCCTGACCGCGGGCATGCCGCGGTAGGTGCAGCCGACCGTCCAGTCGAACTCGTACGGGAACCACGAGGGCCGCCGCCCCGACGCCCACAAGGGGTCGGTGCGGCCGCCCACGCCCACGACACCGGGTTCCTGGAAGCCCTCCTCCAAAGCCTCCAGCCACCCCGGATCGGCGACGGCGTCGTCGTCGAGGAACGCGACGAGCTCACCGTTGGCCGTGGCCACCCCGGTGTTCTTGCCACCGGACAACCCCTGCTCGTGCGTGTTCTCCACCACGATGGCCTGCGGGTACTCGCGCTTGAGCTTGAGATGCAGGTCGGGGTTGTGATCGACCACCAGGATCAGCTCGTGTGCCGGGCGCGTCTGGTTCTCGACCGACTCGACTGCCTGCCTGATGTCCTCCCACCGCTCCTCGGTGTAGACGCAGATGACAACAGACGTGTTCACAGAGATCCTTTTTTAAGCGACGCCTCGGTCAGCGGCGGGAGTGGCGGTGGGCTCGGGCTGAGGGGGAGCGGGCTGGCGACGCCACTCCTTCAGGATGGTCTTGAGCACGCGGAAGCCGTCCCGTACGACGTGCAGGTTGCTCTCGCCGTGGATGCGGTTGCGCTCGTGGCTCGGCACCTCGTGCACCTTCAGCCCGGCCTTGGCGGCCCGCACGTTCATCAGGGTCTCCACCTCGAAGCCGTCGCAGTCGAGGTCGAGCACGTCCAGGTGGCGCGCCCAGAACGCGTTGTAGCCATAGCAGAGGTCGGTGTACTGGGTGCGGTACATCACGTTGACGATCCCCGTGAGGATCTTGTTGCCGAGGCGGCGGTTGAGCGTCAGGTCGTCGCTGCCGCCGCCGGCGGCGTAGCGCGAGCCCTTGACGAAGTCGGCGCCCGTCACCAGCGCGCCCACGAAGTTGATGATCTCGCGGCCGTCGGTGGAGCCGTCGGCGTCGATCATCACGATGATGTCGCTGGTGCACGCGTCGAAACCGGCGGCGAGGGCGTCGCCCTTGCCCTTGCCCTTCTGGGTCACCACTTTGACGTTGGGCCGCAGCCGCTTGGCGACGGCCACGGTGTCGTCGACGGAATTGCCGTCGACGAGCACGATCTCGTCCACCCACTGCGGGATGGTGGCGAACACATGAGGCAGGTTCTCGGCTTCGTTCATCGCCGGCACGACCACGCTGACCGTCGGGGAGATGGCCAGGTGCGGAGTGACCGGCGTGAAGCTGGAGGGCGGAGGCATCGACCGCAGGGGTGCGGAGTGGACCTTGCCGTTGTGCTTGGTTATCTCGGGACTCATAGCGAGGGAATTCCTTCCGGGACCCCGCATCACGCGCCGGGCACGGACCCTTCCCGGGTGCTGCGGGAACGGTGAAACCGGCGAACGATGCATCGGTGGATCCAGTGGAGTGAGGGTGTTGGTGCTGTGCCGGGGGGTCTTGCCCGGGAGCGGTCTAACGTGCTCCCGTTGGTTCCTGACTTACCGCATTGGATGGCTCCTGATGTTGCATCGAGGTGCGCACCCGACCGAAGCCCTTGAGCACACGGTCGGCCGCCCTATAAAGAGACGGCCGATCCATGACAATTGTTCGGGCCTTGTTGAAAGGAGTTCGGCCCATCCAGTGGACCGCCGCCGACGGCGACGGCCGCGAGATGCGGCCTTCCGCGACGTACAGGACGCCGCTCTTGAGCCAGTCCTTGTACTCCTTGCCGCCCTTGCCCATGTCCACCATGTGCAGCCCCGCGTTCGCGGCGGCCTCGGCCATCTGGAGATGGTGCACGATGCCCGGCGAATAGCGGCCGAACTCGGTGTCGTAGGCGGGGAACCACCCTACAAGCGTGGTCGCCGTACGGAGGCCGAAATGCCCGGCCACCGGCACGTCACCGGCATAAAGCATGGTCAGCACACCCGCGAAGTCCGATGAGTTCTCGGCATGCATCATGTCGGTCAGCTCGACGATCCACGGCTGGGCGAATCTGTCCACCCGGCCGGTTCTTCGATACTGGTCGGACTTCCACGCCAGCAGGGTGCGCAGCACCTCGGGGTCGGGCGAGGCCCACTCCAGGCGCAGCTCGCCGTGCTCCCTGCCGAGCTTGCGTTCCTTGTACCTGACCGTCTTGAGGTTCTTGGGCGAGTTGGACTTGACCTGCTCCAGCCAGGCGTCGAAGCCGGTGGTGAAGTCCATCACGGGCGCGGGCCTGACGTCGGCCTCGTACGCGGCGAACGTCGGCTGGCCGGCCACGAGGTGGTCGAAGTCGAACACGCTGAGCTTGCAGGCCCGCAGCAGGGCCTTGGCGTCGAGCTTGAGGTCGGGGACCGAGATCAGGCCGTGGCAGGTGGTGAGGAAGCCGCCGAGGGGTTTGCCGATGCCGAAGCTGTGCCGCTCGTACGGGAAGAACCCGACGATGCGGCCTCCGTCGGAGATGACCGCCACCCTCACGTAGTCGCGCAAACGATCCATCGCCACGGCGAATTCGACCGACAGAAACGGGTTGTCCAGACTCGGATCGGCCTTCTGCAGCTCGCGCCAGCGCGCGCGCTCGGAGTCGCCGAGTTCTCTGGGCCGGACTACCTGGATGTTCACCTTGCCCTGGCCCCCTGTTCGGTCTGCATGCTCTTCCCCCGGTACAACACCCGAAGCACGTACATGAACCCACCGAGCACGGCGACCGTCGCGACACCGGCCCGGGGCGACCACGCGTTGAAGAGCAGCATGGCCTGGGCGAGCAGTACGTTGAGCACAAGGCTCGCTGCTGCTCCTACGGAGAGTGCGGCAAGGGGGTCACGATCACGCAACAGTCCCACCACTGCCGCCCCTGGCACGACCAGGAGGAACAAGGAGATCAGGAACGGGCGCAGCGGTGTCTCGATATCGAACAGCGCGATGACCGCTCCTGCGATGCAGGCGAGCGCGACCAGCCAGGCCAGCGCTCTGCGGTGCTGCTTGAGCATCTCCTGTCTCTCTCCTGCCCTTGCTGGTTAGGACGCCGAACGATCGCAATTCATGGGACCAATCGGCGCCTGGACACGTCAATGCCGACGCTTGGCGACGCGCGCCGGTTTACCGGCAGGCGGGGTCTTTCGTGTGACCTTCAGCACACGGTCAAGTGATCGCCCACCCCGAAGCGGTCCCCAAGCACACCAGAATGCCCTATGTGGCCTAGGATCTTCGAGTCAGGGTCCGATTTATACCCGTTTGTCGATCAGGTTTGGCAATCTACCGCGCGTTGACTTCTGCTTTGCGCAGGCCCTCGGCATCCGTCCCATCGGCGGATGAGGTGGCCACCCCTGACGTGGGAGCGGGGGACGGTTCCTCGCTCGCCGTCGGCTGGTCGGTCGGCGGCTCGGGGAACTCCTCGCCCTGCCAGGACAGCGCGCACGTGGCGGTGCCCGCGTTCGAGGTGAACGCGACCCGTCCGGTGCCCGGCTCGTACGGGTCGGCGACCGTCACCCTGACCGTCGCGGCGGCCCCCGCCTTGATCGAACCGCTGGCCGGGAACACGTCCAGGCCCTGCGAGGCGGTCGCCACCCAGGAGACCGCCGCGTTGCGGGCCCGCAGCCCGATCTCGCCGGCGCCGGTGATCGCCTTCGGGCACGTGGTGGCCAGCCGGGCGCTGGGCGCGGGGCGGCGGCGGGTGGCCGTCGGCGGTGCGGGCCTGCTCCTCGGAGGCCCGGCCGCAGGTCGTGAGGCCGGTCGTGAGGCCGGTCTTGAGGCCGGGCGCGAGGGCGGGGCGGCCGAGGGCGTACGGCTGGGCGACGGCGTCGGGGCCGGCTCGACCTCGTCGATCTCCGGGTCCTCCGGGCCCTCCGTGGGCTCCAGGCTCTCCTCGACGGGCGGCGGCGTGGTCACGGTCGGGCGGGGGGCCGCGGTGCCGACGTCGGAGGCGTTCGAGCCGTTGATCACCACCACCGTGCCCGTCGCGGCCAGCAGGCAGGCGCCGGCCAGCACGAGCGGACCCACGCGGCGCGAGCGGCGCCGGCGCGGGTGCGACTCGGCCACCACGGGGAACCCGCCGCGGTCGAAGCTGTCGCCGCGATCGGTGATCAACTCCCGCGTCTGGTCCAGCTCGGGGCTGACGCACGTGTCGATCACCCGCCGGCGCAGCGAGATCCCCGGGTACGCCACCGGCACCAGGTCGAGCAGCCGCGCCGCGGAGACCTGCCGGTGCCGCCCCTCCGTGCACACCTCGCACCCGCCGATGTGCCCCGACAGCCGCCGCCGCAGCAGCGGGGTCAGCGGGCCCTCCCACGAGTCCACCATCGCCGACAGGTCGGGGCAGTGCGCCCGTCCGGTCCGCGCCAGCACGACGGCCGCGGCCGCGATCTCCAGATGGTCGCGGGCCCGGCTCAGCCTGCCGGCCGACTGGCGGCCGGTCAGCCCGAGCACCGCGCCCACCTCCGCCGGGGTCAGGCCGTGGCGCAGCGACAGCTCCAGCACCTCGCGCTCGCCCCTGCGCAGCTCGCCCAGCGTCTCGTGCACCAGGTCCGCCAGCTCGGGGTCGTCCTGCCCGGCCGGGTCGGGCAGCGTCAGCCCGGCGGGCGGGGCGCCGGGGCGGTGGGCCAGGCGGGCGCGTACCTGGAACCTGGTCAGCGCGTACAGCCAGGCGCGCAGCTTGGCGGGCTCCTTCAGGCGCTCGACGCGGCCCTGAGCGGTGACCAGCGCGTCGTGCACGGAGTCGGCGGCGAGGTCGCGGTCGGCGGCCATCGCGTAGGCGTAGTCGTACAGGCGCTCGCCGTAGGAGTCGTAGAGCGTGGCGGGAGCTTCGGGGTCCGCACGCCGCAGAGCCTCGATCAGCTCCTGGTCGTCGGCGCGATCGATGGTCGGCCATCCAGGCACGGATTTCCCTCCCCGCGGGTAGTACGGGCACTCGAGCCCCACGCGGAGAGGACGCGGCCTGGTTCGTACCGGTTCGCCCTTCATACCCAATGGGCATGAAGGGCGAAAGGGTCAGCCGTCGCAGTTCGGGGTGCAGAGGCGGCGTTCCATGCCCTGCAGGAAGAAGTCACGGACCTGCAGGATGTCCTCGGCGATGTACGCCTCGCCGCCCGTCGCCTTGGCCAGCGCCTCCATCTGCCGCTTGCCCTTCTTGGCGTCCGGGCCGAACGCGATGAGCAGGATGCTGATCGGCCGCTTCGGGTCGTAGGTCTGCTTCAGGAACTGCAGCAGTTCGGCGTTCTTGACGCCGCCGTCCGGGTCGTCGTTGCCGGCGCCGTCGGTGAGGATGAGCAGGGTGTTGACCTTGTCCTGCTTGTACGTCTCGGTGAGCTGGGTGTAGGCCGCCTTGACCGTGTCGTTCAGCCCGGTGTCACCGGTGGCCTTGGCCTTGATCTGCGCGAATGTCGTGGCCAGCACCTCCTTGCGGAGCGCGCCGTCGATCGACTCGCTGAGCGGCCCGAGCGAGACGTTCTCCTTCCAGTCCCTGCCCTTGCCGTCGAGGTGCGTGGAGAACGTCCACAGGCCCATCTCGGAACCGGCCGGGAACAGCGCGAGCCCCTCGGTGGCGATCTTGTTGATGGCCTGCATGCGGGTCATGCCGGTGCCCGGCACCGGCAGCGCCATCGTGCCCGAGACGTCGAGCAGGGTGAGCAGGCGGGTGCCGAGGTTCAGCCGGGTCCAGGTCTGCACCATGCGCGCCACGGTCGCGCCGTCCGGCGGGTCGAGCGCGGCCGGCGTGTCCTGGGTGAAGCCGTCGTCCTCCGCCAGCACGTCGCCCGGCTTGCCGTCGGTGCCGCGGAAGCCCGCCTCACGCAGCGTCCGCTTGGCCGGCTCCGAGGACAGGTCCTGCTTGAAGTCCGCGGCGGCCTTCAGCACCTCCGGGTCCTTCGTCAGGATCGTCACCGGGTAGTCGAGGCTGAGCGTGCCCTCCTTGGGATAGAGGGCGACGACCGGCGCGTCCGGCTTCTTGCTGTTGTGCGCGTAGATGGCCTGCTCGGAGGTGACGCCCACGGGCACCTTGCTGCCCGGCTTGACGGTCAGGCTGGCCAGCAGCGCGTTCGAGTCGGCGGCGAGCTGGCCCGACAGCTCCTTGAGCGCGCCCACCAGCGCCTTGTCCTGGCCGGCCTCCTTGGCCGTGCCGGCCGCGGCCAGCAGCGCGGCGAGGCCGGCGGAGTTCTTCTGCGGGTCGAGGGCGAGCACCCTGACCTTCCTGCCGGGGCCGTCCACGTTGGCGACGTTCGCGGCGGCGATCATCGAGGTCCAGCTCGGCTGGAGCGCGCCCGACAGCTTGCCGGCCGCCGACCTGGCCGCCGCCAGCACCACGGGCGACGTCGCGATCGACCCCTCCACCTGCGGCAGCGCGTCACCGGCCGGGGTCTGGCGCATGCTCTCCATGAGCAGGCTGGAGTCGGCCACCCAGAAGTCGGCGGTGGCCTTGCCGGCCGCCAGCGCGTTCGCGGTCCGGGCCGATGCCTCCTTGGCCACCGTCACCTCGACGCACCTGCCGTCGATCGAGTGCAGCGCCTTGTTGTAGCGGCCGGCGATCTTGTTGAGCGCGGGCTGGATGTCAGGGGCGGCGACCACCTTCAACGGCAGCTTGCCGCCGGAGCAGTCGTGGTCGCGGGTGAAGATGACGAACGCCGCGACACCGAGCAGGACGGCCATGGCGACGGCGCCGGCCAGCGGGACGAGCACCCTGCCACGGCCGTTCCTCGGCCGTCTGCGCGGGACGGGTTCGCCGGCTCTGTAGTCGCCATCGAGATCGTCTGTGCGGTGTCGCCCCACGATGTCCTCTTAGGTGTTCTAGAGACCGTCCGGAGACCCTAGCGGGAGATGCTCCGCAATACTCCGGGAACGATACTCGGTGCGGTCTCTGTGGCAAAACAGCCCTTTTGGTGCGACGATGACGCAGAGTGACGGTCAATGGCAACAAGTGTGACCGATCCAGGCGCGCCTCCCCTCGCGTACGGCGACCGCCGCGAGGAGCACCGCCACCGCCGGATCGACCCACCACCACCCGAGTGTGTTCAGGTACAGACCGGCCAGCACTCCGGCCGCCATGGCCGCGCACATGAGGTTCTGGGTGCCCTCGCCCGACGTGGCCGCCGACGCCAGCCGCGCCCCCAGCCGCCGCTTCGCCAGGCCCAGCGCCGGCATGCTGACCAGGCTGACCGCCGTCACCACGATGCCCAGCACGCTCGGCGTCGCCCGGTGTCCCGCGTCCAGGTCGTGCGCCACGTGCAGGATCAGGTAGGGGGCCAGCAGCCAGAAGCTCACCGCCACCGCGCGGCGGGCCGTGCGCTCAGCGTGCGGCGACAGCGTACGCGTGCCGGTGAACCGCCACACCACGATCAGGCTGGCCGCCGCCTCCACCAGGGCCGCCAGCCCCCAGCCGATCAGCGCGACCGAATGTGCCGCGAGCCCCGCGGCCAGGCCGAGCGCGCTCTCCACGCCCAGCCAGGCCAGCGTGACCAGCGAGAGCGTACGAGCGGCGCGTGCCGCGCGCAGCCAGTCCGCTGACGCGGCCGGACGCTCATGAATCCGCTGATCAGGCACCATGAACCCCCGAACTCCGGCTTATCCGGCCGTCGACAGCGATATGTACCGTACCCACTGCGGAGCGTGACGAGGAATGGCGGCGGCAAAGCCTGATCAAGATTCGCCCGCATAATGAGGGCCGATCATGAGGGGGAGGTCCTGTTGCCGTTCACGCCCAGCCACATCGCCGCCGTCTTACCGCTCATCGGGCCGTCGGCCCGGATCCGCAGGGTCCTCGACCCCTGGGCGCTGGCGTTCGGCGCCATGGTGCCCGACCTGCCGCTCTTCCTGCCGTTCCTGCCCGACTACAGCGACTGGCACTCCTGGCTGGGCGTCGTCACCATCGACCCGCTCGCCGTGCTCATCCTGCTGCCGTTCTTCCACCTCGTGCTGCGCGACCCGCTGATCGCGCTGCTGCCCGCCTCGCTCGCCGGGCGGGCCGCGCTCCTCGCCCCTGAGCGGCTGCGCCTGCTCCCGATGGCGGCCGGCGCCGTGACCGGGGCCGCCACCCACGTGCTGTGGGACTCCTTCACCCACTCCACCGGCGTCGTCGAATGGGGGGCCTGGCTGTCGGTGAGCGTTCTGGGGGTGATCAGCCTCTTCCGCCTCCTCCAGTACGTCTCGTCCGCCGTCGGGCTCGCCGTCGTGGTCTGGTGGGGATGGCGGGGTCTGTCCGGGATGCCGGCGGCGCCCGTACCCGAGCGGCTGCGCCTGTCCGCGCGCGCCCGCGCCGCCGTCCTGTCCGTGGCCGGGCTCGGCGTGCTGGCCGGCGGCCTCGTGTGGCCGATCATCGACGAGCCCAACCCCCGCTACGGCATCGCCAGCGTCATCACCAAGACCGGCGCGGGCACCGTGGTCGGCCTCTGCCTGGTCCTCGCCTGCTATGCGCTGGTCTGGCAGGTCAGGCGGCGCATGGCAGTATCGGAAGGTGCTTGAGTACGTCACCGACCCCGACGACCCCCGCCTGTCCGACTACACCCGGCTGCGGGACGTCGAGCTGCGCAAGAGCCTTGAGGCCGAGCGCGGCCTGTTCCTCGCCGAGGGCGAGAAGGTCATCAGGCGGGCCATCGGCGCCGGCTACCCCATCCGCTCCGTCCTGACCACCCGCCGCTGGCTCACCCCGCTGCAGGACGTCCTCGGCGACGCCACCGTCTACGTCGTCAGCGACGAGCTCATGTCCGGCATCGCCGGCTTCCAGGTGCATCGCGGCGCCCTCGCCTCCATGGAACGCCTCCCTCTCCCTTCCGTCGACACCCTCCTCAAAGGCCCGGCCCGCCGCATCCTCGTCCTGGAGGATTTGGTCGACCACTCCAACGTGGGCGCGATCTTCCGCTCGGCCGCCGCCCTCGGCGTGGGCGCCGTCCTCCTGTCACCCCGCTGCGCCGACCCCCTCTACCGCCGCGCCGTGAAGGTCTCGATGGGCGCCGTCTTCTCCATCCCGTACGCCCGCATGGACGACTGGTTCGAGGGCCTGACGCGCCTGCGCGAGGCCGGCTACCACACCCTCGCCCTCACCCCCGACCAGCACGCCACCCCCATGGACCGCGCCCACCTCACGGACCGCGTGGCCCTCCTTCTCGGCTCCGAAGGCGACGGCCTGTCCTCCCACTGGCTCCAGGAAGCCGACGAGGCGGTCTGCATCCCGATGAGCCCCGACGCGATGGCCGCCGGCGTCGATTCACTCAACGTCGTGGCCGCCGCCGCAATAGCCTGCCACGGCCTGATGCGCGCAACAGATCCATTGCCTGAGCTGGGGGACGTTTAAGCGTGGTTCATAGGGCACGGGCATACGCCACGTGAGGGTAAGGAGTGGAAATGCAGCCCGTGGAGAAAGTCACGTCGCTGGGGATAAGTCTGGTGAGCGGGGCGGTGGCCGCTGCGTTGTTCAGGCGGGCCTGGGCGATGGTGTCGGGGGAGGATGAGGCGCCCGATGCCGAGGACCTGAGCCGGGGGTGGACCGAGGTTCTCGTCGCCGCCGCCGTGCAGGGAGCCGTCTTCGGGGTGGTCAGGGCGGCGGTTCAGCGTACGGGGGCCAAAACCTATCAGCGGCGGCGGTGATCCCCCGTCACTGGTTGTCGTCGGTCAGCCAGTCGGGGTAGCCGTTGAAGTCGTGGGCGATCGGCTCGCGGTCGATGGGGTGGCGCGCCCCGATGCTGCGCATGTGACGTTCGAGCGCGGGCACCTGCTGCCCGGTCGTGACGAGGGTGAGCTGCCAGGTCGTCGCGTCGGCCGCGGACGGATGCGGGACCTCGGCGATGTCGATCGACGTGGCCAGCCCGGCGAGCAGGATGCCGTGCGCCAGCTCGGCCGCCGCCTCGTGACCCTCGATCATGGTGCGGACCTCGAAGAATTCCGCCATCAGGGTGTCCTTAGAGAGGGGTGTGTGGCACACCCTACTCGGCAACGGACGGCGGGCCGAATCCATCGGAAAACGTACAGCGGCGTCGTGGCGGGACGTCCGGCCGCGGACGAGGGCGGATGGCGCGGCCGATGAGGCACACTGTAATCGTTCGATTACCGTACGTGCGTCCATCGCGCAGGCCGGAGGGTCCATGAACGGGGCTTGGATCATCACGCTCACCGTCGCCACGGGGTTGCTGGCCCCGCCGTCACCCGCCACGACGGCCTCCCCTTCCGGTTCCGTGGAGGGTGGGGCGGCGCCTTTCCGGCTGGCGGCGCCGTTCTGGCCGGCCACCGCCGGGGCCCCGGGCGGGCCGGCGTTCGGGTTCTCGGCGGGACGGGGGTTCGGGCCGGCGTTCGGGGCGGCGGCCGGCCGGTCCGCGGGGGCGGACTTCGGGGCGGCGCTCGGCCGGTCCCTGGGGGCGGTGTTCGGGGAGGCGTCGGGAGCCAGGGTGGCCCGGTGGCCGGGGGAGAGGGCCAGGAGCGGGGCGCTGACCTGTGCCGTGTCGACGCCGTCGGGGCGGCCGCTGACGTTCGTGCCTAGGGTGGGGCTGACGACGCGGCGCATCTCGGCGCGCGGCTACCTGGAGTTCACCGGGTGCACCTCGCCTGACGGCTCGGCCACGTTCCTGCGGTCGGGCTGGGTGAACGTCAAGGCCACCGCCCAGGCGTCCTGCGCCACCGCCCACCGGGTACGCGGCACCGCCAGGATCACCTGGTTCGGCGCCACGGGACGCCCGGCGGGCACCTCGAAGCTGGGCATCAAGGCCGACCGCCTGGTCGCCAGGCACCCGGCCGACACGCTGCTCACCGGCACCGTACGTACGGGCTGGCTGGCCGGGCGGCGGGCCAGGGGCGGCATCGCACCGCCCACGGCCATCCTCGGCTGCGCCGCCAGCGGCCTGCACGCCTACCCCGGCCACGGCACCATCACCTTCGACTGACCGGACCAGCCGAAAACCTCATCATTGTGTCGGCCGGTCAGCCGAAGGCGACCTGTTCGCCGGCGTAGTCCAGGAGCTTCTCCGCCGTCGAGAAGCGGCGTTCGTTCTGGTCGCCGAGCAGGACGCCGACGATCTGCAGGCCGTTGCGCTCGCCCGCGAACAGCAGGCAGTAGCCGGCCGCGTTCGTGTACCCGGTCTTGACGCCCAGCACCCCGTCCGCCCGCGACAGGAGCTTGTTGGTGTTACGCCAGGTGTGCGCCCGGTGCACGGCGGTCTTGGACACCTTGTGCACCTGGGTGCCGACGACGGTCGTGAAGATGCTGCTGCGCAGCGCGTACTGCGCCAGCTTGGCCTGGTCGGCGGCGGTGGAGTAGCCGCCGTTGGCGGGAGTGGGCATGCCGTCCGCGTTCGTGTAGCGGGTGTCGGTGAGGCCGAGCGAGCGGGCGGTACGGTTCATCTTGGCGATGAAGGCCGTCTTGCCGGGGCCGTAGTGGCGGGCCAGGGCGTTGGCCGCGTCGGCGCCCGAGGGCAGCATGAGCGCGTACAGCAGATCCCTGACCGTGAACCGCTCGCCCTTGCGCAGCCCGGCGGTGGCGGCGCCGCCCTTGGCGGCGTACTTGACGTCGGCGGCGCTGATCGTGATGACGTCGCTGAGGTCGGCCTCGCGCAGCACGACGTACGCCGTCATGACCTTGACCAGGCTGGCCACCGGCACCCGCCTGGTCTCCCGCTTGCCGAGGTGGACCGTTCCTGCTGAATCGACGATGTACGCCTCTTTCGCCTTGACGGCGGGCGCGTTAGCGGCCTGGGCCGGAGTGCTGCCGAACCCGACAACCAGCGCGACCACCGCAGAGCTGATCAAACCCCCAATACGCATGACAATCATGGTGACAGGAGATCAAGGATTCGTTTGCCTAACCAGGCCACGCGTCGGCCTCAGATGGGGGTAAATCCTTCATAGATCCGATATGGCGGGGGGCGGTGGCCATGGCGGGAAAGTTCGTCATCACTGAGGATGAGCAGGGCGGATACCGGTTCGCACTTGTCGCGAACAACGGGCAGACCCTGGCGGTGGGGGAGGGATACTCCAGCAAAGTGGCATGCGTAAACGGCATCGAGACCCTCCGCAGGAACGCGCCGGAGGCGACGATCGAGGACCGTACGACGAGTCCGGCCGCTACCGGGTAGCGGGCGGTTACGAGTCCTGGGCCACCAAGGGCTGGTCGTCGGCGGTGCGGCGGCGCCGGCGGCGGATCATGAACCAGGCCACTCCGGCGACGGCCACCACCGCGACGACGGCGGCCGTGATGGGCGACCGCGCGGCCAGCTCCAGCCATCCCCACACGACGGCGGTCAGCCCGAACCACCACAAAGGCGCCCAGGTCAGGCAGCCGAGCGCGCTGGCCACGACGTACCAGGGGTAGGAGACGCGCAGCGCCCCTGCCACCCAGGGCAGCGTGTGGCGCAGCATCGGCACCCAAAAGCAGCCGTAGACGGCGAGCGCGCCCCAGCGCTCGACGACGCTCTCGATCTTCGCGATGCGATCGCGGCCGAGCTTGACGCCGACCCGCGACTCGTACAGCTTCTCGCCGAGCCTGCGGCCGACCCAGTAGTAGACCTGGAACGCGCCGAACAGGGCGATGATGAGGATGACTCCGACCTGCCAGTACTCCAGACCGAACCAGAACGGCGCAGTGGGGGCGGGGACGGCCATCGTCAGGTGCCACATGTCCAGGCCCACCCCCTCCGAAATCCTTAGGCCAGCCTTACCTTAATTCACGTCACCGGCCGGTGCCATATCGGGTTGCAAGCAGCGCGCAACGGGTGCAACTCACCGACAACCGCTACTCAACCACCCGGTCTCACTCTATGGGTGAGCAAAAGGGGTGTTGACCATGCCGACGACAAGCGCAACCGTCCTGACCAGCGGAACGTCGAACGCCGCGAAGCTGTTCGTGGCCGCTCTGGCGTTCACCAGCGCGTACGTCGGCTTCTCCGCCTACAGTAACGCCGGCACGACCGAGCCGCGGAAGGCCGCCGAGCCTGCCCCGATCGTCCTGGCCGCCCGCGCCATGCCCGCCTCCGAGCGGCTGGCCGGCGGCATCGCGGGGGAGCCCGGCGCCCTCACGGTGAGCGCCCTGCCCGCAGAAGGCTGCGCGAGGTCGTACGTGGCCCGCACCTTCCTCGCCAACCCCGACCCCGACGACACCGTCCTCTACCGCTGGAAGCTGACCCGCTACAGCCCCGCCACCAAGACCTGGCGCACCTACCTGTCGGACCACGACGGCTTCGCCACGGCAGGCAGGACCGTCGAGTGGCGCGCCGAGGTCAACGGCACCCCGGGCTGGTATCGGGTCGAGCTGTCGGCCGAGGGCGCCGAGACCGTCAAGAGCCCCCGTTTCGAAGTGAGCTGCTGACCGACTGCCGCGCCGCGTCGACCCAGCGCGGCACGCCGATCCGCTCAGCGACCTCCAGCGCCTTCTCGTAGTGCTGCCGGGCCGCGTCAGGCTGCCCCAGGCGGATCGCCAGGTCGCCGAGCGTCAGCGCCACCGGCCACAGCGCGACCACGCCGGTGCCGGCCCCCGCCACCCGGTCGGCGAACGGCTTGAGCTTGTCGTAGCAGTCGACCATCCGCTCGCGGTCGTCGAGCAGCATGCCGGCCAGCGCCCGCCAGGTCATCACCAGCTCGTAGAGGAAGTCGGGCCGCACCGGAGGCCGGGTGGCGGCCACGGCCCTGGCGTCGTCGAGCCGACCCGCGGAGGCGAGGGCCAGCGCGTACGCGTCGAGCGTCCACTTGGCGCCCCGCTGGTGCGCCTCGGCCAGCGGCGCGACCATCTCGGCCGCCCGCCCGGCCACCAGGTGCAGGCAGAACGTGGTGATCAGCGGCAGGTCCTGGCGGCCCTCCAGCATGCCGGCCCGCTCGGTCATGCGGGCCGCGTCGCGGTAGGCCCGTTCGGCGCCCTCGTAGTCGCCGGAGATCATCAGCCGCTGCCCGGCGTACCAGACCACGACGGCGGCGGGCGCGGACAGGTCGTACTGCTTGGCGAGCTGGTCGGCCGACGCCGCGTGCTCGTCGGCCGCGGCGAACTCGCCCATGGCCGCCGCGCACTCCAGCAGCACCAGGTGGGCCAGCGCCTGCGTGGCCATCTGGCCCGAGCGCTGTGCCACTTCGAGCAGCTCGCGCCCGATGCTCTCGCGCGAGTCGACGGCCGGGATGTCGTACGACTGCCGCAGCCGCCCGCTCAGCGCCGCCGCGATCAGCGCGGGGTCGCCGCTCTGCCGGGCCAGCTCCAGCGCCTCGAGCGAGGCCTGCCTGCCCCGCTCGGGCGAGGAGGAGCCCTCCAGCTCAAGGGCCAGCGTGGTCAGCAGGCTGGCGCGCAGCCGCTGCTCACCGGCCGGCAGTTCCATCAGCGCCTTCTCGGTGACGTCGACGATCTCCCACGCCGTACGGGTGAAGTCGCGCGCCATGCCCTTGTGCGGCACGGCCAGCGACGCCGCCACCTTCGCGGTGATCTCGAGGTCGCCCAGCGGCAGCGCGGCGTCCATGGCCCGGCGGCGCAGCAGCCGCGCCGCGTGCATGTCACCGCACAGCGCGAGCGCCCTGATCTGCCGCAGCATCAGGTGCAGCCGCTCCTTGGCCCGCTCGGGCGCCTGGTCACCCTGGTCGTCGGCGCGCGAGCGGTCGAACGCGGCGATCGCCTGCTCCCACAGCGTGGCCGCCTCGCGGTGGGCGAAGCGCCGCTCGGCCTGCTCGGCGGCCAGGCCCGCGTAGTGGACGGCCTTGCCGGCCGCGTCGGCCAGGAAGTAGTGGTGGGCCAGCGCCGCCACGTCGGACGGCGTGTGCCGCTCGATGACCGCCGCCACCGCCGCGTGCAGCCGGGTGCGGCGCAGCCGCGAGGCGTCGGAGTAGATCGTGTCGCGGACGAGGTCGTGGTCGAAGCGCAGCAGCCCGGGACCAGGCTCGGTCACCAGGCCGGCCAGCAGCGCCGCCTCGACGGCCTCGATGACCGCGTCCTCGTCGCCGGCCACCGCGATCAGCACGTCGAGGTCGACGTCGCGGCCGATGACGGCGGCCTGCAGCAGGATCTGCTGCGCGCCGGCGGGCAGCCGCGAGATGCGCCGCCGCAGCACGTCGCGCACGCCGGACGGCACCTGGGAGAGCACCTCGGTGGCGCTGGCGCGGTCGGCCGCGCCCTCGGAGTCGAGCAGGCGCACGGTCTCGCGGACGAAGAACGGGTTGCCGCCGGTGCGCTCGACGATGGACTCGACCGCGTCCTCGTCGATCTCGCGTACGCAGGTGGCCTTGACCAGCTCGGCCACGGCCTTCGGGTCGAGGCCCGAGAGCCCCACGCGCACGGGACCGAGCCTGGCCAGCGCGGCCAGCACGTCGGACTGGCGGTCGTCCAGCTCGCTCTCCCTGCACGTCACCACCAGCAGCACCCGGCTGGTCGCGAGCAGGCTGGGCAGCGCGCGCAGCAGCGCGAGCGTCTGGTCGTCGGCCCAGTGGAGGTCTTCGAGCGTCAGCAGCACGGGCCCCCGCCGCGCCACGCCGGCGAGGTAGCCGCCGACCGCGCGGTGCAGCCGGAACCCGCCGGACGCCTCGTCCTCGTCGGGGTCGGGGGCGGCGTCGTCGAGCAGCGGCGCGAGCAGCTGCGCGTATTCGCCCGCGCCGGTCATGTCGATCAACGTGCGCAGGAGCTCCACCCACGCCCAGCCCGGCGGGGTGGCGCTGGAGTCGGGGCAGGCGCCCGACGCGGTGGTCCAGCCGTCGGCGGCGAGTTTGCCTTCGAGCTGGCGCAGCAGCGTCGTCTTGCCCGCGCCCGCCACACCGGTGACGACCGCGACCTGGAACCTGCCGGTGCGCGATGCCGCGGTGGTGAGCCTGGCCAGCTCGGCGTCGCGGCCGACGAACGGCTCGGGCTCCAGCGGCGGCGGCTCGATGTGGGCGGCGGGCCGCGGCGGCCAGGTGTCGGTGACGGGCGCCGCGGGCCTGGCGGCGCGGGCGGGCAGGGCGAGGTCGAGCTCGGGCGACTGGGCCAGGATGTCGGACTCGAGCTTGCGCAGCGCGGGGCCGGGGTCGATGCCGAGCTCGTCGGCCAGGATGTTGCGCGCCCTGCGCAGCGCGGCCAGCGCGTCGCCCTGCCGGCCGCAGCGGTAGAGGCCGAGCGCCAGCAGCCGCCAGCCCTCCTCGCGCAGCGGATGCTCGGTGGTGAGCGCCTCGAGGTCGGGGACGGTCTCGGCGTGCAGCCCGAGCCGCAGCCCCGTGTCGGCGTGGCGCTCGCGGGAGACCAGGCGCAGCTCGGTCAGCCGGTTGACCTCGGCCTCCGCCCACGCCTGGTCGGCGAAGTCGGAGTAGGGGGTGCCGCGCCACAGCCCGAGCGCCTTCTCCAGGCGGCCTCTGGCGGCCTGCGGGTCGCCCTCTTCGAGGTGCTCGCCGGCCGCGCGGACGAGCTGCTCGAACCTGAGCGCGTCGACCTGGTCGGACGCCACGCGCAGCGCGTAGCCGGACGCGACCGTCACCAGCAGCCGGTTGGGGCCGCCGCGCGGGCGGCCCGGCTCCAGCACCCTGCGCAGGCGCGAGATGTAGACCTGCAGGCCCGACTGCGCGCCTTTTGCCGCGTCGTCGTCCCACAGATCGTAAAGAAGTGTGTCAACGGGCACGACCTGACCTCTGGCCACGAGCAGGCGGGCCAGGACGGCCCGCTGTCGCAACCCGCCGAGGTCGAGTTCGTCGTCGTGTTCGTACGCCTCGACTGGCCCCAGAACTCGGAACGCCACCATGTCAGCCGCCACGCTATGCGGGCCTACGAATCACGCACAAGGGCCGTGGTCGATTAGCACGCGATGGGTTTGGGATTGTCACTAGGTGGCCTTCGAGATCGCGGACGGGGGCTCCGCGCCGGCGTCCCGGCCGCCGCGCCTGCGCAGCAGTGCCCAGGCGCCGAGAGCCAGGCCGCCGAACGGGATCTCGATAGTGTAAGTCCAGAAGCCGAAAAGCAGTGCGGTGGCGATGGCGGGCGTGGCGCCCACGCCGAAGGCGATGAGGAGCGCGGCCACTCCGCTCTCCATGATCCCGGCGCCGCTCGGCGTGATCAGGGCGCTGGTCAGCACCCGCGACAGCGCGAAGACGGCGATCGATTCGGCGAGGCCGGGCCAGGCGCCGGTGGCCGACATGCAGGCCGCCATGATGGCCCACTGGAAGCCGAGGAAGAACACCATGCCGAGCGACAGCCCGGGCCACCGGGTGCGTACGACGCCCGCGGTGTCGGCGCGCAGCCGGTGGAACGCCTCCGAGGCGTGCACCTTCAGCCGCAGCAGCCGGGTGACGCCGTCGAGCGCCTTGCCGAGCGCCTGCGCGGCGCGGTCCCAGTAGAGGGCGGCGGCCACGACCAGGCACAGCACGAGGATGGAGATCGCGCCCGTCCAGCCCGCGTTGGCGACGGTGGCGTTGGCCGCCTTGCCCGCGGCGAGCAGCGCGATGATGCCCACGGCCGGCAGGACGAACCTGAACAACGTGTTCCAGATGCCGCTGACCAGCGTCATCACCACGAACGCCCGGCTGGTGAACCCCCAGCCCTTCGTCATCGCGAACGACAGCGCCACGCCCACCGCCCCGCCGAACGGCAGCAGGTTGCTCACCGCGCTGCCCGCCGCGTTGAGCGTCAGGCCCTGGAGGTTGTTGAGCCCCGGCAGCGAGCTGGTCAGCACGAACGTGTAGGACAGCAGGCTGAGCAGCCACAGCGCGGTCATCAGCGCGATCTCGCCGCCGCCGAGGGTGGCGAACAGCGCCCCGATCTCGCTCCACGAGACCGGCTTGCCGGTCAGCGCCCGCACGATCTCCGGCAGGTAGACCACGAGCAGCACGGCCAGGCCGAGCGAGAGCACGGACAAGGCGATCTGCAGCCACTTGTTCTTCATCGGGGTCCAGTCTGCCGGTTGGCAGCGGGCCGCGCGTCACCCCCAGGTATGAGGCGTAGGTATCAGGCGGGCCACCCGTCGAAGGGATGACGCAGGCGGGCGCCCGGCGGCAGGTCGCGGCGGACGTACCACTCGGTGCCGAAGACGAAGCGGTAGAGCGGGCCGGGGACCTTGAGCATCACGGCGAGCGTGCGGTCGCTGTCGCCCCCGCTGGCCTGCGAGGCGTGCGCGGCCATGGAGGCCCGCTTCTGGCGGGCGTAGCGGCGGACGTTGACGCGGTGGGTGATCGCCTCGCCCGGTGAGTACGCGCTCTCGAACGTGCGGACGTCGAACTCCGGCGGGAACCGGTAGACCTTCCCCGCCAGCTTCAGCAGCCGCACCAGCGGGTCGCGGTTGACCGTCGCCTCCAGGACGATCTCCGTGCCCGCGATCTTCGCCGCCCGCCTGCCCACCCGGTGCACCTGCACGTGGTCGGGGTGCCCGTAGCCGCCCGCCGGGTCGTAGATGGTCAGCAGGTCGGCCCGCTCCTCCTGGAGGATCGCGGCCAGCGCCTTCGCGGCCTCCTCGGTGTCGGCGTCGATGAAGGCGTTGTCGGGACGCTCGTCGGCGACGCCGCCCTGCGGGCTCAGACCCGAGTCACCGTAGCCGAGGCACTCGACGCGGGCGCAGCCGAGCAGCGCGGCCGACTCGTACAGCTCCTTGAGCCGGGTCTCGCCCAGCTCGTCGCCCGGCTCCATCTCGGCCAGGCCGCGCTCGCCCGCGGTGGCCACCACGAGCACCACGCGGTGTCCTTCGGCCGCGAGCATCGCCATGGTGCCCGCCGTCAGCAGGGCCTCGTCGTCGGGATGGGCATGGAAGAACACAGCGGTACGTGGAGGCACAGGCCCAGATTAGTCTGGGAGGGGTGCGGATCTTTCACGTGAGTGACTGTTACCTGCCGCGACTCGGGGGGATCGAGGTCCAGGTCGCCGATCTCGTGCGCGTGCAGCGGGAGGCCGGGCACGAGGTGTCGGTGGCCACGGCGACCAGGGGAGAGCCGCTGCCCGGTGTGCACAGGATCGTCGCCCCGATGCCGTTCGACCTGCCCGTCCACCCGTTCGGAGTGGGGCATCTCACGCGGCGCATCACCTCGGCGCGTCCCGACGTCGTCCACGTGCACGCGGGGGCGGTGTCGCCGTTCGCGTGGATGGGGGTGCGGGCCGCGCATCGCGCCGGGGTGCCGTGCGTGGTGACCGTGCACAGCATGTGGGATCCGGTGACGCGGGCGCTCTATCGGCTGCTCCGGCTGGCGTACGGGTGGGAGCGGTGGCGGCTGGTGGCCACCACGGTCAGCAACGCCGCGGCCGCTCCGATCCGCGCGGTGGCCGGGCCGCTGGTGCCGGTCCGCGTCGTCTCCAACGGGCTCGACCTGTCCGGCTGGGCGCCGCCGCCCGGCGCGCCCGCCTCCCGGCCCGACGTGCACGTGGTCGCCGTCGGGCGGCTGGCTCCGCGCAAGCAGCCGGTACGCCTGCTGAAGCTGCTGCTGGCGGCCCGGGCCCAGGTGCCCGCCCACATCCCCATGCGGGCCACGATCGTCGGTGACGGGCCGGCACGGGGGCAGATGGAGCGGTTCCTGGAGCGCCACGGCATGGCGTCCTGGGTGTCCCTTCCCGGGCGCCACACCCGGGAGCAGATCGCCAAGGTGCTGGAGTCGGCCGACGTGTTCGTGGCGCCGGCGCCACGCGAGTCGTTCGGCATCGCCGCCCTTGAGGCTCGCGCGGCCGGGCTGCCGGTGGTGGCGCGGGCGCAGAGCGGCGTCGCCGACTTCGTCAAGGACGGCGTCGAGGGCCTGTTGGGCCGCACGCTGGGCGATCTGGCCAGGGCGGTCGCCCGCCTGTGCCGCGACCCCGACCTGCGTGTGGCGATCGCCGCCCACAACCGCACCACCCCACCGACCGCCGGCTCCTGGGAAGCGGTCCTCGACGGCTTCGACCACGCTTACACCCAGGCCCTCACCCTCCGCGGAACGTAGGAAAGCCCACCACGGCGGTGGCGGGCTTTCCCCAGGCCTGAGGCGGAGGGTGGTGGTGGGTGCCCCCGTGGCGTCACGCCGCCCTCCGGGCAGGCCGGGACGCGGCCGCCGGAGCACCTGTCCCCCACAGGTGTTCACGGCGACCGCGAGTCCGCTAGGAGCAGGCCGAGACGATCTTGCTCTGGAAGCCGCTGACCTTGCCGGTGAACTCGCTGGCCTTGGACAGGTCGCCGCCCTCGATCGAGGCGAACCCGTCGGCCAGGTCGGTCAGCGCGGCGCCGACCTCGCCGTCGTACTTGCCGGCCAGCTCCTTGGTCTTGGTGGCCGCCGTCTTGGAGGCCTCACCGATCGCGTCCTTGTCGGTCGCGCTCGCGCTGATCGCCGAGCTCCACTCGGTGACGATCGTGGTGGCCTCCTGGGCCGCGGAGTTGCAGTCGACGGCCTGGCCGAACGCGCCACAAGCGGTGGTGAGAGCGGCAAGAGTGAGCGTCGCGGCCACAGCGGCGAGGCGACGAGGGGGAGTCATGTACGTGCCCTTCGTTGGTTCAACTTACGAAAAGCACCTTATGGGCGCTCGCTTGATCGTCACTTGCACCCCACTAACACCACCCGTATCAACCCAGCGTAAAGCCGTGCAGCAAAGCCCGCACGATCTCGTCCGGTTCGGGTAGCGGGAGCTCGAAAATCCCCCGGTAGGTGATGAAACCGACGAACATGTCAGTCAGCATCCACAGGTCCGCGTCGGGCCGCAGCTCGCCGCGCCCGATCGCCCGCTCGTACACGACCCACGACCGCTCCATGCGGGTGCGCATGGAGGTGCGGACGACGTCCGCGATCGCCGGGTCGCGCCCCGCCGCGGCGTACACCTGCCTGGCCAGGCGCGACACCTCGGGGCGCCGCCACAGCGCGATCGTGTCGGCGACCACCCCGCGCAGGTCGCCGGCGAGCGTGCCGGTGTCGGGCACGGCGACGTGGACGTCCATGAGGCCGCCGAGGGTTTCGAGAAGCATGTCCCGTTTGCCGCCGTATCGGCGGAACACGCTCGCCCTGCCGACGCCTGCCGCCGCGGCGACGTCGTCCATGGTGAAGTCGAGGCCGTGGGAGAGCACCAGCGTGGCAGCGGCCTGCCTGATGCGGTGATCAACCGAGGGGTCGGGTTTACGACCGCGCGCAGGCATTGTGATACTCCAAGTATCCGATATTGAGCGTCTCACTATTCAGGGGTCGTTATGAGAGTAGTCGTCATCGGGGCGGGGGTCGCGGGGCTCGCCCTGGCCAGGGGGTTGCTGCGCAAGGGCCACGACGTCGAGGTGTACGAGGAGTCGCCCGAGCCGCGCACGGCCGGCGGCTCCGTATCCCTCTGGCCCGGCAGCACGGCCATCCTGGAGGAGCTCAAGGTGGATTGGGCCGGCGTCGGCCGCCGCCTGGAGACGCTGGAGTCGTGGGCCCCCGACGGCCGCCGCCTGCTCACCCTCGACCTGACCGTCCCCGAGCGCCGCTTCGGCCACCCCGTCGTCCACGTCGCCCGCAGCGAGCTGGTGGAGCTGCTGGCCGACGGCGTGCCGGTGACGTACGGGGCCCGCGCCGAGCACGTGGTGCCGGAACGGGCCGAGGCGCGGCTGTCCGACGGCCGCACGGTACGCGGCGACGTGCTGGTGGGCGCCGACGGCCGCCGTTCGGCGGTGCGCTCGGCCCTGTGGGGCGCCGACGCGGCCACGCTGAGCCCGTGGGTCACCTGGCAGGGGTTCACCACCGAGCCGACCCTGCTGACCGAGTCGCGCAGGGCGGTGATGATCGCCGGCAGGCACGGGCTGTGCGGGCTGATCCCGGCGGGCAGGGGGCGGCTGCTGTGGTGGTTCGACGTCAGGTCGGCGCCGGGGCGGCCGTTCTGGGCCGGCGACCCGCACGTGGTGGAGCGGCTGCGGGAGCGGTTCGGGGAGTGGGCCGACCCGGTGCCGAAGGTGCTGGCCTCGATCGAGGACATCGACTTCTTCCCCCACCACCGCCAGCCGATCCCCAAGGTCTGGGGGAGGGGGCCGACCACGCTGGCCGGTGACGCGGCCCACACGATGCCGCCCACCATGGCCCAGGGCGCCAATCAGGCGCTGGAGGACGCCTGGCTGCTCAGCCGGTCGATCGGGGACCTGCGGGCGTATGAGAAGGCCAGGTCGAAGGTGGTGCGCAGGCCCGCCAGGCTGGCCGCCACGGAGGCCACCGACATGCAGCGGCCCATCGCCGGACTGCTGCCCGACGGCCTCATGACCCGCGTCTACACGCTGTTGTTGCGCCGCTACAGCAACTACCTCTTGACAGCCCCCTGAGGCCGCCTGACTATGTCGCATATAGAGCAACTCGGTGCGTAATACGCAACAAGGGCGGTGCCGGTTGACCATCACGTCCAGCCTGATCTCCACGCTCCCAGGCAGCGCCTACACCGATCCCGAGGCGTTCGCCGAGGAGCAGGAGAAGATCTTCGAGAACCTCTGGTTCTGCGCCGTCAGGTCGGCGGAGCTGGCGAAGCCGGGCGCGTTCAGGACCGTTCAGGTGGGCCGGGAGAGCGTCATCATCGTACGCGGGCGCGACGAGCAGGTGCGCGCCTTTCTCAACGTCTGCCGGCACCGCGGGGCGCGCTTGTGCCTGGAGGAGGCCGGCGAGGTCAAGCGGACGATCAGGTGCGCCTACCACGCCTGGTCCTACGACCTGGACGGCCGGCTCGCCGCCGCCCCCAACCTGGCCAGGATGCCGGACATCGACCGGGTCGCGTACGGCATGGTCCCCGTGCACCTGCGCGAGTGGCTCGGCTACGCCTGGGTGTGCCTCGCCGCCGAGCCGCCCTCGTTCGAGGAGACCGTCACCCAGGCCGCCACCGAGCGACTCGGCGACCCCGCCGCCATCGAGCGCTACCACGTCGAGGACCTCGCGCTCGGCCGCCGCATCGTCTACGACGTCAAGGCCAACTGGAAGCTCCTGGTCGAGAACTTCATGGAGTGCTACCACTGCGCCACCATCCACCCGGAGCTGACCGCCGTGCTGCCGGAGTTCGCCGGCGGCTACGCGGCGCAGTACTACGTGGGTCACGGCGCCGAGTTCTCCGAGCGGGCCGCGGGGTTCACCGTGGACGGCAGCCCCGGCTTCGGCAAGCTGCCGGACGTGGCGCAGGAGCAGGACCGCCGCTATTACGCGATCACCGTCAAGCCGCAGGTGTTCGTCAACCTGGTGCCCGACCACGTGATCCTGCACCGCATGTTCCCGCTGGCGGTGGACAGGACGGTGGTCGAGTGCGACTGGCTCTACCACCCGGACGTGGTCGCGTCGGGCGCCGACGTGTCGCTGTCGGTCGAGCTCTTCCACCGGGTCAACGAGCAGGACTTCGACGCGTGCGAGCGCACCCAGCCCGGCATGTCGTCACGGGCCTACCGGGACGGCGGCGTGCTCGTGCCCAGCGAGCACCACATCTCGCTCTTCCATCAGTGGGTGAACCAGCGCCTGCGCGGATAGCGCACGGGAGCTCCACGACGTCGCCGGCCCGCGGTTCGTCGGCGGGCAGGTCGTCGGCGGGCAGGTCGTCGATCAGGGTCAGCAGGTCGGCGTACGTCTTCGCGGTGAGCGCGCGTTCAAGCCGCTCGTCGAGCTCGGGGTGGGTGAGGCGGCCCTCGGAGAACGCGCGTTGCAGCCGCTGTGCGGTCTGCTCGCGGTCCTCATCCGAGACGCGCATCCGCAGTTCCGACATGTCCTGAGAGTAGGTTCGCTTGGCTCAGAAGGGGAGTTGCCGCCCTGAAGGGGTGCGGAGATCGAGGGGCAACGGACGGTTTCCTGGACGGGGGCGCTGAATGACCTGGACTCTCTTCACACCCAATAGGTACCCATCGGATGGCTTTGAAGACACCAACCTTAGGTAGCCTGTGGCTGATGCAGGCAGACCCTTTCCACCATCCCGCACTGCTCTATCGGAGCGATGGGGAATATGTGGCTGCCACCACGGCCTTCGTGGCCGACGGCCTGGCCGCGGGCGACCCCGTCGCGGTGGCCGTTCCCGGCGCCAGGCTCGCGCTCATCGAGGGCTCGCTCGGCGCCGCCGCCCGCGACGTGCTCATGCTCGACATGACCGAGGCGGGGCGCAACCCCGGCCGCATCATCCCCGCCGTGCTGCGCGGCTTCGCCGACCGGCATCCCGGCCGCCACGTGCGGATCATCGGCGAGCCGATCTGGCCGGGGCGCACGCGCGACGAGTACCCCGCCTGCGCGCAGCACGAGGCGCTGATCAACCTGTCGTTCGCGGGGCGGCCCGTCACGATCTTGTGTCCGTACGACGTGCGGGGGCTGAGCGACGAGGTCATCGCCGAGGCCGCGCGCACCCACCCCGTGCTGTGCGACGCGTCCGGCACGTGGGCGAGCGCCGACTACGCGCCCGAGCAGGTCGTCGAGGACCACAACCGGCCGTTCGACGAGCCCGAGAGCTGCGTCTCGCTGCACTTCGACGGCTCCAACCTGTCGGCCGCGCGAGCCCTGGCCGCCCGCGAGGCCGCCGCCCGCGGGTTCACCGGCGACCGGCTCGACGACATCAGGCTCACCGTGGCCGAGCTGGGCGCCAACAGCCTCGACCACGGCGGCGGCGCCGGGCTGCTGCGTGTGTGGCAGGCCGACGGGCGGCTGGTGTGCGAGGTCAGCGACCGCGGCCACATCACCGACCCGCTGGTGGGCCGCCGCCCGGTCGATCCGCGTATGGCGGGCTCGCGCGGCCTGCTGATCGTCAACCTGCTCAGCGACCTCGTACGCGTCCACACCCGCCCGGGCGCCACCACCGTACGCGCGTACTTCGACCCCGTTTCCTGACCCCCGCCCGGGCGTGGGGACGGCCGCCCGCACCCTGAGGGGGCCGGCCCTACCCAGGGTCACGAAACGCCAGCTCAACGACCACGGCTAGGGGCAGGTCAACCCAAGGTATTAGGGGATCCTTCAGGGCGAGTTCGGGCCGATCTCCGATGTTCGGAAAAGCCGCCTTCCACGAGCTTTGAAGGCATGAAGGGATTGCTCGTCAGTGGATTCGCGGCCATCGGCGCCGGCAGCGGCGCGATGCTCACGCTGCACGCCGCCTCGAACCTGGACCCGATGCACGCCGTGATCAGTGAGTACGTCTGGCAGTCGGCCGGCTGGCTGCTGCCCGCCGCGCTGACCCTGTTCGCCGTGGGCTCCGCGCTGATCGCGGAGGCGCTGCGCCGGGCCGGTGTGAACCGCTGGGTCGTCCTGCTGCTGCTGGGCTGGGGCGCGAGCATGTTCCTGGTGGGCGCGTTCCCGACCGACCGGCCAGGGCTGCCGCTGTCGATGTCGGGGGGAATCCATCGCTATGCCGCGTTCGCCGCTTTCGTCATGATGCCGCTCGCCGGGCTGCTGCTGGCCAAGGCGCGGGTCCGCTACGCGAAGGCGTTGCGCGTGCTCAGCGTGGTCGCCGTCGGCGCGCTGCTGCTGGTCGTGGTCCCCTACGTGGTGCGCATGTTCGGCATCCCGCTGTCCAACGACGACATCCCCGCCGGCCTGACCCAGCGCGTGGTGGTCGTCACCGAGCTGGGCGTGCTGGCCTTGGCCGGTCTGACGATGCTGCGGACCTCCGCCCGCCGCGTGCCGGCCCTCGTTTAGATCACATTGTCAGGCGTGAAAGCCGCACCTCGGGAAGAGGGAGGACATGACGATTGTGATCGCGTACGACGGGTCCGACGACGCCAAGGCCGCCATCGAGTTCGCGGGCCGGATGTTCCCGGGGGAGCACGCCGTGGTGCTGACCGTGTGGGAGCGGCTGGCGATGACCTCGGCCCGCGCGTCGGCCGGGCTCATGGTGACGATCGACCAGGCGGGCGCCGAGGACGAGGCGATCGGGCAGGCGATGAGCGAGCTGGCCATGCAGGGCGCCGAGCTGGCCAGGGAAGCGGGGCTGGACGCCACCCCGCGCTGCGACGTCGACTCCGTGGCCGTCTGGTCGACCATCGTGGACGTGGCGGAGGAGCTGGACGCCTCGCTCATCGTGACCGGCACCAGAGGACTGGGCGGAGTGCGCTCGCTGCTGCTGGGCAGCACGTCCGACCGAGTGCTGCACCACGCGCACCGGCCCGTGCTGGTCGTTCCGGGCCCCCGCAAGGACGGGTGAAACGAGGTATGGTGTCGGCATGATCGCGACGTGCCGCCGCATGATGGCCCCCTAGGGGGTTTCACCGGCACGTCCACGTTGAGGCCCTGCTAGCCGGGGCCTCTCTTCGTGTCCGGGGCCCCTTCGGGAGGCATCCGATGTACGTCACGACCACCATCCCCTACGTCAACGCCAGGCCGCACCTCGGCCACGCGCTGGAGCTCGTCCAGGCAGACGTGCTGGCCAGGCACCACCGGCGGCGCGGCGCGCCCGTACGGTTCCAGACCGGCAGCGACGACAACTCGCTGAAGAACGTGCTGGCCGCGGAGGCGGCGGGCGTGCCGGTGCGCGAGCTGGTCGGCCGCAACGCCGCCGCGTTCGAGGCGCTGCGCGGGCCGCTCGGCGTGTCGTTCGACGCCTTCATCAGGACCAGCGCGCACCCCGCACACCGCGCCGGCGTCGAGCGGATCTGGAAGGAGACCGCGCACGACCTCTACCAGCGCCACTACGAGGGGCTCTACTGCGTGGGCTGCGAGCAGTTCTATCAGGAGGGCCCCTGCCCCGACGGGCACCCCGGCCCGCTGCAGACGGTCTCGGAGCAGAACTGGTTCTTCCGGCTCTCCCGCTACCAGGACGCGCTGCTCGGCCTCATCGGCAGCGGGCGGCTGCGCATCGAGCCGGCGGCCCGGCGCAACGAGGTGCTGGCGTTCGTGGCGGCCGGGCTGTCCGACATCAGCGTCTCCCGCTCGGCCGCACGCGCCCGCGGCTGGGGCATCCCCGTGCCCGGCGACCCCGGCCAGGTGATCTACGTGTGGTGGGACGCGCTGGCCAACTACGTCACGGCGCTGGACGAGCCCGGCGCGTACGGGCGGTGGTGGGTGCGCGAGCAGGACAAGGTGCACATCGTGGGCAAGGGCGTGATCCGGTTCCACGCGGTCCACTGGCCGGCCATGCTGCTGTCGGCCGGGCGCCCGCTGCCCACCGCCATCTTCGTGCACGACTACATCACGGCCGCCTTTCCTGCCGACGGCGGCCCGCCGCGTGGCGGCGGCGGTCGGCGGTGAACGGCTGGCGAGACCGCGCCCGTTGTTCCCGCGCAGCGGCGTTTGACGATCTTGACTGTCCGGCTTAGGTTGGCGCGCAACCGACCACCTGGTATGGAGGCGCGCATGCCCACTGTCGAAACCCTTCGCGGCCCCGTCGATGTCAACACGATGGGTCAGACGCTGATGCACGACCACGTCTTCGTGCTCGCCACAGAGCACGTGGACAACTACGGCGCGGGCGCCTGGTGGGACGAGGAGACCAGGGTGGCGGACGCGGTCACCAAGCTGCGCGCGGTGGCGGCCAAGGGCGTGCGGACGATCGTCGACCCGACCGTGTGGGGGCTCGGCCGCTACGTCCCGCGCGTCAAGCGGGTCGCCGACCAGGTGCCCGAGCTGAACATCATCGCCGCCACCGG
Organism: Nonomuraea sp. NPDC004580; assembly: GCF_040609855.1. Taxonomy (NCBI): domain Bacteria; kingdom Bacillati; phylum Actinomycetota; class Actinomycetes; order Streptosporangiales; family Streptosporangiaceae; genus Nonomuraea; species Nonomuraea sp. NPDC004580. Next base: position 35,046 of record NZ_JBEXLH010000016.1, on the reverse strand, counting down.
CCTCTACTCCTACGACGAGGTGCCCCACCAGTACGAGCACCGCGGCCCCGGCCTGCTCATCGACTGCCCCGACCCGATGATCGACGACTTCGTGCGCGACCTGACCGAGGGCATCGCCGGCACCGGTATCAAGGCGGCCTTCCTCAAGTGCGTGGTCGAGGCCAAGGGGCTCACGCCGGGCGTCGAGCGCATCTGCAAGGCCGTGGCGCAGGCCCACCTGCGCACGGGCGCGCCGATCACCGTGCACACCAACTCCTTCACCCAGAGCGGGCTGCTCGCGCTCGACCTGTTCGGCAAGGAGGGTGTCGACCTGACCAAGGTGGTCATCGGGCACGCCGGCGACAGCAACGACCTCGACTACCTCATGCGCCTCGCCGACACCGGCGCCATCCTCGGCATGGACCGTTTCGGCCTCGACCTCTACAACCCGACCCCGCAGCGGGTGGCCACGGTCGCCGCGCTCGCCGCCCGCGGCTACGCCGACCGCATGGTCCTCAGCCACGACACGGCCTGCTTCATGGACTACTTCGGCGGGCCCTGGGACGAGACCCGCGACGCGGTCGCGCCCAACTGGCGCTACGATCACATTCACGACGATGTCTTGGCCGCACTGCGGGACTCGGGTGTGACCGACGACCAGATTGAGCAGATGCTGGTGTTCAACCCGAAGCGCTACTTCTCATAGAGTGGTTGCGTCGGGAGAGCGACGCGGGTAGGTGGAACTGGGTGACTTCGGAGCAGGCCTTGTCGATAAGCCTCGGACTCCAAGGACCCTGCGTCATCGCACGGTTGACGGGGGACTTCGACTTCGGCTCCGCCGCCGAGGTCCGAGACCGCGTGACCAAGGCCCTCGATCTCACCCAGCCGCCGCTGCTCGTGATCGACATGCAGGCCGTGAGCGTCTGCGACTCCTCCGGCCTGTCGGTGCTGGTCTACCTGCACAAAGCGGTCACCGCCTCCGGCGGGCGGCTGCTGCTGTCCGGGCTCAACGGCCGGTGCAAGCACCTGTTCGCGATCACCGCGCTCGACAAGTTCTTCGACATCCGCAGCACGGCCGAGCTGGCCATCGCCGAACTCAACGAAGCAGGGAATTCGCCGCCGTTTACCGGGTAGGGCCCGTGCATGGCGGCAGAAGAGCCCGACCTGCTCGGCATGTACCTCGAGCAGATCGGCAAGACCCCCTTACTCTCCGCTGACGACGAGGTCGACCTCGCCCGGCGGATCGAGGCCGGCCTGTACGCGGGCCATCTCATCGAGCGCGGCGCCGGCACGCCCGAACTCGAACACATCGTCCTTGACGGGCGGCGCGCCAAGGAGAAGCTGATCAGGTCGAACCTGCGGCTGGTGGTGGCGGTCGCCAGGCGCTACTCCTACCGGGGGCTGCCGCTGCTCGACGTCATCCAGGAGGGCAACCTGGGGCTGATCAGGGCGGTGGAGAAGTTCGACTACCGGCGCGGCTTCAAGTTCTCGACGTACGGGATGTGGTGGATCAAGCAGGCCATCGAGCGCGGCATCCACGACAAGAGCCGCACCGTACGCCTGCCGACCCACGTCGCCGAGGAGCTGGCGCGGCTGCTGCGCGTCGAGCGGCGCCTGGCCGTCGAGCTGGGCAGGGAGCCGACGGACGCCGAGCTGAGCGCGGCGGCGGAACGCACGCCCGCGCAGGTGGCCACGTTACGCCGGCTGGGCCAGGAGACCGTCAGCCTCGACCTGCCCGTCGGCGAGCACGGCGAGAGCAGGATCGGCGACATGATCGCCGACGAGGACGGGCTCGCGGTGCAGGAGCTGACCGAGCGCCGCGCGCTCAGCGCCGAGCTGCGCCAGGTGGTCACGTCGCTGCCGCCGCGCGAGGCGTTCGTGATCAACCTGAGGTACGGGCTGAGCGGCGAGCAGGCCCAGAGCTACACCGCGATCGCCGCGCATCTGGGCCTGACCAGGGAACGCATCAGGCAGCTGGAGAAACAGGCGCTCAAGCGGCTCAGACAAGGGGGGCCGCTGCTGGCCTGGGCGTCGTGAAACTCTCCTGAGCCTGCCTGGATCTGCTGAGGGGGACTCGCCGGGGGTTCAGGCGGTGACGAGGAGTGCCACCCCGATCAGCACCACGACCGGGACGAGCCACATCACGACCTCGGCGGCGAACTCCTTCATCATCGGGCAGGTCTCCATTCAGGTGAGGGCACGCGAAACGTCACTGCGCAGCATAGCCGCCCCGGGCGGCTGCCCGGTCCCCGGGGCGTGCCCCCACCCTCCTGGTTCAGGCGGTGACCGCGCCGTCCGAGGCCGAGCGGACCGAGGCGACGTACTTGGTCAGGACGCCGCGCTCGACCTCCCGCTCGGGCCGCCGCCACGCGGCCCTGCGCCGGGCCAGCTCGTCCTCCGGCACCAGCACGTCGAGCGTGCCGGCCGCGCTGTCGATCACCACCGGGTCGCCGTCCTGCACGAGCGCGATCGGCCCGCCGTGGTACGCCTCGGGCGCCACGTGCCCGATCACCAGGCCGTGCGAGACGCCGCTGAACCGGCCGTCGGTCACCAGCGCAACGGAGGTGCCGAGGCCCCGGCCGACCAGCGGACCGGTGATCGACAGCATCTCGCGCATGCCGGGGCCGCCCGCCGGGCCCTCGTACCTGACCACGATGACGTCGCCCGGCACGATGCGGCCCTCCTGGATCGCGACGTAGCAGTCGTTCTCCGAGTCGAACACCTTCGCCGGGCCCTCGTGCCGGAAGTCGTCCTTGCCGCCCAGCTTGAGCACCGCCCCGTCGGGCGCCAGCGAGCCGCGCAGGATGGCCAGCGCGCCGCGCTTCTTGAACGGCTTGTCCGCGCTCGCCACCACCCGCTGGCCCGGCGTCTCCACGGCGGCCTCGGCCACCTCGGGCAGCGTGCGGCCGTCCACCAGCGTGACGTTCTCGCGCAGCAGCCCCGCCTCCAGCAGCCGGCGCACCACCAGCGACGTGCCGCCGGCCCGCCACAGGTCGAGCGCCGTCGCGTCGCCGCCGCTCGGCTTGAGGCCGGTGATGATCGGCACCTCGCGGCAGACCTCGCCGATGCGGTCGATCTCCAGCGGCAGTCCCGCCTCGCGGGCGATCGCCAGCAGGTGCAGCACCGCGTTCGTGGAGCCGCCCATGGCCGCCACCGACACGATCGCGTTGTGCAGCGCGTCGGCGGTGAGCACCCGCGACGGGCGGGCGTCGCGGGCCAGCGCGTCCATGGCGATCTCGCCGATGCGGCGGGCCGCCGCGTTCTTCTCCTCCGCCACCGCCGGGATGTCGCCGATCCCGAACGGCGCGAGGCCCAGGAAGTCGGCGACCGCGCCCATGGTGTTGGCGGTGTACTGGGCGGCGCAGGTGCCCGCGCCGGGGCAGGCGTGCCTGGCCAGGTCGTCCAGGTCGGCCTGGTCGAGGCGGCCCACCTCGCGCTCGCCGAGCGCCTCCCACATGTCCTGGATCGTCACGTCACGTCCCCGCCAGCGGCCCGGCATCATGCTGCCGCTGTAGAGCACCACCGACGGCACGTCCAGCCGGGCCAGCGCCATGATCGCGGCCGGTACGGTCTTGTCGCAGCCCACGATGGCCACCAGCGCGTCGAACTGGTGGGCCCGTCCCATCAGCTCGATCGAGTCGGCGATCACCTCGCGGCTGATCAGCGACGTGCGCATGCCGGGCGTGTGCATGGTGAGGTTGTCGGAGACGGCGATCGTGTTGAACTCCATCGGCAGCCCGCCCGCCGCGCGCACCCCCTCCGCCACGTGTTCGGCCAGGTCGCGGTGGTTGAGGTTGCAGGGCATGGTGCCGGTCCAGGTGGAGGCGATGCCCACCACGGGGCGGCGCATCTCCTCCTCCGACAGGCCCATGGCGTACAGGTGGGAGCGGGCCGGTGCGCGGTCGGGGTCGTCGGCGATGCTCAAGGGGTCTTCCTCCCAAGTACGGGTCGAGGCACCTTTATGATCCAACGTCCCGTTTCCGTGCCGTCGCCCGGCCCCCTCACTGCTCGCGCATGCCCCACGGTGAGCCGTACGCGACCAGCAGATCCAGGAACGGGCGCGGCTCGAACGCCTCGGGCCCCAGCACGCCCGTGCCCTTCCAGACCCCCTCGGCCAGCAGCTCCAGGGCGATCACCGGGTTGACCGCGGTCTGCCAGACGACGGCCTGGCTGCCGTACTCGCGCATCGTCCACTGGTTGTCCACCACGTGGTACAGGTACACCTCGCGCGGCCGCCCGTCCTTGACGCCCTTGACCCACGTGCCCGCGCACGTCTTGCCGTGCATGCGCTCGCCCAGCCCGGCCGGGTCGGGCAGCACGGCGGCCACCACGTCGCGCGGCGACACCTCGACCGTGCCGTCCCCGGTGCGCACCTCGACCGGGTCCGTGCGGTCCACGCCGATCGCGTGCAGCGTCTTCAGCGCGCCGATGAACTCCTCGCCCAGGCCGTACTTGAACGTCACCCGCCGCGCCGGGATCCATCGCGGCACCAGCACGACCTCCTCGTGCTCGACGTTCACGCACTCCACGGGGCCGATCCCGTCGGGGAAGTCGAAGACCTCGGGCTCGCTGAACGGCTCGGTGGTGTACCAGCCGCGGTCCTTCTCGTAGATCAGCGGCGGGTTGAGGCACTCCTCGATCGTGGTCCAGATCGAGAACGAGGGCGCGAACTCGTAGCCCTCGACGGTCAGGTTGCCGCCGTCCCTGATGCCGATCTCCTCGATCTCGTCGAACAGCTCGTCGGCGGCGTAGCGGGCGAAGACGTCGGCCAGGCCCGGCTCCACCCCCATGCCCACCAGCGCCAGCCCGCCGCGCTCGGTCCACGCGCCCGCCCTGGCGAACTGCTCGTCGCCCAGCTTGACGCCGACCTCCTCGTAGGGGCGCTCCGGGTGCGGCCTGGACATCGACATCGCCATGTCGAGGTAGTCAGCGCCGGCGGCGAGCGCGGCGTCGAACAGCGGCAGCACGAAACGCGGGTCGGTGGCGTTGAGCAGCACGTCGCAGCGGTGCTCGGCGAGCAGGCCGGTGACGGCGCGGGCGTCGGCGGCGTCGATCCTGGCCGGGGTGAACCTGGCGGCGGCGTCGCCGAGGGCGGCGACGGCGGCCTTGGCACGGGGGAGGTCGTAGTCGGCGACCACCATGTGGTCGAAGAACGGGCGGCGGGCGGCGATCCGGGTGATGGCGGTGCCCACGCCGCCGGCTCCCACGAGAAGGATACGCATGACGAAAAATCCCCTTTTAACAGCTTTTCTGGGGGTGTGTCCGCTCATCCAACGCCCGTACGCTGAACAACGTCAATGGCGTTGGCATAAGGAGGGCGACCTGGATGGCCAAGCGGGTGGTGCCTGAGACGGCGCGCCGGCGGCGGCGTCCCACCAAACAGGGACAGGTGCTCACGCACGGGCTCATCGTCGAGACCGCGCTGCGCATGCTGCACGAGCACGGGGCCGCCGGGCTCACCGCGCGCCGGCTCGGGCTGGCGCTCGGCGCCGACGCGAGCACCGTCTATCGGTACTTCCGCGGCATGGACGACCTGGTGCTGGCGATCGCGGACGAGCTGTTCGGGCACGCCGTCAACCGGTTCGACCCGACCGGTGACTGGCGGGGCGACCTGCGGGAGCTGGGGCTGCGCATCCACCACGCCTATCTGGCGCATCCGCAGGCGGCGCTGCTGACCGCGTCGCGGGTCACGGGGCGGCCCAACGAGGTGGCGGGGGACGAGATGATCCTGGGGATCCTGCGGGGGGCGGGGTTCGGGGATGAGGACGCAGTCCGGATTTATCACGCTTTCATTGACCAAAGCCTGGCATTCTCCATCCTCGATGCCGCCACCCTGGCCCTGCCCCCGGCGGCCCGCGAGGCCGACGAGGAGGTCTGGCGCGACACGTACGCCCGCCTCCCCGCCGCCACCCACCCCCACATCGCCGCCACCGCGCCCCTGCTGGTGGCCCGCATGAACGACAGCGCCTACCCGACAGCGCTGGACATGCTGCTGTCCAGCGCGGAGGACCAGCTCACCCGCTCGTCCGGCGCGGTGGGTCGACTCACCCGCTCGTCCGGCGCGGCGAGGCCGGGCACCGGGTAGGCACTCCGGCATGCCGGAAGGACATCTGACCCACCGCCACGCCCGCGAACAGCACGCCGACCTGGGCGGGCGGGTCGTGCGCGCGGCCGGGCCGCAGGGGCGCTTCGACGCCAGGCCGTACGACGGGCGGGCGCTGCAGTCGGTCGAGGCGCTGGGCAAGCACCTGCTCTACCACTTCGACGGCGTACCGGCCGTCCACGTGCACCTCGGCATGCGCGGCATCTTCCTGCGCCACCCCGACCCCGGCACCCCGCCCCGTGCGGGCACCCGGCTGCGGCTGGCCACGGACGACGTCGCGTACGACCTCATCGCCCCCTCCACCTGCGAGCAGCTCGACGCGGACGGCGTCGCCGCACTGCGCACCTCGCTCGGCCCCGACCCGCTGCGCGACGACGCCCCGGAGGAGGAGGCGGTACGGCGGCTGCGGGCGTTCCGGGGTCCTGTGGGCGCGGCCGTGCTCGACCAGAAGGTGTGGGCGGGCGTCGGCAACGCGTGGCGGGCGGAGCTGCTGTTCCTGACCGGGCTGCATCCCGGGGTCCGCGACCTGGACGCCGCCACGGCCGGGCGGCTGTGGGAGGCGGCGCGGACGTACATGGCCCTGGGGCGCGACGCCGGGCAGGTGGTGAGCGACCCGGCGGCGCCCGACGAGCGCTGGGTCTACAAGCGCGAGCACTGCCGCCGCTGCGGTGCAGCCGTCCTGACCTGGCAGCTCGCCTCCCGGACCGCGTACGCCTGTCCAGTGGACCAGCCCGGGTAGCCTGGAAGTGAGATGACAGTCACGATCAGTAACTCTTTGCTGGATATCCGCCGCATTTACCTCGAACCGGCCGCAGCCGAGCTGCCGCGAGGGCAGGAGATCCTCGCCCGCTTCCCCGGGGCCGAGCTGATCGAGGTCGAAAGCCACCACCGCATCCCCGAGCTGTACGGCGACGAGACCAACGTGAGCCGCTGGGTGCGCATCAAGACCGAGTCGCTCGTGCTCGGCATCAAGAAGTCGCTCACCGCCCGCCCCAACGGCCGCTCGTCCGACTTCATCGCGCCGTCCACCGCCAACGGCTGCGCCATGGCGTGCGCCTACTGCTACGTGCCGCGCCGCAAGGGCTACAGCAACCCGATCACCGTCTTCGCCAACATCGACAAGATCCTCGGCTACCTCGAACGCCACGCCGGGCGGCAGGGCGTCAAACCCGAGCCCGACCAGGTCGACCCGCGCGACTGGGTCTACGACATCGGCGAGAACTCCGACTGCTCGGTCGACGCCACCATCTCCGACAACGTGCGCGACCTGGTGGACCTCTTCGGGCGGCTGCCCAACGCCAAGGCCAGCTTCGCCACCAAGTACGTCAACCGCGACCTGCTCTCCTGGGAACCGCGCGGCGGCACCCGGGTGCGCTTCAGCCTCATGCCGGCGGCCGACTCCAAGCTGCTCGACATCCGCACCTCGCCCGTCGCCGACCGCATCGAGGCCATCAACGACTTCGTGGCCGCCGGGTACGAGGTGCACGTCAACTTCAGCCCTGTCGTCGTACGCGAGGGGTGGCTCGACGACTGGGCCGAACTCCTCACCCACCTCGACGACGCCCTCAGCCCCGAGGCCCGCGCCCAGCTCGCCGCCGAGATCATCTTCCTGACCCACAACGACCGCCTGCACGAGGTCAATCTGGGCTGGCACCCGAAGGCCGAGGAAGTGCTGTGGCGCCCGGACCTCCAGCAGCCGAAACGCTCCCAGACGGGCGGCTGGAACGTCCGCTACCGCACCGGCCACAAGGGCCGCTACGTCGCAGCGCTCACCGACCTCATCAACGACCGCCTGCCCCACTGCACCATCCGCTACGCCTTCTGACCGCCCACGCCGTCCTGTCGGCCTTCTGACCGCCCACACTGTCCTGTCAGGCAAGGACCGTTCGCTGATGGGTTAACCCTCACGGGCGGCCAGAGCGAGGCGCTTGTTGAGCGAGGCAAGGGACTCGTCCGCCATGAGAGCGGGCAGACGGGGTGCGTCGTGGTCGATCTGCCGCAACACGGCCGAGTGGCCGCCCTGACGCATCGTCCAGGCCCGCACCACGTCAGGCATCGCCTCGATCGCCGCCTCGGACAGGATGGCCTCCCGAGGCAGCCACCGCGTCAGGAACTGCGACACCCGCGCCGGACTCCACCACAGCGTCCGCTCACCGACGAACGCCATCAACACCTCGAACGCCTCCCGCGCGCCGGGCCCCTCAGGCATCTGCTCAGGCGCAGGCTCTCCCGCCACTCCAGCCGAGCCGGTGGTTTCGGCGGGTGCCGCCGTCTCAGTGATGCCGGCCGTTTCGGCACTCAGACCCGTTCGAGAGCCGGACACATCATGCTGCGGGCCGGCAGCCGATCCGGTGTCGCGAAGGTGCGCCCCTTCCAGTGCGGTGCGGGCCCGCGTGATCGCGAACGGCCGCACCCCCGGCAGGGTGTCGGCCACCTGTGCCCCCATGACGCGGTCGGTGAGCGCGAACGCATCCAGCATCCTGGCCGCCACGCTCTCGGGAGGCGTCGGCCGCAGATCCAGCTCGTCGAGGAACTTCGCCTCCTCCACCAGCGCGTCCACCGCCAGGCCGCCGCTGGGCTGGTCGATGCCGACGACGAGGATGTGCGGCTCCTTGCCGTTGTCGTACCGGAACGACAGCACCGCCAGCACCTGCTCGCCGTAGGGATCGGCCTTCCCGTACCAGCCGCCCTCGCACCGAACCCTACCCATCCGCCGCACCCACCCGGCCAAAGTGCCGGCCACCCCACGCCCAGCCACCGCGAACAGCTCACCCACGCCCGAAGCGCCCTCAGCACCTCCGGCGCCATCCACGGAGCCCTCACCCTCAGCAGCGGAAGACACCGAACCCTCGGCCTCGCCGCCAGGCGAAGTCGCGCCCTCGCCCTCGTCACCCCGAGCAGGGGCGTCGGTAGGGCGGTTGACTGCGGCGAGAGCGGCCAGAGCGAGACGAGCCTCCATCCCGCCGTCCTCGGCGGCCCGCCGCAGGAACTCCTCCACCTGCCCCGACCCCTCCAGCCCGGCCGTGAGCCTGGCCGCCCACAGCTCGGTACGCAACGGAGAGCGCCACCTGAGCAGGTCGCGAGCCTGGGTGATCGCCGTATCGAACGCAGTGCTGCTCACTCTTAGACCGTATCGCCACGCGCCTTGCCACCAGCCCGCCCAGCCCCACGTTCGCCACCAGCCGAGAGACCTTTGGCCCACCCACCTTCCCGCCACGGTTCGCCGGCTGAGCCCTACGTTGGGGCGGTCGCGGCTTGAGCGCGGGTGTGCGTGGAGATTGGGGCTGGTCAGGGCCAGCAGGGCGGCGGTCCCGGCCGGAGCGTGGGTTTCGGGCGGGACCGCCGTTCAGTTGTCAGCGGGAGTCGCCGCCGAGGCCGGCCTTTCTCAAAGCTTCGGCCATGGCGCCCGTCGGGGCCGGGCGGTCCTGGCGGCGCTGGCCGCCGCGGCCTCCGTCGCCGCGGCCACGTCCGCCGCCGTTGCCGCCCTGGCCACGTCCGCCCTGTCCGCCCTGTCCGCGGCCTCCGTCGCCACGGCCGCCCTCGCCACGCGAGCCCTGGCCGCGTCCGCCATCTCCGCGGCCGCCCTCACCGCGTCCGCCGTTGCCGCGGCCGCCCTCGCCGCGACCGCCGGCGCCGCGAGATCCGTCACCGCGTCCGCCTTCACTGCGAGATCCGTCGCGGGGGCCCTGGCGGCCGGCGCCCCTGCGGGGAGTGTCGGTGTCTTCCTGGGTGGTCTCGTCTTCCAGGCGCAAGGTCAGGGAGATGCGCTTGCGGGGGATGTCGACCCCCAGGACCTTGACGCGGACGATGTCGCCCGGCTTGACCACGTCGCGCGGGTCGGAGACGAACGTGCGGGACATGGCCGAGACGTGGACGAGGCCGTCCTGGTGGACGCCGACGTCGACGAACGCGCCGAACGCCGCCACGTTGGTGACCACGCCCTCAAGGATCATGCCGGCCGTCAGGTCGGACAGCTTTTCGACGCCCTCCTTGAAGGTGGCCGTCTTGAAGGCGGGACGCGGGTCGCGGCCGGGCTTCTCCAGCTCGCGCAGGATGTCGGTGACGGTCGGCAGGCCGAAGGTGTCGTCGGTGAAGGCGCGCGGGTCGAGGGAGCGCAGCGCCGCCGTGTTGCCGATCAGCGTTTTGAGGTCGGTCTTGGCCGAGGTCAGGATGCGGCGCACCACCGGGTAGGACTCGGGGTGCACGGCGGAGACGTCGAGCGGGTCGTCGCCGCCCCTGATGCGCAGGAAGCCCGCGCACTGCTCGAACGCCTTGGGCCCGAGTCGCGGCACGCTCTTGAGCGCGGAGCGGGTGCGGAAGGGGCCGTTGGCGTCGCGGTGGCGCACGATGCTCTCGGCGAGCGTGGCGCCGATGCCGGACACGCGGGTGAGCAGCGGGGCCGAGGCGGTGTTGACGTCGACGCCGACCGCGTTGACGCAGTCTTCGACGACGGCGTCGAGCGAGCGGGACAGCTTGGACTCGGCGAGGTCGTGCTGGTATTGGCCGACCCCGATGGACTTGGGGTCGATCTTGACCAGCTCGGCCAGCGGGTCCTGCAGCCGCCGCGCGATGGAGACGGCGCCGCGCAGCGACACGTCGAGCTCGGGCAGCTCCTGCGAGGCGTAGGGGGAGGCGGAGTAGACGGACGCGCCGGCCTCGGACACGACGATCTTGGTGAGCGACGGCATGTGCTTGACCAGCTCGCCGGCCAGCTTGTCGGTCTCGCGGGAGGCCGTGCCGTTGCCGATGGCGATCAGCTCGACGCCGTGGCGCTGGGCGAGCGCGCCGAGCACCGCCAGCGACTGGTCCCACTGCCGCTTGGGCTCGTGGGGGTAGATGGTGGCGGTGTCGACGACCTTGCCGGTGGCGTCGACCACCGCGACCTTGACGCCGGTGCGCAGGCCGGGGTCGAGCCCCATGGTCGGCCGCGCGCCGGCCGGCGCGGCGAGCAGCAGGTCGCGCAGGTTGGCGGCGAAGACCCGCACCGCTTCGTCCTCGGCGGCCTGCCACAGCCGCATGCGCAGGTCGATGCCCAGGTGGACGAGGATGCGGGTGCGCCACGCCCAGCGCACGGTCTCATTGAGCCACTTGTCGGCCGGACGCCCCTGGTCGGAGATGCCGAACCTGGCGGCGATGCGCATCTCGTAGTCGGGGCTGTCGTCGGGCTCAAGGGTGACGGAGAGGATCTCCTCCTTCTCGCCCCTGAACATGGCGAGGATGCGGTGGGAGGGCAGCTTGGGGAACGGCTCGCCGAAGTCGAAGTAGTCGGCGAACTTGGCCCCCGCCTCCTCCTTGCCCTCGCGGACCTTCGACACCAGCCGGCCGCGGGTCCACAGCTGCTCGCGCAGGCCGCCGATCAGGTCGGCGTCTTCCGCGAAGCGCTCGATGAGGATGGCCCGCGCGCCTTCGAGCGCCGCGCCCGCGTCGGCGACGCCCTCGGTGACGAAGCCCTCGGCGGTGGCGGCGGGGTCGAGCGAGGGGTCGGCGAGCAGCTTGTCGGCCAGCGGCTCGAGCCCCAGCTCGCGGGCGATCTGCGCCTTGGTGCGCCGCTTGGGCTTGTAGGGCAGGTAGATGTCCTCGAGCCTGGCCTTGGTCTCGGCCGCCATGATCTGCTCACGCAGCTCGTCGTCGAGCTTGCCCTGGGACTCGATGGACTCCAGGATCGCCGTCCTGCGCTCCTCGAGCTCGCGCAGGTAGCGCAGCCGCTCCTCCAGCGTGCGCAGCTGCGCGTCGTCGAGAGCGCCGGTGGCCTCTTTGCGGTATCGCGCGATGAACGGCACGGTCGCGCCGCCGTCGAGCAGCTCGACGGCCGCCTGCACCTGGCCGTCGCGCACGCCGAGCTCTGCGGCGATCCGCTGGTGAATAGAGAGCACTTGCCTGCCTTTCGATGGTCCCGCCGGTCAATTGTGCAGGACGACGCCGTCCTTCATGACCAGAGTGCGCGCAGGGTGAACGACCACGGCCTCCGCCGCGCTCCCGCACGGCACCACGACCAGGTCGGCGCGGTCGCCGGGGGCCAGGCCGTAGGAGCCGAGGCCGAGCAGGCGGGCGCCGCCCGTGGTGGCGGCCTCCAGGGCCAGCTCGATGTCGTCGTCCCTGCGGAAGGTGCTGCGGTAGGCGAGGTGCATGGCGCGCTCCAGCATGTCACCGCTGCCGTACGGCCCCCACAGGTCGCGGATGCCGTCGTGCCCGCACGCGAGCGTGACCCCCGCGGCCCGCAGCCGTTTCACGGGCGGCACGGGGAAGCTGTAGACCGCCGCGGTGACGAGCGCCACCCCGGCATCGGCCAGCCCGTCGATGAGCCGGCCCTGGGCGGCGTCGTCGAGCTGCCCCAGCGCGTACGCATGACTGACGGCCACCCGGCCGCCCAGCCCGAGCACGCGGGTGCGCTCGATGATCAGCTCCAGCTCCCACCCGCCCAAGGTGCCGCCGTCGTGGAGATGGATGTCGAGGCGGGCGCCGAAGCGCTCGGCCAGCCCGAAGACGACGTCGAGGTGGCGCACAGGGTCGCGGTCGATGCCCGCCGGGTCGAGCCCGCCCACGGCCTCCACGCCGTTCTTCAGCGCCTCTTCGAGCAGCTCGGCCGTGCCGGGATTGGTCAGCACGCCGTGCTGGGGGAAGGCGACCTGGCGCACGTCGATCGGCAGGCCGGCGGCGGCCTCGCGGACCGCCTCGACGCCGCGCAGCCCCACCTGCGGGTCGATGTCGGTGTGGGTGCGCACGTGGGCGGTGCCGAAGGCGCTCATGCGCTCCAGCAGCGCCCTGACGCGCGGCACGCTCGGGACGCCCAGCTCGGCGCGGCGGCCGAGGTCGTTGCCGATGCGGCCGGCGAGCGTGTCGTCGGCCGAGTGGGGCACCCAGGGGCCGCCGTGGAGCGTCTTGTCGAGGTGGCAGTGGGCTTCGACCAGGCCGGGCAGCACCACCTGCCCCGTGACGTCGACGACCCGCGCCTGCGGCGGCGCCTCGATGCGCGGCGCCACCTGCGCGATGCGCCCGTCGCGCACCAGGAGGTCGGCGGGCTCACGGGCCGGCTGACGGGCCGGCTGATGGGCCGGCTGATGGGCCGGCTGATGGGGCCGCCACACCAGCCCGCCGCGGAGCAGGACGAGGGTCATGCCCAGCACCCTACGGCCAGGGACCGACGATTTCCCGGCGTCCGTGGTGACAGGACTCTCTCCCGGCAGGGCCCTCTCCGGCCGTCCTCCCGGCCGGAGGATGCGGGGAGGGAGACTCTCCCGCGACGGCGGCCCCGACGCCCGCGGCCGGTCAGATGTGGTCGACGTGGGTGATGTTGGCCTGGTCGGCGGGGTCGTCGCTGGGACGGCCGGCGAACCAGGCGTCGAGGATCTCGTCGAGCACCACGTCCGAGGTCAGCCGCAGGCTCAGCGCGAGCACGTTGGCGTCGTTCCACTTGCGGGCCCCGTCGGCCGTGTACGCGTCCACGCACAGCGCCGCCCGCACCCCCGGCACCTTGTTGGCCGCCATCGACGCCCCCGTGCCGGTCCAGCAGCACACGACGCCCTGCTCAGCACGCCCCTCGGCGACGTCGCGCGCGGTCAGCTCGCAGGCCCACGCCCAGTCGTCGCGCTCGTGGTCGTCGAGCGCGCCGTGCGTGACGACGTCGTGGCCGCGCCTGCGCAGCTCCGCCACGACCCGCTCGGCCACGCCGTCCTTGCTGTCGGCGGCCACCGAAATCCGCATGCGGACCTCCATCCCTCGTCCCCACACATATCAGGACAACGGAATCGGTGCATGGGGATCGTTTTCACCCGTGCGAAACGTGCTGGACTGGCGGAATGTGCGCCCATGTGGTTGGTTGTGTCGCCAATGAGGATTGATGTGAGTGACATCCAGGCCCTCGCCCGTGGCTGTGCCGTGCTCGGCACCGGCGGCGGGGGCGACGTCCGTTCAGGATCGCTGGCCGCGGTGCGCGCCATCCGCGAGCACGGCCCCGTCCCGCTCGTCACCTTGGACGACCTGGCGGACGACGCTCTCATGGTGCCGCTGTCCGGCATCGGCGCCCCGACGGTGAGCCACGAGATGATCCACGGCGAGGACGAGCCCCAACGCATCGCCGAGGAGGTCGAGCGGGTCTTCGGCCGCCCGCCGAGCGCGATCATGTCATCGGAGATCGGCGGCGCGAACGGCGTCGCGCCGGTCGCCTGGGCGGCCCAGCTCGGCCTGCCGCTGCTCGACGCCGACGGCATGGGACGCGCGTTCCCCGAGGTCCAGATGATCTCCATGTACGTCGCGGGCGTCCCCGCCGACATCGTGATCATGTCGGACGTCGCGGGCAACGTGGTCACCATCCGCCCGCTCGACGGCCTCTGGTCGGAGCGCATCGCGCGGGCCGTCTGCGTGGCCGTGGGCTCGCACGCGCTGATGGCCGACTTCATCCTCACCGGCGCCACGGCCAGGGGCGCGGTCATCGAGGGTACGGTGACCCGCGCCCTGGAGGTCGGCAGGGCCACGCAGGGCGCGTCAGACCCCCTGGAGGCGCTGCGCGCGCGTCTGGGCGCGGCCAGGCTGATCACCGGCAAGCTGACCGACGTCGAGCGGCGCACGACGGGCGGCTTCGTCCGCGGCACCGCCGTCATCGAGGGCACCGGCGACGACCGTGGCCGCCGCCTGAGCCTGGAGCTGCAGAACGAGAACCTCGTCGCGATCGAGGAGGGCCGCGCCCGCGCCATGGTGCCCGACCTGATCACGGTCGTGGACACCGAGACGGCCGCCGCGATCCAGACCGAGGCGCTCAGGTACGGCCAGCGCGTGACGGTCCTCGCCTGGCCCTGCGACCCGCTCTGGCGTACGGGCAAGGGCCTGGAGACGGCCGGCCCGCGTGCCTTCGGATACGACCTGGACTACGTCCCCGTTGAGGAGCTGAACGCGCGTGGCTGACCTGCGCATCGGGATCGACGTCGGCGGCACGAACACCGACGCCGTGGTGCTGGACGCGGACGGCCGGGTGCTCGCCAAGGCCAAGCGGCCGACCACCCCCGAGGTGACCGACGGCCTGCGCGGGGCGCTGGACGCCGTACTGGAGCAGGTCGGGGACCGCTCCGACGTCACGCGGGTCATGCTGGGCACCACGCACGCCACGAACGCGATCCTGGAGCGCCGCGCGCTCGGCCGGGTGGCCGTGCTGCGGCTCGGCGCGCCCGCCACCACGGCGGTGCCGCCGCTGTCCGACTGGCCGGACGACCTGCGCAAGGTCGTCTCGGCCGGCGAGGCGATCGTGCCGGGCGGCCACTACGTGGACGGCCGCGAGATCGGCCCGCTCGACCTGGACGCCGTGCGCCGCTTCCTCGACGGCGTCGAGGCGGACGCGGTGGCGGTCACCGGCGTGTTCAGCCCGGCCGACGCCGCCCATGAGCGGCGGGTGGCGGATCTGGTGGCGGCCGAGTACGGGCTGCCGGTGTCGGTGAGCCACGAGATCGGCTCGCTCGGCCTGCTCGAACGCGAGAACGCGACCGTGCTGAACGCCGCACTGTACGGCGTCGCCGCCCAGGTCACCGACGCCCTGGTCACGGCGCTGGCCGAGCGCGGGCTGAGCGCACGCCCTTACCTGGCGCAGAACGACGGCACGCTGATGACCCTGGAGCAGGCCGCCCGCCTGCCGGTCTCCACGATCGGCTCGGGCCCGGCGAACTCGCTGCGCGGCGCCGCGTACCTGTCGGGGGTGTCGGACGCGATCGTCGTGGACGTCGGCGGCACCTCCACCGACCTGGGGGTGCTGGCCGGCGGGTTCCCGAGGGAGTCGGCGGCGGCGACCGAGATCGGCGGCGTGCTCACCAACTTCCGCATGCCGGACATCCTGGCCATCGCGCTCGGCGGCGGCACCGTGGTGCGCCCCGGCGGGCTCGGCCCCGACTCGGTGGGCTACCGGATCGCCACGGAGGCGCTGGTGTTCGGCGGGACGACGGCGACGATGACCGACGCCGCCGTCACGGCGGGCCGCGTGCCGCCGGGCGCCGGCGATTGGCGGGAGCGCCTGCGAGGTGACGACGTGCTGACGGGTGCGGTCGCGATCGCCGACGAGCTGGTCGCCGACGCCGTGGACAGGATGACGCTGGGCCGCGCCGACCGTCCCCTGGTCGCGGTGGGCGGCGGCGCGTTCCTGCTGCCCCCCGAGATCCCCGGGGTGAGCCGGGTGATCAGGCCGGAGCACGCCGAGGTGGCCAA
Source organism: Nonomuraea sp. NPDC004580 (assembly GCF_040609855.1). Taxonomy (NCBI): domain Bacteria; kingdom Bacillati; phylum Actinomycetota; class Actinomycetes; order Streptosporangiales; family Streptosporangiaceae; genus Nonomuraea; species Nonomuraea sp. NPDC004580. Next base: position 18,782 of record NZ_JBEXLH010000016.1, on the reverse strand, counting down.
CGCGGTCGGGGCCGCCATCGCGCTCGCGAGCGGCAGAGTGGATACGATCTTGCCTGCGGGAGAAAGCCGGACACAGGCCATCGAAAGCGCTGAAGAGGAGGCGCGTGCGCGGGCCGTGGCGGCGGGGGCCGACCCCTCCGCGGTGGAGATCGTGGACCTTCTCGAGGTGCCGCTGAGCTATCTCTCCGAGCCCGCCGTGCGGGTGCACGTCAAAGCAGCCGGACCCCTCGCCCGGTGAATATCGAAAGGATCCCCCCATGCGCTGGCACAAGCGACTGTTCGTCGCCGGGGTGGCCGGTGTCCTGGCTCTGACCGCGTCGGCGTGCGCGGGCGGCCAGGTACGCGGCGCCGGCGGCACCCCAGAGCCCCGCGCGAGCACGGGCGCCCCGGCGGGCGGGCAGGTCAACGACAGCACGTTCGTCTACGCCCCCAACCACGACGTGGTCACCGACTGGGACCCCGCGACCTCCTACTCCAACGAGATCATCGCGCTGTCCAACATCTACGAGGGCCTGACCAGGTACGACGCGCAGGCCAAGCAGGCCAGGCCGCGCCTCGCCACCGAGTGGAAGTCGTCGGGCGACGGCAAGCAGTGGACGTTCACGCTGCGGCAGGGCGTCACGTTCCACTCGGGCGCCACGATGGACGCCGAGGCCGTCAAGAAGGCCATCGAGCGCACGAAGGACAAGAAGGGCGGCGCCGCCTACATCTGGGATCCGGTCGAGAAGATCGAGACGCCCGACGCGAGCACCGTCGTCTTCGACCTCAAGTACGCCGCCCCGCTCGACCTCGTCGCCGCCTCCGGCTACGCGGCCTGGATCTACGACGTGGACGCGGTGGACGCCGACGGCGAGAAGACCGCCGGGACCGGCCCGTACACGATCGACTCCTGGCAGAAGGGCAAGGAGAACGAGCTCACGCTCAAGGCGTTCGAGGACTACTGGGGCGGCTGGAAGCCTGAGCAGTACAAGAAGGTGACCTTCCGCGTCACGCCCGAGATCACCACCGCCTGGCAGCTGCTGCAGCGCGGCGAGGTGAACTTCGTGGAGCGGCTCAACCCGCAGCTGTTCGACCAGGCGCGCGACACGCAGGGCGTGCAGGTGAAGGAGACGGAGTCGTTCCAGAACCTGCTGGTGCTCTTCAACACCGCCGAGGGCCCGGCGAAGGACGTCAGGATCAGGCAGGCGCTGCAGCTCGCCATCGACTACGACGGCCTGTCGGCGGCGCTGGAGGGCGCCGGGCACAAGGCGAGCGGCCTGGTGCCGCCCGGCCTGCTCGGCCATGCCGAGAACATGCAGCCCAAGCAGGACCTCGTCAAGGCGCAGGAGCTGCTGGCCGAGGCCGGGTACGGCCCCGACAACCCCGAGCTGAAGCTCAGCCTCACCTACGGCATCGGCGACGAGGACCAGAAGCTGCTGGTCACGCTGCTCAGCTCGGCGCTGCAGAAGCTCAACGTGACGCTCCAGGCCAAGCCCATGAACTGGAGCGCGCAGTGGGACCTCGGCAAGAAGCGCGGCCAGGACATCTTCGTCATGTACTGGTACCCGGACTATCCGGACGCCTACTCGTGGTTCCTCAACGTGTTCAAGAGCGCGGACAAGCCGCAGTTCAACCTGTCCTACCTGAAGAACGCCGAGATCGACGCGGCCATCGACAAGCTGCCCGAGCTGACCGCGACGGACGTCTCGGCCGCCGCGGACTCCTATGAGGAGCTGCAGCGGAAGATCATCCAGGAGGAGGCGGCGGTGGCCGTGCCGTACGTGCAGACGTACCAGCGCGCGCTGTCGTCCGACGTCCAGGGATACACGGACAATCCCGCCTATCCCAACGTGGTCTTCTTCTACGACCTCAAGCGCTAGGCCATGCTCCGCCATCTGACCCGCCGGCTCGGCCAGGCTCTTTTGGTCGTGGCCGGCGTGGTCGTGCTCACGTTCGTCGTCATGCGGCTGGTGCCGGGCGATCCGGCGGTCGCCTTCGCCGGGCCGAAGGCGACGCCCGAGCAGCTCGCGCAGGCGCGGGCGCGGTTCGGGCTGGACGACCCGCTGCCCATGCAGCTGCTGGCCTACGTACGCGACCTGCTGAGCGGCGACTGGGGGATCAGCCTGCGCACCAGGCAGCCGGTGCTGGACGACCTCTATCTCGCGTTCCCCGCCTCGCTGGAGCTGGTGGGGGCGGCGCTGCTGCTGGCGATCGCGGCGGGCATCCCGCTCGGCGTGCTCGCCGCGCGCTACAAGACGAGATTTCCGGACTTCGGAGTACGGCTGGGCAGCATGCTGGCCGTCTCCGTCCCCGTCTTCTGGCTGGCCCTGGCGCTCCAGACCGTCTTCGCCAGCACCCTCGGCTGGTTCCCCGTCGCCGGCGAGTACGACTCCTCGCTCGACACCACCAGCCCGCTCACCCTCTGGACGAACATCACCGCCGTCGACGCCCTCATCACCGGCAACTGGCCCATCCTCACCAGCACGCTGGAGCACCTCGTGCTGCCCGCGCTGGTCGTGGCCGCCTATCCGGCGGGCGTCATCGCCCAGATGACCAGGGCCGCGCTCATCGAGGAGTCGGGGCAGGACCACGCCAGGCTGGAGCGGGCGCTCGGGTTCGGCGAGACGTCCATCCTGACCAAGTTCGCCCTGCGGCCCGCGCTCAACCCGGTGCTGTCGCTCATCGCCCTCGTCTTCGCGTACGCGATCGTCAACGGCTTCCTCGTCGAGGCCGTCTTCAACTGGCCCGGCCTGGGCCGCTACGCCGCCGAGTCGATCCGCTCGCTGGACACCCCGGCCATCGCGGGCGTCACCCTCCTCGTCGCCCTGGTCTACGTCCTCGCCAACCTGGTCGTGGACATCCTTCAGGGCTTCGTCGACCCCAGAACGAGGACCCGATGAGCGCCAAGGAGCAGACCCAGGAGCAGACCCAGGAGCAGACTCAGGACGCGCAGCCGCTGCGGCGCACGCTGCCGCGCGTCCCCGACCGCTTCGCCGCCTTCGGCGCCGTGCTCATCGTGCTCGTCGTGCTGGCCGCGGTGCTCGCGCCGTGGCTGGCGCCATACCCGGTGGACGATCCGCGCCCGCTGGAGCGGCTGATGGAGCCGAGCGCCGCGCACTGGTTCGGCACCGACCAGGTCGGCCGCGACGTGCTCACCAGGATCCTGTACGGCGGCCGCACCTCGCTGTTCGTCGCCGTGGCGGTGCTGGCCGTCTCGGCGGCGGTCGGCGTCACGCTCGGCGTGGTCGCCGGTTACGCGGGCGGCTGGATCAGGGACGTGATCATGCGGGTCACGGACGTCTTCCTGGCCTTCCCCGCGCTGCTGCTGTCGCTGGCGCTCGCGGTCGTGCTGCAGCCCAGCGTCAACACCGTCATCCTGGCCATCGCGGCGACCTGGTGGCCCTGGTACACCCGCCTGTCGGCGTCCGTGGCCGCCTCGATCGCCACCCGCCCCTACGTGGACGCCGCCCGCTGCCTCGGCGTGCCGGCCCCGCTGATCGTGCTGCGGCACGTGCTGCCCAACTCGCTCACCCCGGTCCTGGTGCAGATCTCGCTGGACGCGGGCGGGGTGATCCTGACCTCGGCGGCGCTGTCGTACCTGGGGCTGGGCGCGCAGGAGCCGACGGCGGAGTGGGGGCTGATGGTGCAGCAGGGGCAGACGCTGTTCACCACGAACTGGTGGGTGGTCACCTTCCCAGGGCTCGCGATCCTGGTGACGGCGTTCGCGTTCAACGTGCTGGGCGAGGGGTTGCGCAACGTGCTCGACCCGCGGAGGGCGGTCAGGTGATCGAGGTACGCGACCTGCGGGTCAGCTACGGCGGCCGGCCGGTCGCCGAGGTGCCCGAGCTGGACGTCGCCGCCGGTGAGTGCGTGGCGATCGTGGGCGAGAGCGGTTCCGGCAAGTCCACGACGCTGCTCTCACTGCTCGGGCTCACCGAGCACGCCGAGGTCTCGGGCCAGGTCAGGGTGTGCGGCGTGGACGTCATGACGGCCTCGCAGAAGGCCCTGCGCGAGCTGCGCGGCGCCAGGGCGGCCCTGGTCATGCAGTCGCCCCAGGCCGCGCTCAGCCCCGCCACCAGGCTCGGCACGCTGATGCGCCGCGCGCTGCGGCTGCACGGCCGCGACGACTCCGGGCGGGCCATGGCGGAGGCCGTCGAGGCCGTGCTGCTCGACCCCGCGATCCTGCGCCGCTACCCGCACGAGGTCTCCGGCGGCCAGGCGCAGCGCTTCGCCATCGCGCTCGCCATCGCGTTGGGCGCCGAGGCGATCCTCGCCGACGAGCCCACCAGCGCGCTCGACGTGACCGTGCAGGCCGAGGTGGTCGGCGTGCTGCGCCGGCTGCGCGCCGAACGCGGCCTCGCGCTGCTGCTGGTCTCCCACGACCTCGCCCTGGTCTCGACGATCGCCGACCGGGTGCTCGTCATGAAGGACGGCGCGGTGGTCGAGTCGGGGCCCGCCGCACGGGTGCTGGCCGAGCCGTCCCATCCCTACACCCGCGAGCTGCTGGAGGCGCTGCCGTGACAGGACCCGTGCTCAGGGCGGAGCGGGTGACACTCGGGTACGCCCGCCGCCCGGTCGTCCACGACGTCAGCCTGGAGATCACCGAGGGCGGCGTGGGGCTGATCGGGGAGAGCGGGTCGGGCAAGACCACGCTGGCGCGCGCGTTCCTCGGCCTCCTCACCCCCATGTCCGGAAATATCTGGTACGGCGACCAAACGCTGAAAAAGGTGGACATGAGGGCGTTCAGGAAGGACGTCCAGCCCGTCTTCCAGGCCGAGGCCCTCGACCCCCGGATGCGCGTCGGCCGCTCGATCGCCGAGGCCCTCCCGCGCGCCGAGCGCGCCCGCGTCGGCGAGCTGCTCGAACAGGTCGGCCTCGCCCCCGAACTGGCCGACCGCCGCCCCCACCAGCTCTCCGGCGGCCAGCGCCAGCGCGTGGTGATCGCCCGCGCCCTGGCCGTCGGCCCCCGCCTGCTCATCCTCGACGAGCCCACCAGCGCGCTCGACGTCACCGTCCAGGCCAGGGTCCTCGACCTGCTGGCGTCCCTGGACACCGAGCGCCTGCTCATCACCCACAACCTGGCCGTCGTCGAGCGGCTCTGCAGGACCTCGCACGTGCTGTTCGCGGGCCGGGTGGTCGAGTCGGGGCCGACCGCCGAGCTGCTGAAGAGCCCGGCGCACCCGTACACCAGGGCGCTGCGCGACGCCGTGCCGAAGCTGGGAGGGGAGCCGCCGCAGGCGAGGGGGAGGACGGAGGCGGTGCCGGCGGCGACGGGCTGCCCGTTCCGGCTGCGCTGCCCGATGGCGGTCGAGAAGTGTGAACGGGCGCCGGAGCCGCGGGACCTGGGCGGCCGCCAGGTGGCCTGTCACCGGGCCGAGGACGTCCTGGCAGCATGAAGCCGCCTGAGACCCCGTGAGGGGTTCAGGCGGCCGTCACAGCGCTTTGAGGCCGCTGATGACCTCGAGCAGCACCTTCGCGTCCGGTGCGGGCGGCGGCAGCTCGACCTGCACGAGCTGCTGCGCGTGCAGGTCGCCGACCAGGACCCGGACCACGCCGATCGGCAGGTTCAGCTCGGCGGCGACGTCCACGAGCCGGGTGGGCTGGGTGCACTTCTGCAGAATGATCAGATGTTCGGGGTCGAGGCCGCGCGGCGGCGCCAGGCCGCCCGCCGTGATGATCACCGCGATGAGGTCGATGGCCTCGCTCGCGGGCACCGTACGGCCCCTGGTCAGCAGATAGGCGGGAACGATCGGACCCGCGTCCTCGTCCAGCCAGCGCTCTTCAGTCACTTCGCACCACCCGCATCGGGCGGACCGGCTCCTTCTTCGGAGCCTCGGCCTCGGGTTCGGGTTCGGCCACGTGCTCTTCCGGGATCAACACGATCGCGGTGGTCCCTCCATATGGTGAACCGCGCAACGTCACGCGGATGTCATGCCTGGCGGCCAGGCGTGAGACGACGAAAAGGCCGAGCCGGTCACTGTCGGCCAGGTCGAACTCCGGTGGGCTGGCCAGCCGCTCGTTGTACTCGGCCAGCTCCTCTGGCTCCATCCCGAACCCGCGGTCCTCCACCTCGATGGCGAAGCCCCTGGCCGCCGCCTCGCCGCGCACGATGACCGACGTGTGCGCGGGGGAGTAGACGGTGGCGTTCTCGATCAGTTCGGCGATGAGATGGATCATGTCCCCGACCACCGGCCCCGCCAGCCGCTGGCCGGGCATCGGCTCGACGACGACGCGCTGGTAGTCCTCCACCTCGGCCGCCGCGCCGCGTGCCACGTCGAGCAGCGGCACCGGGCGGCTCCACCCGCGCCCCGGCGTGGCGCCCGACAGGATGATCAGGCCCTCGGCGTGCCGGCGCATGCGGGTGGTGAGGTGGTCGAGCTTGAACAGGTCGTCGAGCTGCTCGGGATCGGTGGCGCGGTGCTGCATGTCCGCCAGCTGGATGCGCTGGCGGTGCAGCAGCGTCTGGCTGCGCCTGGCGAGGTTGCGGAAGACGTGCCCCACGCCCTCGCTGAGCTGCGCCTGCCCGACCGCGGCCTCGACCGCGGTCTGCTGCACGGTGGAGAACGCCTGCCCCACGTCGTCGATCTCGACCGTGGTGCTGGCCACCGACAGCTCCGGCATCTCGACCGTCTCGCCCTTGCGCAGCTTGGCCACCACGTGCGGCAGCCGCTCCTGGGACACCTCGAGCGCGGCCAGCCGCAGCGCGGCCAGCTCCTTCGACAGCCGGTCGCCCAGCCGCAGCGAGAACGCGATCGACACGATCACCATCACCAGCGCGGTGCCCGCGAGCGCGAGCGCCCGCACCAGCACCTGGTCCGCGATCGGATCGGCGCGCTGGTTGAGCGTCGTGCTGGCCCGCATCTGCGCCTCGTGGAAGGCCCTGGCCAGCACCTCCGTCGTGCCCAGCCAGCTCCTGGCCGACCCGCCCGCGATGATCTGGTCCTCCATCATCCGCATCCGCTGGTAGGCGGGCGAGGTGATGAGGGCCACCTGGGGGTCGCGCAGCTCCGGGTCCAGCTCGGCCAGGCCCTGGTCGAGCAGGAAGCGCCGGTTGCCGACGATCTGCGTGAACAGCCGCCGCTCGGCCGGCTCCAGCGTGCCGAGCCCGATGGCCTGCTCCCTGGTCAGCAGTTCCTTGGCGTAGCCCATGTCGATGACCACGCGCGACTGCTCGTAGATCGGGATGTCGTCGATCAGCGCGACCCGCCGGTGCAGCCCGAACAGGGTGTCGATCATCGCGTTGAACGACTCCACGGTGTGCAGACGGTCGGACAGGCCGGTGTCGATCTCTCCCCGGATCGCATCGAGCCTGTCGACTGCCGTGTTCACCGCGTCCACCTGTTTGCGGATCTCTTCCGATCTGTCCTTGGAGTTGCTGGAGAGCTGCCTGAACGACTCCCGGGCGGCGTCCGTGCGCGTGCGCTGCGTGGCCAGGGCGGTCTTGGTCGCGGTGTTCTTGAGAAGCTGGGCCGAGACGAGACGTTCACGCTGAATCTCGTTGATCAGTTTGTACGCGGGAAGGCGCAGGTTCGTCCAGACTGTCTTGTACTGACGCAGCTCCAAGCTCTCGGTAGCGGTGACGGCGGTGATGACCCCCCACAACACCACCATGGAGGCCAGCGGCACCAGAAGGAGACCGATGATCTTCATGCGGATCGTTCGGCTACGACCCATGGCACCTCACTCCGGTCGGTCCCTTGCTGGCAACCCCGGACGGGACAAGCCCCGAGGATAGCAATACGATCACCGGAATGCCCAATTTTTCGGCACTTTTGGACACCGTGGCGCCTTCCGGGTTGATCTTGGAGTAGGTTTCCCGGGTACGTCAGGCCACCAGAGGGAGATGCGTTGCGCCGTCCACTCGCAGCGGCCGTCGCACTGATGGTGCTCGCGGCCTGCTCCCCGCCTCAGGAGGAGCAGCGGGCCCCGGCCGGCCAGTCGCCTTTCGTCTACGTCAAGAACACCGACGTCGTCACCGAATGGGACCCGAGCCGCTCCTACTCCAACGAGATCATCGCCTTCCAGAACGTCTACGAGACCCTGACCTACTGGAACCCCGTCACCAAGAAGTCCGCGCCGCGCCTGGCCACCTCGTGGCGCTCCTCGGCCGACGGCCGCACCTGGACGTTCACGCTGCGCTCCGGCGTCACCTTCCACACCGGCAGGCCGCTGGACGCCGAGGCGGTCAAGGCGTCGATCGAGCGCACGATCAAGGGCAAGACCGGCGCCAGCTACATCTGGGACGCCGTCTCCTCCATCCGGGTCGAGGGGCCGCTGACCGTCACGTTCGCGCTGAAATATCCGGTGCCGCTCGACCTGGTCGCCTCCGCCGGGTACGCCGCCTACATCTACGACACCAAGGCCGCCCCCGACCTCGCCAAGTGGTTCCAGCAGGGCAGGGACGCCGGGTCAGGGCCGTACACGGTGACGCGCTGGAACAAGGGCAAGGAGGACGAGCTCACGCTCAGCGCGTACGACGGCTATTGGGGCGGGTGGAACAGGCCGCACTACAACACCATCAAGTACCGCGTCGTGCCCGACCCCGATCGGGCGTACTCGATGCTGCGGCGCGGCGAGGCCAGCTTCGTCGACAGGCTCGACCCCGAGCTGTTCGCGCGCGCCCAGGCCGCGCCCGGCCTGCGCACCTCCGACCGGCCCTCGTTCAGCACGGCCGTGATGCTGTTCAACACCGCCTCGGGGCCGCTCAAGGACATCCGGATACGCAAGGCCGTCCAGAAGGCCGTCCCCTACCGGGGCATCGTCAAGGCGCTCGGCGGCTCGGTCATGCCGGCCAGCGGCGTCGTCCCGGAAGGGCTGCTCGGCCACATGCCGAACCGGGTGCCCGAACAGGACCTCGAGACCGCCACCCGGCTGCTGCGGCAGGCCGGCTACGGACCCGGCGGCAAGCCGCTGCGGCTGATGCTCACCTACGGCGAGGGCGAGGCCGACGAGGAGGTGCTGGCCAGGCGGCTGCGCAAGGCGCTGGCCGCGCTCAACGTCACCCTCGAAGTGCGCGGCATGAACTGGAACGCCCAATGGGAGCTGGGCAAGAAACGCGGCCAGGACATCTTCGTCATGTACTGGTGGCCCGACTACGCCGACGGCTACTCCTACTTCGGGCAGGTCTTCCACAGCGCCAACCCGCCCGTCATGAACCTGTCGTACCTCAACGACCAGCAGCTCGACGCGATGCTCGACACCGTGCCCGAGCTGACCGTGACCGACAAGCCGGCCGCGCAGCGCGTCTACGAGCGCGCCACGGCACGGGTGCTCGACCAACGGGCCGCCGCCGCGATGCCCTGGGTGGTCAAGTCGCGCCGCGCCTTCCTGGGCGGCATCCAGGGCTACGACGACAACCCCGCCTACCCCGACGTGGTCTTCGTCTACGACCTCAAACCGTCGGGCTGAGCGGCCTGCGCCTCCTCGGCGCGCTCGCGCAGCCGCGCCCTGATCTCCTCAGGGGTGTACGCGCGGCGGCGCCGCTCGGCGCGCGCGATCACCACCCCCGTGGCGGCGACGCCCATGATTCCCGCCAAACCCAGCCACTTCCACCAGCGCATGGTGCCTAGGCTATGCCCTGTGCTGACACTCGACGAGGCCGTCGGGGTGACGCGGACCGGCGACCTGTGGATCTTCCGCGGGCGTTCCGTCCCCGACCGCGCCATCCAGACGATGACCAACAGCCCGGTCAACCACGTGGGCATGGCGATCGTCATCGAGGACCTGCCCCCCATGATGTGGCACGCCGAGCTGGGCAGGTCGTTGCCCGACCTGTGGTCGGGCACCCACCAGCGCGGTGTGCAGCTGCACGACCTGCGCGACGCGGTGACCGTCTGGGCCGACCGCTACGGCCAGCGCGCCTGGCTGCGCCAGCTCGACCCCGAGGCCACCCCCGAGATGGAGGACGCCGCCCTGCGCACGGTCGCCAGGCTCGACGGCACGCCGTTCCCGTCCACGGCCCGGCTGGCCGCCCGCTGGTTCAGGGGGCGCATCCCCGGCCGGCTGACGAGGCAGCGGCACCTGGAGAGCGCCTACTGCGCCGAGGTCGTGGCGATCACGTACGAGGAGATGGGGCTGCTGCCCGCCGGGCGGCGGCCCAACTGGTACGACCCCGGCAGGTTCTGGAGCGGCGACGACCTGGAGCTGCTGCTGGGCCGCCGGCTGAACAACGAGATCACCGTGGGGGTCGAGCGCACCCGGAAGTCCTGATTCCGGGCGCCCGTTATGCTCGAACGCGATGGACATCCGCGTGCTCGGCCCCGTCGAGGTGTGCGACGACGGGACTCCGGTGCCCGTCGAGGGGGCGCAGCAGCAGTGCGTGCTCGGCGTGCTGGCGGCCAGGCACGGCTCGTACGTGCCGGTCGGCCTGCTCATCGAGGCGCTGTGGGAGGGCGAGCCGCCCAAGACCGCGAAGACCATCGTCCAGCTCAAAGTGTCGCAGCTGCGCAAGACGCTGGGGGAGCGCATCGCCAGCGGGACGGCCGGCTACGCGCTGGTCGCGCCCGATGAGGAGGTGGATCTCGTCCGCTTCCGGCGGCTGGCCGCCGAGGGCCGCGCGTCCGGGCGGCCCTCCGCCGCCGTCGCGGCCTGGGAGCGGGCGCTCGGGCAGTTCCGCGGGCAGCCGCTCCAGGGGCTCGGCACCGACTGGGTCGAGCAGCGCGTCCGCGCGCCGCTCGTCCGCGAGCGGTGGGACCTGGTCGAGGAGTACGCCGCCGCGCTGATCGAGCTGGGCCGCCACCGCGAGGTGCCCGCGCTGCTGCAGGAGCTGCGCGAGGAGGAGCCGCTGCGGGAGACGCCGCACGCGCTCGCCATGACCGCGCTCTGGCACGACGGCCGGCCCGCCGAAGCGCTGGAGCTCTTCCACGACGTGCAGCGGCTGCTCGCGGGAGAGCTGGGCGTCGACCCCGGCCCCAGCCTCCGCGACCTGCACCAGCGCATCCTCGAAGGCCACCGCCCCTCCGAGCCGCAGCCCGTTGTCGAGGAGCATCATCCCGCCGACCCGCGCCGGCCCGCCGCCGGGGGAGACCGTTCCGACTGCCCGCAGGGCGTCGGCGAGGGGCAGCCACTCGTCGTGCCGCGGCAGTTGCCGCGGGACGTGGCGGCGTTCGTGGGGCGGCGGGAGGAGGTGGAGCGGCTGCTGGCCCTGCTGCGGGACGGCCGGGTGGCGGTGGTGACCGGGGTGGCGGGCGTCGGGAAGTCCGCGCTGGCCGTGCACGTCGGGCACCGGGCCGCCGCCGACTACCCCGACGGCCAGCTGCACGTGGACCTCGGCGGCCACGGCCAGGGCGAGCCGCTGCCGCCCGAGCGGGTGCTGCCCCGCCTGCTCGGCGCGCTCGGCGTGCCCGCACCGTCGGGGACGGCCGAGCAGCTCGGTTTGTACCGCTCCACCCTGGCCATCCGCCGCGTGCTGCTCGTGCTCGACAACGCCGCCGACGCCGCCCAGGTACGCCCGCTCCTGCCTGGCGGCTCCTCCTGCGGCGTGATCGTCACCAGCCGCGACGCGCTGCGCGGCCTCGCCCTGCAGGGCGCGCAGAGCGTACGCCTCGGCACCCTCACCCCGGCCGAGTCCCGCGACCTGCTGGCCGACCTCGTGGGCCGCGACCCGATCAGCGCCGACCCCGAGGCCGCCGCCGAGCTGGCCGAGCTCTGCGGCCACCTCCCGCTGGCGCTGGCCATCGCCGGTGCCAACCTGCTCGGCAGGGCCGGACTGCGCGCCTACATCGAGGAGCTGCACGCCGACCGCTGGAGCACGCTCGCCGTCGAGGGCGACACGCGGGCCACGGTCGCCGCCGCGTTCGCCGGTTCGTACGCGGCGCTGCCGCCCGACGCCCAGGTGCTGTTCCGGCGCTTCGGGCTGGTCCCCGGCTGCGACTTCACCGCCCGCTCCGCCGCCGGCCTGGCCGGCACCGGCCCGGCCGCCGCCGCCCGGCTGCTGGCCAGGCTCGCCTCCGCCCACCTCGTCGAGGAGCACGCGCCCGGCCGCTACCGGCTGCACGACCTGGTCGCCCTCTACGCCCGCGAGCACTGCACCGGCGGCGCCGACGACCCGGCGGGGCTGCACGCGTACTATCTGCACACTGCCCGCGCCGCCGCCACGCTGCTCGCGCCCACGGTCGAGCTGCTCCCGCTGACCGCCGACGACCCGCCGCCCGGCGCCGCCGCCGAGGAGTTCGCCGACCTCGCCGCCGCCCGCGCCTGGTTCACGGCCGAGCAGCACAACCTGCTCGCCGTGATCGAGCACGCTCGGGGGCGCATGCTGTGGCGGCTCACCGAGACGCTGCGCGCCTTCATGTACGGCGGTCACCCGCCCGACGTGATCGCCAAGCTGGCCACCCGCGCCCTGACCGAGGCCGAACGCGCGAACGACGCCGCCGGCCGGGCCGGCATGCACCACACGCTGGCCAACGCCCACTACGTGCTCGACGACCCCCGCCCGGCCATCCACCACTACGAGGCAGCCGCCCGCCTCTATGACGAGGTCGGCTGGCAGACCGGCAGGCTCGCGACGCTGACCAACATCGTCGCCCTCAGCGCCAGGCTCGGCGACCTCCAGGAGAGCATGGCCGCGCACGAGCGGGTCATCCGGCTGTGGGAGAAGGTCGAGCCGTCGCTGAAGCTGGCCGCCACGCTGGAGAACTACGCCATCAAGCTGCTGTGGGCCGGGCGGCCGCGCGAGGCGCTCGAACGGCAGGTCCGCTCGGTCGGCCTGCGCCGGTCGCTGGGGCAGCCGCCCGGGTGGCAGCCCAGGGCGTACGCGGTGCTCGGCGACGTCCACCTCGCGCTGGGCGACCTGGACGCGGCCGTGCGGCTCTTCGAGCAGAGCCTGGAACACCCCAACGGCGCGCGGAACGCCGGGGCGCTGTCCAGCGCCGCCATGGCGTACCACCTCAAGGGCGGCACCGAGCACGCCGCCGAGCTGGCCCGGCGGGCCGTACGCGCCGCCCGCGAGCGCGGCCTGGGCAGCGAGCTGGCCGAGGCCCGCGCCACGCTCGCCCGCGTGGACGCCACCCTCGGCCTGGACGAACGGGTCGCGCTGCTGTCGGAGGTGCTGGCCGAGTACCGCGACCAGGCCCACCCCCACCTCGACACCCGCGCCCGCCTGTGGCTGGCCGAGGTGCTGCTGGAGGGCGGGCGGGCCGATGAGGCGGCCGGGCACGCCCGCGAGGCCCGCGACGCCGCCGTCCGGCACGGGATGCGGCGCCTGGAGGGCCAGGCGCTGACCGCGCTGGCCCGCTCCCGCCCCGAGCGCCTGGGCGACGCGCGCCGCGCGGTCGAGCTGCACCGCACGTACGGCCACCGCCTCGACGAAGCAGCCGCCGCCGCCATCCTCGCCTGAGCCACCGGCCCCGTGCTCAGGGTTGTGGGCTGAGGAGGGCGGTGAAGGTGTCGCGGAGTTCGGGGGTCGGATCGACGCCGAGTTCGTCGGCCAGCCAGCGGCGGGTGCGTTCGTACAGCTCCAATGCCTCGGCCTGGCGTCCCACCCGGGAGAAGGCCGTCATGAGCAGTGACACCAGCCGTTCTCTGTGGGGCGCGCCCGACACGACCGAGCGCAGCGGCGCGACGGCCCGCTCGGGCCGGCCCAGCCGCAGCAGCCGGCGGGCGAGGTCCTCGACCGCCGCCAGCCGCGCCTCCTCCAGCTCGATGGCCGCCATCTCCAGCTCCTTGCCGCCCCCTGGCCCGCCCAGGGCCGGCCCCCGCCACAACCCGAGCGCCTCCTCCAGCAGGTCGGCCCCCGCCGCGTCGTCCGTCCCGCGCGCGGCGGCGACCAGCCGGCGAAAGCGCAGCGCGTCCACCTCGTCGGGGTCGGCCATCAGGACGTAACCGGACGAGGTGGTCTCCAGCCGGGCGCCGCAGAGCGCGCGGCGCAGCCGGTAGACGTGTCCCTGCACGGTGATCCGCGCACTGTCCGGGGGAGCGCCGTCCCACACGGCATCGATCAGCCGCTCCACCGGCACCGGACGGTTGAGGTCCAGCAGCAGCGCGGCCAGGACATAACGACGCTTACGCGGCCCGAGCTCCAGGCGGCGTCCCCCGACACCTGCGTCAATGGACCCGAGCAGGCGAAACTCCATGCGATCCATCCAGAGCAGCATGCTGCACCCCACTAAATACGGACTAAACACGACTTCAGAGGGTGCGCACCAAGAGAACGCCAACGTCCCGTGCCAGGTTCTGTGGCTTCACCGATGCAGGCCCATACAAGGAAGAGACGAACGTTGATCACGAAGAAGTCCGCGATCACCGCCATGGCCGGCGCGCTCCTCGCGGGACCGGTCGCCGTCACCGCCATGGCGCAGCCGGCCACCGCCGCCGCCACCACCGCCACCACCGCCGCCACCGCCGCCACTGCCGGCACCGTCCAGGCCGCCGCCAAGGACCGGCTCCTGCCCGGCCAGTGGCTGCTGCCCGGGCAGTCGCTGACCTCCGGCCGGTTCAAGCTCGTCCAGCAGGCGCAGGGCAACCTGGTGTTCTACGACGGCACCAAGGCCCTGTGGACCTCGCCCACCTCGGGGCACCCCGGCGCGCGCGCCACCATGCAGAAGGAGGGCAACCTCGTCATCTACGGGCCCGGCAACAAGCCGCTGTGGTCCACGCCGACCGCCGGCAACCCCGGCGCCTACCTGCTGCTGCCCAAGCAGAGCGGCAACCTGGTGATCTACTCCAGGGACAACAAGCCGCTGTGGTCGTCGAAGGCGTACATCGGCAAGCTGCCCTCCGGCCACGTGCTGCGTTCCGGGGAGGTCGTGCAGTCGGCCAACGGCCGCTACCGGCTGATCCAGCAGGACGAGGGCAACGCGGTGCTGTACGACGGGCAGCGCAGCCTGTTCACCACCCCCACGGCCGGGCACCCCGGCGCGCGCTCGATCATGCAGGCCGAGGGCAACTGGGTGGTCGTCGGCCGGGAGGACAAGGCGCTGTGGACGACCAAGACGGCCGGCAACCCCGGCGCCTGGCTCGCGGTGAGCAACGACGGGCGGATCATCATCTACTCCAAGGCGAACAAGCCGCTCTGGACCAGCCGCTGACGCCGTGAGGCCGCCGGGTGGCCGCGTGCCCCTCCACGCCGCCGCCCGGCTGCTGTCGCTGGCATGATCACTTCATGACAGAACCCATCAAACGGGTGCCGATCGATGTGGAGAGTTACATCCGGCGCTCCCGTACGGGACCGTGTTTCATCTGCGGCATCGTCGCCCGCGACCCCGCACAGCCCGAGGAGGTCGTCTACGAGGACGGCGAGCACATCGCGTTCCTCGCCCGCTTCGCCTCCCTGCCCGGCTACGTCCTCGTGGCGCCCAAGACCCACATCGAGCACGTCGTACGCGACCTCACCGAGGACCGGTTCCTGGCCGTGATGCGGGTCGTGCGCCGGGTCGCCCTCGCCCTGGAGGCGAGCGTGCCGTGCGAGCGCACGTACCTGCTGTCCCTGGGCAGCCAGCAGGGCAACGCCCACCTGCACTGGCACATCGCCGCCCTGCCTCCCGGCGTGCCGTATGAGCGGCAGCAGTACCACGCGCTGATGGCGGAGAACGGCGTCGTCGAGCACACCCCCGAGGAGGCCGCCGCGCTGGCCGCCAGGATCCGGCAGGCCCTCGACGCCTGATCCCTTTTTTGGAGACGTGGCGTGGCAGGCTGGGAGGATGCGCCTGGCTACGTGGAACGTGAACTCGGTCAAGGCACGGCTGCCCCGCCTGCTCGACTGGCTGGCCGCCGTCGAGCCCGACGTCGTCTGCCTCCAGGAGACCAAGTGCGCCGCGGAGGCGTTCCCCGTGGCGGAGGTCGGCGCGCTCGGCTACGCCGCCGCCGCGCACGGCGACGGCCGCTGGAACGGGGTCGCCGTGCTGTCCAGGATCGGCCTGGACGAGGTGACGCCGAGCTTCCCCGGTGAGCCCGGCTTCGCGGAGCTCGACGGGGTCGGCGCCGCACGTCCCGAGGCCCGCGCGATCGGCGCCACCTGCGGCGGGCTGCGGGTCTGGTCCCTGTATGCGCCCAACGGCCGTGCCGTCGACTCGCCCCACTACGCGTACAAGCTGGCCTGGTTCGCCGCGCTCAGGGACGCGCTGGCCGCCGAGCTGCCCAGCGGCCCGCTCGTGGCCTGCGGCGACTACAACGTCGCCCCGACCGACGCCGACGTCTGGGACCCCGCCCTGTTCGCCGGCGCCACCCACGTGACGCCGCCCGAACGCCAGGCCCTCGCCTCCCTGCGGGACCTGGGGCTGCACGACGTGGTGCCGACGCCGATGAAGGGGCCGCACCCGTTCACGTACTGGGACTACCGGGCCGGGATGTTCCACCAGAACAAGGGCATGCGCATCGACCTCGTCTACGCCAGTGCGGACGTCGCGGGGCGGGTGCGGTCGGCGTACGTCGATCGCGAGGCCCGCAAGGGGAAGGGCCCGTCCGACCACGCGCCGATCGTGGTCGATCTCGACGAATAATCACCGTCACAAAACGCGGTCGTGCGAGTAGTCTGTGCTCTCAAGTGTCTCGGGTGGGATCAGGGAGTACCAAGGACCACAGGGGGGAAAGCCCGTGGAACCTGCAGACGGCCGTGTCATCCTGTTCATCCTCATCGCCATCGCCGTGTTCGCCCTCGGTCGCCGCTTCCAGACGATGATCCTCATGCGTCAGGTGTGGAAGCAGAGCGCCAAGCAGGTCACGGCCAGGAAAGTCGTCGCCAACAACGCCGCGAAGTCGATGGTCGGCATCACGCTCATCTCGATCTTCGTGGTCTGGCTCGTCCTCAACCTCAACCGCGTCATGTGACCTTCCGGCGCCCCCTGCCCGGCCCGCGGGGGCGCCCTTCCTCGGTCCGCGATCTTAGGGGCGGGTGAGGCGGCGTAGGGCCCAGGCCGTGACGACGGCGACCCCTGCGGCGGCGAGCCCCACCGCCCGGGTCAGCCTGACCGCCCGCCGGATGTCCTCGACCTGCGGGCGCGGCCCGTCACCCATGGTGGGCCGCTCCTCGGTCCTGCCCTCGTAGACGTTGGTGCCGCCGAGCGTCACCCCAAGCCCGCCGGCGAACGCGGCCTCGCACCGGCCCGCGTTCGGGCTCGGATGGCGGTGCCCGTCCCTGCGCAGCACGGCCCGCGCACCGCCCGCATCGGGCGCCGTCAGCACGGTGAGCACGCCGGTGAGCCGCGCGGGCACGTAGTTGGCCAGGTCGTCGAGCTTGGCCGCCGCCCACCCGAACCGCTCGTACCGGGGCGAACGATGCCCGATCATGGCGTCCAGCGTGTTGATCGCCCGGTACGCCAGCAATCCGGGCACCCCCGCCACCGCCCCCCAGAGCAGCGGCGCCACGACGGCGTCGGAGGTGTTCTCGGCCAGCGACTCCACCGTGGCCCGCGCCAGCTCAGGGGCCTCCAGGTGCCGCGGGTCGCGCCCGCACAGGTGGGGGAGGCGTTCGCGGGCGCGTTCGAGGTCGCCGCCCTCCAGCGCGTCCGCCATGTGCTCGCCCTCCCGGGCGAGTGTGGTGCCGCCGAGCACGGCCCAGGTGACGAGGGCGGTCAGTCCCGTACGTACGGCACGATGCGGCGCGACCCGGACCGCCAGCACCCCGAGCGCCGCCACCCCACCGACACAGACCGCGACGTGCACGACCCCGCGCGCCCGGTCGTCCTCGTACAGCACACTTTCGAGCCGCCCCGCAGCCCGCCCGAACACGGCGACGGGATGGGCGGAACTCCGCGGATCACCCAAAATCCGGTCAAGAGCCACACCGAGGGCCAGGCCGAGTGGATCACACCAAATGCGCATGAAGCTCATCTTCGTGCACATCCAGCCATGCCGCGGCCCGCCGGATGCGCTCGCCCGCCCCGCTCGCCCACATCTTGGCCCAGTTGCCACCGGAGGAGGCGCGGGTGCGCATGACCGTGTACGAGCGGTGGAAACGCAGCCTGGCCAGCTCCAGCAGGCGTCGCCGGTCGCGGGGCGGCAGGCCGTACGCGTCGCAGAACAGCCGCAACCGGGCGCCGACGTCGACGGTGCGGAGCAGCGGGGTGCGGTCGACCGGATCGGAGATGGGCGCCCAATGGCGGAGGGTGGTGACGATGTCGAAGAGGCGCGTCGTGGGGCGGGCGAGGTCGAAGTCGATGAGCGCGTAGGGGGAGGTGGGGTCGGTGGCGCGAAATATCACGTTGTGTGGCGTTAAATCACAATGTCCAATGACTTCCGGCGCTTTGTCATCATTCGACCCCCCTTCCCACCCGTCCATGGTCAGCGGGAACCCCGCGGTCGCATCATGAAACCGGCGCACCAACTCCGCCAACCCGGCCAGCGCCTCATCACTCACGCTCTCCAGCCGCAACCCGGTCGTACCAGGAAGAAAAGTGAGCACCTCACGCCCGAACCCATCGAACCCCAACACCCTGGGAGCCCCGTCGAACCCGGCGGCCTCAAGGTGTCTGAGCAGGGCGTGCACGGCGGGCGTCGACGTACTGGCCGGTCTGCGCACGGTGTCCCCGACGCGCACCACCCCGTCTGTCACATCCCCGCCCTGCAGGGGGATCTCATGCAGGAGCGTCGCGACCATGCCAAGACAGCTTAGCCCCGCCCGTACAATCCCGCCCGCCCTTTCCCCACCAACCCCCAGACCGAAACCCCCAATACCCGCACCCCACCGCCCCCGCCCTCTCCACCCCTGCAACCCCACCCGCGCCCGGGTTGCCCTGGACCCGCAGTCCCATTCGCGCCCGCGCTTCTGACCCGCTGACAGAGATGATGTAGGTGAGCACCTCCCGCCAGTCCTGACCCACCCTCTGACTGACCTCGGGTCTTCAACGGGATCTGTCGGTCTGAACGGG
>NZ_JBEXLH010000015.1:0-163921 GCF_040609855.1 Nonomuraea sp. NPDC004580 | reverse complement strand
TGGATCGGCTTGGTGTTCTTGAGGAACTCGATCCAGCCGGTGCCCGAGTAGTCCCAGTACAGGTCGATCTCGCCGGACTCGAGGGCCTTGCGGTTGGGTACGGTGCCGCCGAGGTTCGTCTTGTCCTCGATCTCCGCGCCGTGCGCCCGGAGCAGGTGCACCGCGATCTTGCCGAGCATGATGTTCTCGGTGAAGTCCTTGGAGCCGACCACGAGCTTGGCGCCCGCCAGCTCGTCGCCGGCGCTGCCCGTTTCGACGGAGCCGGAGCCGCCGCACGCGCCGGCCGACAGGGTCAGCGTCGCGGCGGCGAGAAGGGTGAGTGTCGTCCTGAGGGGACGGAAACGCATGTCAGAAACACCTCGTGGGGGTTGCGTGGGGGAACTGCCTGACGAAACGGGGGATCTCAGGGGGGCGAGATCACATGCCGCGCGGCTTCAGCGCGTGCTCGGCCAGACCGCCGAGCTGGTCGAGGATCGTCAGCACCGTCGCGGAGACCGCCGTCGAGCTGCCGCGTGCTCTCGGCGAAGCGCAGGAGAGGAGCCCGACGCCGATCGCCGTGGCGATGGCCAGGGCGATCGCGACGACCAGCGCGTGTTCGGCGGCGGCCGGCGAGAGAGTGTCCCAGCCTGAGACCACGTACTCGCCGAAGCTCATGAAATGACCACCTTCGCTTACGTTTACATCGATCCGCAAACGTATGCGAACTGTTGCGATCAGCGCAAAACTGAGTGCAGCTAGCGCAACATGAGTGCAACGCTTTCGTTATGGACGGACAGGGAAGAGCGAGGAGGCGCCGGTGTCGTCGGCGGGGCTCCGCCGGGACATGGAGATCCTCGAAGTACGACGACTGGCCGGGTACGCGATCTCCGATGTCGAGGTCGAGGGCGGCTCGGCCGGGCTGTCCGGCCGACCGGTCACGTTCGACCTCGGGCCCGGCGAGGACGATCGGCCTGCGGCGTCTCCGGGGGATGGGGGACGCCGCAGGTCAGTCGCGGCTGTCGGCGGAAATCCGGGGCCGCGGACCGGGACGGAGCCGAGCGCATCCTCTCGCACAACGTGTGTCCCGCATCGTGTTTCTTGGGCACGCCCAGCCCCCTGTCCCTGCATGGCGCTCTCCGACCTCGAGTCGCCACCGGCGATCTCTTGCGCAGTGCAATCGTTGTCCGGCTTCGAATACCGCTGATGAGCGGGCGGCTGCAACGCATCACAGATCTGTTGCAGTATGCAATATTTTCTTGGTATATCGAAACATATCCGGATGGAAGGGTCATTCGGTGTGCCCCCAGCCGCTGTGTGGCGCGGCAGACGCTCTGGTGTGCGGGCTTCGGCGGTGCTAACGTCCGGGACGGAGCGCCGGGAAGCCTGGTCGGCATCGTTGCGCATGATGCCGACCGCGGGAGAGAAGGCGCGATGGAACTGCTGCAGCTGCCCGACATCGATAGCTCCATGCTCGGCCTGGTGGGCGGTAAGGCTGCCGGGCTCGGGGAGATGATCAAGGCGGGTGAGCGCGTTCCCGACGGCTTCTGCCTGACCGTCGAGTCCTACCGGTCGGGGCGGCTGCCAGAAAGGGCGCTGGTCGAGGCGTACGAGCGGCTCGGCGGCGGGCGGGTGGCGGTCCGCTCCAGCGCCACCGCCGAGGACCTGCCGGACGCCAGCTTCGCCGGCCAGCAGGACACCTACCTCAACGTCGAGGGGACGGCGAAACTGGTCGGCGCGATCCGCCGCTGCTGGGACTCCCTGTTCACCGAGCGGGCCGTCGCCTACCGGGCCGCCGCCGGCATCGACGAGGCGGCCATGGCCGTGGTGGTGCAGCGGATGATCGACCCGGTCGCGGCCGGGGTGCTGTTCACCGCCAACCCCATCACCGGCTGCCGCACGGAGATGGTCATCGACGCTGCGCCGGGCCTGGGCACCGCCGTCGTCGACGGCACCGTCGTGCCCGACCACTACGTGCTCGACCGGCGGACGCCGGCCGTACCGAACCCCGGGGGTTGTCTGAGCGCGGAGCAGCTAGGCGAGCTGCGCGCGGCCGGGGCGCGGCTGCAGGAGCGTTTCGGCTCGCCGCAGGACGTCGAATGGGCGATCGATGGCGAGGGCACGCTGTGGCTGCTGCAGTCCCGGCCGATCACCACGCTCTTCCCGCAGCCGCCCGACACCGGCGACACTCGGCTGTACCTGGAGTTCGGCCACATTCAGGGCATGCTCCGCCCGTGCACTCCGATGGGCGTGTCGCTGCTCAAGACCGGCGGAAGTATGTGGTTCCAGGCAGCGGGCGCCAAGATCGACCGGCGTGACCCGTTGCCCCGATTGGTGTCGATCGGCGGCCGGCTCTACTTCGACGTGACCGACTTCCTGCGTAGCAGGACCATGCGCGAACGCATCGGAACCTCTCTGGAGGTCTACGGGCCGAGGGTGCGGGACGCCGTGCGGCGCATGCTCGACGACCCGCGGTTCGCGCCGCGCCCCGGCCTGCCCTTCCACCTCGGCAGCGCGCTCAAGGGCTCCTTGCGGATGATGCCCCCGGGGCTTGCCGGAGTAGTGTCGAGCCTGTCCAACCCGGCTCTCGCGCGAGCCCGCGCCTACCGCGGCGTCGCGGAGATCAAGCGCATGATCGTTCCGCCGGGCGAATCCGCCACGGCCGCCGATCGGTTGCGCTGGGTCGCCGAAGACTCCCACAAGGCGGTCATGAGCATCGACATGCGCGGGATCCTGTGGCCGCTGGCGGCAGGCATGATCGCCGGGACGGTCCCCGCCGCGTTGCTCAAAGGCATCGCCACGGCCGAAGAGCTCGACAAAGTCCTCGGCGGCATGCCCTACAACGTGACCACGCAGATGGACCTCAAGCTCTGGGACCTGGCGGTGACGGCACGCGAGCACCGCGACCTCTTCCTGGGCACCTCCCCGGAGGAGCTCGCCGTCAGGTACTTCGCCGGCGAGCTTCCCGACATCGGGCTGGCCGGCTTCCTGGCCACGTACGGCATGCGTGCGGCGGCCGAGATCGACGTCGGCGTACCGCGCTGGGACGAGGACCCGGCGCCGCTGTTCGCCATGATCGCCAACTACCTCCGCGTCGCTGATCCTGCACAGGCGCCTGATGTGCGGTTCAAAGCGGCAGCGGCCAAGGCGGAACGGATGATCGAGACGCTGGCACGGCGGGCACGGCGCAGGCGTCCGATCCGAGGTCGGCTGGCGGTGTTCTTCATGCGCCGCTCGCGGCAGCTCACCGGACTGCGGGAGATCGCGAAGTTCGCCTGGCTGCCCGCGATCCAGGCATGCCGGCGACAGCTCCTCCTGGCCGGCGCGGACCTGGCCGGCCGCGGCCGGCTTGAGCGCGCCGACGACATCATGTTCCTGACCCTGGACGAGGCGCGAGCCGCCGCCCACGATCAGGCCGGCCAGGGGGAACTGGCCGCGATGCGGCGTGCGGAGCACGAGCGGGAACTGCGCCGGCGCGTCGTCCCCGGCGCCTTGCTGTCCGACGGGACCGACGTGGAGATGCTCGCACCCGCCGAGCCGGCACAGGACGGCGTGCTGACCGGTATGTCCGGGGCCGCCGGGCGGGCGACCGGCAGGGCGCGGGTGATCCGCGATCCGGCCGGAGCCCGCATCGAACCAGGGGAGATCCTGGTCGCACCCACCACGGATCCGGGGTGGACCCCGCTGTTCCTGACCGCGGCCGGCCTGGTGACCGAGACCGGTTCCCCTGTCGCGCACGGCCCCACAGTGGCCCGCGAGTACGGGATCCCCGCCGTCATCTGTGTCCGTGACGCGACGAATGAGATCAAGACCGGACAGCTGATCACCATCGACGGCGCATCGGGGACAGTCCGTGTGGAACCCGAGTGACGTCGGCGAGGGGTGGTGCGGGACTTCAGCGTGCCGAGATGCCGTGCACCGGTGGCGGCCACAGCGGCGTGACAGACACCTGAGCGTTGCGAAAGCCCATCGATGCCGTTTCCCCACTGCGCGATTCACTGCTGCGCGATTTCACCACTGCGGGATGAGCAGGGTTCCGGAGGCATGCCGCCGCCAGGTCTCGGCGAGGCGAGCCACCCGGGCGGGCGCGGCGATCCCTCGCACGGTTGCGATCCGGCCGTCGGCCAGGTCGAACGTCACGACACCGGCGACCCGGTCGCTGACCACGAAGAGGATGGCGGGAGCCCTGTTGACGAGCGCGTAGTGGACCTCCGACGCGCCGCCGGCAAGACGCCGTTTGGCGGGTGTGGGCTTGAACCCGGCCCGTACGACCGCGGCGATGCGCTGCGAAGTGGCGTATCGCAGCAGCGTCCCGACCAGGCCGGCTCCGTCGGAGATGGCGGTCGCGTCTGCGGTGAGGAGTGCCACCAGCCGTTCCGTCCGCCCGGAGAAGGCGGCGGCGAGGAACTCCTCGACGATTCTCCGGGCGGATGCCGGGTCGACCTCGCCGCCCCGGCGGCGCGCCGCGGTGACGCGGTGCCGGGCCCGGTGAAGGTGCTGCTGGCTTGCGGACTCGCTGATGCCGAGCATCTCGGCGATCTCGGCATGGCTGTAGGAGAACGCCTCGCGCAGGAGGTAGACGGCCCGTTCGACGGGGGACAGGCGCTCCATGAGCGTCAGCATGGCGAGGGAGACCGACTCGCGCTGCTCGACGGTGTCGGCCGGGCCCAGCATCGGGTCACCCTCGAGGAGGGGTTCGGGAAGCCAGGCGCCGGCCGTGCGTTCACGGCGCACCTGCGCCGAGCGAAGCCGGTCGAGGCACAGATTGGTGACGATCTTGGTAAGCCAGGCCTCCGGCACCCTGATCCGCCGTCGGTCGGCGGCCTGCCACTGCAGGAACGCGTCCTGCATGACGTCTTCGGCGTCGGCGGCGGAGCCCAGTAGCCGGTACGCCAGTGAGGCCAGCCGAGTGCGGCTGGCCTCGAACCAGCGCGGACCAACGCCCTGGCCGATGCCCTCTACAGCCCCTTCGAGCCGGCGGACAACCTGGCCCGTATGACCTCCATCGACCCTGCCGGCCGGCGCTCCTACACCGGCTGGGACCGGGCGGCCCAGGCCACCGTGGCCAACCTGCGCCAGGCGGCCGGCTTCGCCCCGGACGACCCGCGGCTGGCCGAGCTCCTCCGCGATCTCGCCGGGCGGAGCGCGGACGTCGCCCGGCTCTGGAACGCCCACACCGTGCAGGGTAAGACCCAAGACGCCGAACACTTCCTGCACCCCGACGTCGGCCCGCTCACGCTCACCTACCAGGCCTTCGACGTCCGCGACGCCCCCGGCCAGCAGCTCGTGACCTACCACGCCGAGCCGGGCAGCGCCAGCGCCCAGGCCCTCGGCCTTCTCGGCTCCATCCACGCCACCCGGCGCCAGAGCGAACCGTGCAGGTGAAGGGCTGATTCGCCCGGGACGGTCGTTAGACTGCGGCCGTACAGTCCGGCGGCGGTCGCCCTTGGCGTGCCTCCGATCAGAGGGAGGGCCGATGGGCGAGACGCAGTTCCTTTGGGGCGTGGTGCTGATCTACCGGACGGATATAGGGGGCGGTTACGCACCTCCACGTTTCAGTGAGGACGTGAGGGTGGTGCGCGCCGATTCGGAGGACGCCGCCCGCGACGTGGCCTCAGCACTGGGACGGGAGGACGAGGTCAGTTACGGCAACGCCTTCGACGAAGAGGTGACGTGGCGGTTTCTCGGAATAGCGTCACTGCAACTGCTTCAGGTGGACGAGCCGGAGGCAGGGGTCACTCTGCTGTCGCGGTCCTTCGACAGCCTGAACCGCTACCGGGACCTGTTCGAGGCCGATGATCTGCCGGAAGAACCTCAGGACCACCCGTGAGCGTCCCCTGCTCGGGGGGCCAAGGGCGCGCGGTTCGCCGCCTCACCGCACTCGTGGCCGTTACAGGAACCGGCGCCCCCGCGAGTAACAGAGCACTTTGAAAGAAGGTCTCGCGTTTCGCCTGCCTCAAGCTTGAGGAGGCGCTCTGGGGGGTCACTTCTGCCTCGGCGTCGTCCTGTGAGCCGGTTCCGAAGGGAGAGGCACATGACGCAAGCACGCAGCAGCGGACGAGCACGGCCTGCGGTCGCGGGGGAAGCGCCCGACACCAGCGCCTCGTCCATGTTCGTGACCGGGGCGGTCCCGCGCCGGCGCGGACTGATCGTTCTGCTCGCGAGCCTCATCGGGTTCGTGCTCACGACGGTGTGGTCGGCGGAGTTCGTGGACCAGACGATCGGCGGCAACGTCGCCGGCACGCTGCTCGGGCATGACCCCACGGAGACGCCGATCGCCGGCATGGCGGCCGGGATCGTGTTCGCGTTCGTCAGCGGGCTGGCGGGGTCGTTCACCGCGTGCAACATCGCCTGCTTCGGGGCGGTCGCGCCGATGATGGGCGGGGTCGGCAGCCGATGGGGGCGGTTGCGGCAGTCGTTACGGCCGCTGCGGTGGCTGGCCGTGGGCATGGTCACGGTCTCGGCGGTCTACGGCGCGATCGTCGGCTTCGTCGGGACGAGCATGCCGCAGTTCTCCACCGCGCCGACCGTGCCGGGAACGTTGTCCGCACGCAGCGTGCAGTCGATGGTGGTGTTCGGGCTGATCGGGCTGTGCATGCTGTACATGGGGCTGGCCGCACTGCGCCTGGTGCCCGATCCGTTCGGCCGGATCGCACGGCGGTTCCCGAACGCGCCGATGGTGTTCATGGGCGCGCTCATCGGCGGGTTCCTCATCGGACGGCCCTACCCACTGTTCCGGCAGATGTTCCGGGACGCCGCCGAGAGCGGCAACCCGCTGTACGGGGCAGCGGCGTTCGTGCTGCAGTCGGTGGGGAACATCGTGATCATGGCGGTGCTGTTCATCGTGCTGTCCGTCGTGGCGGGCGGCCGGCTACAGCAGTGGCTCACGGCCAAGCCGGGCCGGATCGCGGCTCTGACCGCCGGATCGCTGATCATCGCCGGTGCGTTCACGTTCTTGTACTGGGACGTCCGCCTGCTCGCCCGCCGCGAGATCATTCCCTGGTATCCGACCGCGCCCTGGTCCTGACCGGCCGGCTTCGAGCGCCGGGACGCGGGCTCAGCACATCGGGACGGCTCTTCGCCATGGGGGAGTAGGTCATGATCGTGCCCATCACTCCGGACAGCTGGATGCGGGTCCGCCGTGCCCTCGATGCGACGACGGATCGGTTCGCCGAGTTGCTCGTGGCAGCTCGTGCTGTGCCGGCGAAGGCGACCGTGCACTGGTCGGTGGGGGAGACGGCGGCCCATGTGGCGACCCTGAGCAGACTCCTGGTCGCCATCACCGACCCCGGGGCCGGCCCGTTCCCGTTCTCGGGCGGCAAGGAACTCGTGCGCGAGACCGTCGTCGACACGGTTGCCCGGCTGAACGAGGTGCTGCTGGGAGAGTTCACCGAGCGGGATCCCGCGGTGCTGGCCCGGTTGATCCGGGCCGACATCTCCAGAACCCTGGAGGCCACTGAGGCGGTCGATCCGGTCGCAGCCGTTCCATGGCTGGGCGGAGCCCGGCTCCCGCATGCGGGTCTGCTCGCCCACATGGTGAACGAACTGCAGATTCACGGCTGGGACATCGCCAGAGGGGCACGGCTGCCTTGGACGGTGCCGCCGCAGGAGGCCGGTCTGTTCTTCGACCTCTTCCTTCTTGGGGTGATCCATTACGGCTATGGCCGGCTGCTGGAAGGACATGGGCCCGTCCCGAGGGGACGTATCACCGTGGAGTTCAGCTCTCCCTACACCGCCAGCAGAGTCATTGCGCTGACCGGCGGTTCCGTCACGGTCGAGCAGCCCAACGGCAGGCCTGACGCGCGGCTCTCCTTCGACCCGGTCACGCTCAACCTGATGTTGTTCGGACGCATCAGCAAGTCCCGCGCGGCGCTGACGGGCAAGGTCGCCGTGCGGGGCGGGCGCCGTCCTTGGCGGCTTCCCGCGTTCATGCGGATCGTGCGCCTCCCTTCGTGATCAGTCGGGCCCAGGGGGTCCCGTGCTCGTGGCAGGCGTATTCGACCAGCTTCAAGGATCACGTGCGTTCACGACGGCAATCCGCGCCGGCCGCCGGTGAATGGCCGGAGGCGTTTCTTCAAACGTGCTCAGATCGGCGCCGGCTTGAGATGAGCGCGTCAGGGTCTTGTCGCATGCCGCCCGCACGGATTATCAAGGATGGGTCCGGAACGCGAGGAAGCGGCTCGCATGAAAGCACCGGAAAATGATCGCCTACGCACAGTCATGGAAGTTATCCAAGAGTAATGGATTGAATAGTGAATCATTAAGTCGATCTTCGCTGGCACGCTCGATAATCCCGGCGAGGGTCCTTTTCTTCGGGTTCCGGCCCATCACTTATCAGCGTTCACGACACCCTCAAGGCGGGCCGCCCGCCGGCTGTCACGCTCCCATGTTCGGCCTGGCGTCTCCCGGGTCGCCGCCGTCTGAGAGGTGCCACCGACGTGGCTCTCCCACTCTTCATGCCTCTTGACCAGGGTGAATGTCACCTCTGTCGGTCGAGGTGCCGGATGCGCGGCGCGCCGCCCGTGCCCCTCGCCCGCTTCGGCCTGCCAGTGGCCCGGCGGCGCCTGTCGCGCGGCGGAATTGGCATAAAAAGGACATGGTTCAACACTTGCAGCGGACGGTCACATAAATTAAGAAAGAGGGGGCGCGCGAGCAATTCACTGGGGGAGTGGAGCTGGCCGGTCGCCGATCAACCACGACTAGTAGTTACGGGGGTCGCTCTGTGGGCAGCAGCATTGAGGACTCGATTGTGGGCGTCATCGCAGCCATGCAGGAGAACCTCGGTGAACGATTCACAATCGACGACATGGCGCGCATCGCCATGTTCAGCAAGTTCCACTTCTGCCGCGCCTTTCGCGCCTCCACCGGAATGTCCCCGGCGAGGTTCCTGGCGGCGCTGCGGCTCCAGGAAGCCAAGCATCTGCTCGTTTCGACGTCGGACGGCATCGCGGAGATCAGTAACAAAGTCGGCTATACCAGTGTCAGCACCTTCACCACCCGGTTCAGCGCCTCGGTAGGGGTGACCCCTGGAGTCTTCCGCGCCCAGCGCGGCCGGACCTCGCATCCCCGCACCTGCGATCAGCACACGCCGGCCAAGGGGGGCGGCGCGGTCATACAGGGCAAGGTCTCGGCGAGTGCTCCGTACGATGATTCGACCGTGTATCTCGGCCTCTTCCGCGACGTCGTACCGGAGGGCACACCCATCCGGAGCTTAGCCCTCGACAAGCCAGGGGTCTTCGAGATAGGCCATGTACCGGACGGCACATGGCACCTGCTGGCGTACACCGCGACACCCCCTCGGTTGCCCGGCTCGGACGGCGTCCGGCTGAGCGTGCCGCGATCGGCGATCGCAGCCCAGGGACCGTTCCATGTCAGCCAGGGGTCGGTGCTCAGCTGCGTGGACCTGCGTCTGCGGTCCACGCGCGCGACCGATCCGCCCGTCCTGGTCGCACCGTTCGACGCCCGGTGGGAGCCGGCCATGGCGACGGTCGGCTGAATCGCCCGGACCGCGCCGGTCGTGGCGTCACTCGTTCTCCAGGGCGGCGGCTCCTCGGTGGTCGGCCGCCGTCCTCACGCCTGATCGATCGCCTGCTGGACGCCGTACACCCGGACCGCACGTGGCGATCCGGGTGTCGTGCCGGAGACCTGCTCCGGCCGGGGGCCGCTGCTCGTCCGGTTCAGGAGGAGGCCGGCGCTTCCTGGACGAGGGCCGCGAACTGCTGCTCGAGGATCTTGTCCGGGCTGTTGGCGTACAGCTCCGCCAGAGGCGCCACCGTGGCGTCGGGAAAGATGTCCTCCTCGCCCTTGGCGACCGCGTCGAAGATGGCCTGCGCGGCGGATTGCGGGGTGGCCTTGGGAACCTGCAGTTCCCGCACCATGTCGGTGTCGATGGGGCCGGCCAGGACCGCGTGGAACTTGACCCCCCGAGGCCCGTAGAACGCGCGCAGCGTCTTGGTCAGCGAGTACGAAGCCGCCTTCGAGATCGAGTACGACGGGAAGGGCGGCAGCGGCGCCAGCGCGACCACGGACATCATGGTGATGACGGCTCCGCCGGAGTTGACGAGCGCCGGCAGGAACGCCTGGGTGACGGCGTTGGTGCCGTGGAAGTTGACGGCCATGTGACGGTCGAGCACGGACGGGTCGAACGGAACGTCGGGCAGCATGATCCCGGCGTTGTTGATCAGGATGTCCAGCGACTCGATCTGACTGGCGGCCCCCTGGATCTGGGCGGGGTCGGTGATGTCGAGCGTCACCGGGGTCACGCGCTCGTCCGAGTGGTCCAGCGGCTTGCGGGTGCCGCAATAGACCTGCTTGGCGCCCCTGGCCAGAGCTTCGGTGACCAGCGCCTGCCCGATGCCGCGGTTGGCCCCGGTCACCAGCAAGGTCTTGCCTTCGATGCTCATGTTGCTGCTCCTTTTTCTGATCGGTCAGGCGAGAATCATGTGCAGTCGGCCATTGATGACGGATCGGGAATTCGCAGAAATCGGCGGGACCACTTTCTCGATATACCGCCGAGGTTAACAGCCGGCCGATCGTCGTGGCCATGACTCCGATCGAACTTGGCAATATGGAAGAAGCGGAGATGTGGATGCCTGAATGCGGGGCCCGGCGGCCCCGCGCGATTGTTCGCATCGGGCCGCCGGCGGTGCGCCCCGTCCTTCAGGCCAGGACGGGGCACGGTCGCGGCGGCGGGCGGTTACTGCGGGCCGGGGCCGATCATGGGGCTGTTGCAGTAGGCCGCGATCTTCCACCCGTCGTCCCGCTTGGCGAGCACCCAGGTCGCGTACGAGGTGCGCTGCGGTGGAGCCTCGCTCTCTCCGGGGAGCAGCACGCCCGTCTCGGTGACGACCACCGCGGTCTCGTCGTTGAGGAAGCGGACGTTGCGGACCTTCTCCGAGGCCCCGGTGCCCTTCATCGGGCCGCTGAACAAGAAACCGATGGAGCCCTTGATCTCCCCGCGCGACTCCATGTAAGAACCGGGCAGGGTGGCGGAGGCGTCATCGAGATAATCCGCGACGAAGAGGTCCGCGTCGTTCTTGTTCCACGCATCGTGGACGCCCTTGACAGCGGCGAGGACAGCAGTCTCGTCGCTCTTGTTTATGGCCATGCCTAACCTCGTTCTGCTCGTGCGCCGAGAACACCGCGGACGGCCGCTTGACAGGTGCGAAATTCACGGCGCTGGGAATGGACTTCGAAAGAATGAGAGAGTTTTCGGTCCTCCTTCTGCCATTGAGGTGCGGCCGTTCGCCGGTCACGACGACACGGACGGTTCTTCTGACAGGCGGCGCAGCTGGTGCTGGACGACGCTGTGCGCCGGGTACGCCAGCGACATCAGCGCGCCCACCGCGGAAAGGCCCGCGCACAACCACATGGCGTCGCCGAAGCTGGAGATGAAGGTGGCGGGGGAGGTGTAGTTGCCCGGATGGGCGAAGACGCTCGCGGTGAGCGCGACCCCGAAGACGCCCCCCAGTTCCCGCAGCGTCGCGCTGGTTCCCGAGGCGATGCCGATCTGGTCCGGGCCGACCGAGGTCATCACGCCGTTGGCGACCGTCGGGAAGACGATGCCGATGCCCACACCGGCGACCAGCAGCGGACCGAGGATCTCACCGAAGCCCATCCCCGGCTCGACCGCGAACGCCACCCAGCCGAACCCGATCGCCTGGAAGGCCATGCCCATCGCCATGAACACCCGGTTGCCGTACTTGTCGGCCAAAGGGCCGACGATGGGCCCGATGAACATGGAGACGCCCGTCCAGGCCAGCAGATGAAGGCCGGCCATGAGCGGGGAGTCGCCGAGCCCGTCCTGGAAGAACTGGGCCATCAGGAACAAGGTGCCGAACAGCGGCGCGTACATGAAGAAGTTGACCCAGCTCGCGGCGTTGAACGCCTTGTTGCGGAAGAGCTCGAGGCGCACCATCGGTGCGCGCCGGCGGCCTTCGACCACCAGGAACACCGCGAGGACCACCCCGCCGGCGATCAGTGACGCGATCACCTGCACGTGTCCCCAGCCGACGCTGCTGACTCGCACCAGCCCCCAGGCCAGCAGGAAGGAGCCGGCGCTGCCCAGCGCCAGCCCGTACAGGTCGAGTGACTGGCGTGGCCCGTAGCTTTCGGTCAGTCGCGTGAGCGTCAGGACGGCGGCCACCAGGCCGATGGGGACGTTGACCCAGAAGATCCAGTGCCAGTCGAGGCCGGTGACGATGGCGCCGCCGAACACCGGCCCGATCGCGACCGCGAGACCCGAGACCGCGCCCCATGTGCCGATGGCGGTGCCACGCTTCTCGACCGGGAACGCGTCGCTGATCAGCGTGAGCGAGACGGGCATGAGGATGGCGCAGGAGAGCCCCTGGACGGCGCGGGCCGCGATGAGCACGCCGATGTTCGGTGACAGTGCCGCCACGACCGACGTCGCGGCGAAGAGGATGAGCCCGATCGCGTACACCTTGCGGCGGCCGAACCGGTCGGCCAGCGCGGCCATCAGCAGCAGGACGCAGGCGAAGGTGAGGACGTAGGCGTTGATGGTCCACTCGAGGGCGCTGAGGCTCGCCTGGAAGCTGGTCCGCAGCTCGGTCAGGGCGGTGGTCACCACGAGCGTGTCCAGGGCGGTCATGAAGACGCCTACCGAGCTGAGTACGAGGGTCCAGCCTTTGTGCGGCGCTGCTGCTCCGGTGTCAGCGGATGCCATGGCGTGCCAACTCCTCCAGGGAAGGTTCTGCACTGCAACGAAATTAGGTTCGCATTTTCAACTAGCTACTTCAATTTTTGCACCTGTGAGCCTACAGAGGGCTGGCGAACACGCGCAACAACATCACGCCGATCGGTGTGGCGAACGTGCCCCTTCGATGACCCGGCCCGGTGGGGCGACCGGCTACTTGATCACGGTCCTGATCAGGCGGTCGTCACCCTCGATTCGCACGCGCCCCGCCGCGATGGCGTCGTCGAGCGTCTCGTCGCGATTGACGAGCGACTTCAGCGTATGGGCGTCCATCCGCACGAGCGCGTCGGCCTCGTAGGCCGCAGCGCGCGCGATGGCCAGCCCCGCCTCGTCGAAACGCAGGGTGAATCGGTCGTCTCCGACGCGCATGTCACAGACGCCGGTGACGGGCATGCCGCCGGGGAAGAAGAACTGAGCCTGCGAGCGCAACGACAGCAGCAGCGAATCGACGGTCGAGGGGGCGTGCTTGTCCCACCACGGCGACATCACCGCCCAATTGCCCAAAGCGAACAGGACCGGCTCCAGGGACCGGCCCCAATCGGTCAGCTCGTACACGTTCGTGCTCACCGGGACACCGGCGCGCTGCCTGCGCAGCACGCCGATCCCCTCCAGATCGCGAAGCCGTCTCGTCAGGATGTTCGAGCTGGCGCCGCACAAGCCATCGCGCAGATCACTGAAACGCTTCGGCCCGAGCATGAGCTCGCGAACCACCAGGAGCGCCCAGCGCTCACCCACGAGATCCAGCGCATGGGACACCGGGCATCCCTCGCCGTAGCTGCGCCTCTTCTCCATGCCGCTACCATACTCCGTCATGTTCATGCCTCTTTGCGCACGATAAAGGGCTGACAGCGCACCCCTGTCCTGGTGACATCGGCAGGGCCGCGGCCTCGGACGGCTTTCAGCGGGCCGGCCCGGCAGCGGCGCCGGCGACCTCCGCGAGGTAGGCGGCCGCCTTGTCGGGATCGAAGAACCACTCGGTGAAGTCGTTGGGGTCGTCGAACCCCGCGATATAGCGATTGCCGATCGCCGGGAACCGGCTCGCGGCACCCAGGATCTCCTGCACGTGCGGGGGCGGCGGCGCCAGCGCCATGTTCGACCACTCGGTGGTCACCCGACCGTGCCGCGCCCAGAACGTCTCGAAGACACGTTCCATGAACGCGCCGTCGAACGGCCGATCCCCGTGCTCGATGATGGCGTCGAGGTAGCTGGCCGCGGACCTCGCGGCCATGTTCGCCCCCTGAGCCGTGATGGGGTCGTTGGCCACGACCACGTCGCCCATGCCCAGCACCCGGCCGCCGGAGGGCAGCGTCGCGACCGGCCGCCGCACCGTGGGGGCGAAGCCGCCGCGCAGCGTTCCGCCCGCGTCGGTGAGCTCCAGCTTGCCGTACTGCTCGCACACCCAGGGCACATGCCGCTCCAGCAGCTCGACGAAACGGTCCAGATGCTCCTGCGCAGAGGAGACGTCGCCGAACACGTCCAGCGCGCCGCCGGGTATCGCCTCGAAGAACAGGATGTGGCACGGACCGGAGGTGGTGATCGCCGGCATCACGATCAATTCGCCCCGTCCCGGCAGGAGGTGGAAGTCCACTGAATGATCGCCGGGGCCGGCCGGATCCGGCTGGAAGCCGTTGACGTAGACGACCGAGAGCATGCGCTGCGGCCGTGTGTAGGGCGAACGGGCCGCGTCACGCTCGAACACCTCGGCCAGCGGGCCCTTGCCGGCCGCCACGACGACGAGATCGTAGCCGGCCGCCCACTTGTCGAGGTCGGAGACGGTCGCGGCCCGGATGACCACGCTGCCACCGCGTTCTTCGAACAGCCGGAGCCAGCGCGACATCTTGACCCGCTGGTCGATGTCGGCGCCCGGCTTCTTCAGCGGGGCGCTCCACTCGAGCACGGGAGCGGGACCATCACCGCCCAGCATGAAACGCGTGCCGGGGGTGTGCGGCGGCTGCCCGTCCCAGAAGAAGATCCCCAGGTCGCGCTCGTACCTGAGGGTGCTGTCGAACTGGAATTGCGTGGACATCACGTTGCCGTGCTCGATCTCCTCGGCCGTGCGCGCCGACACCACGGTCACGTCGTACCCGTGCTGCTGCAGCCCGAGCGCCAGATGCAGCCCGGCCTGCCCGGCGCCGACGATCAGTATCCTGCGCATACCGCGTCACCTTCTCTGATGGCGGCCGACGACTCGTCCGCGTCCTTCATGTCCCTGTGTCCTCCTGTCGTGAGCACCGGCTACGGCGTGGGGAAGAAGGTTCGTACGAACTTCTCCCAGGCGCGTTCGCCGAAGATCACCCGTTGCGGGCGGAGCAGCCGTACCGGGATGCCGATGCGGTACCGGATGCGCGGCTTGCGTACGCTGATCGCCTTTTCGATGACGGCGGCGACGTGGTCGGCGCGCAGCGACATCCGGCCTCGGCCCTTGGGATGCTCGACCTCCCGGTACGCTCCGTGCCACACGACGAATCGCTCCCAGAAATCGCCGTAGGGATCTTCTTCGTCGGCGCTGGGGGCGAGCCCCAGGTCGCCCACGGTGGTGGGGACGAACGCGCCGAGGATCGGGGACGGCTCGATCACGACGACCTTGATGCCGAAGCGATGGACCTCCAGCCGCAGCGAATCACCGATCGCCTCGATCGCGTGCTTGGTGGCCTCGTAGTAGCCCCGCCCCGGCGTGGCGAAGAGCCCGAAGATCGAGGACATGATGACGATGCGGCCGGCTCCCTGGGCCCGCATGCCCGGGAGCACCAGCTGGGTCATCCGGGACAGGCCGAAGACGTTGGTCTCGAACTGCTGGCGGACCGAGTCCATCGGGGTCTGCTCGATCGTGCCGTTGAGGCTGTAGGCGGCGTTGTTGATGAGCACGCCGACCGCGCCGTGCTCGGCGGTGATCCGGTCGACCGCCTCGGCCATCGACTTCTCGTCGGTGACGTCGACCCGCAGGGTGGTGATGCCCTGCTGCTCCAGGTCTTTCAGGCCCTCCAGACTGCGGCCGCTGGCGTAGACCGGCCATCCCGCCCGGTGCAACCGCAGCGCCAGCGCTCGTCCGGTCCCGGAGGAAAGGCCGCTCAGCGAGGAGATACCGGTGATCAGGACCGCGCGCGATGGTCGCTGCATGATGGGCTCCGGCATCAGTCGGTCGCGGCGGCCGTGGCCGTCGCGGAGGTGTCCGGCACGCTCTGCTGCGAGATGCGGCTCCGTGTCACGGTGGTGCCGAGCCCGAGCCCGTCGACGAGACGGGTGATGAAGTTGAACAGGGCCGCGCAGAAGAACGCCTCGAGTAGATCATCGGCCGTCCAGCCGGCGTCCAGGGCGTGCCGCCAGTCCGCGTCCGTGATCCGATAGGCGCTGACGCTGAGCTTGGTCAGCAGGTGCAGGAGCACCCGCTCGCGTTCGTCCACCGGCAGGTCGTCGGGCGACTGCGCCCTTTCGATCGCGTCGGCGAGTTCTTTGGAGCCGCCGAAAACCTGAAGGAAGAAGTTGTGCGTGCCGACGCAATAGGGGCACTGGTTCACTCTCGAGGTCCAGGCGGAGATCAGTTCCCTGGTCTGCCGCGGTAGCCGGCCGTGATTGAAGACACCGTTGTAGCCGGCCAGCATGGTCTCCAGGAGTTCGGGCCGGGAGGACACCAGCCGGAACATGTCGGGCACGAAGTCGAGTCCGGTCACCTCCTTGGCCCGCTCGTAGAGCTCCGCCAGCCGTCCCGTCGCGTCCGCCTCGTCGATCAGCGGAACGCGAACCCCTGCGTTCGAATGCATCTGCCTACCCTTCTTCTCCTCTGTCGGCCGAAGCGCGTTCCCGGGTCAGCGATCGCGCAGCAACGCCGCCGCTCGTTCGCCGATCATGACGACGGACAGGTGCGTGTTCGCGCAGACCATGCTGGGCATGATGGACGCGTCCACGACGTGCAGGTTGTCCACCCCGTGCACGGCGCAGCGCTGATCGACGACCGCGCCCGGATCGCCGGCCGGGCCCATGCGCGTGGTGCCGACCGGGTTGTAGGCGCTGTCGACGCCCTTTTCGATGTAGTCGCGCAGGGCCTGGTCGTCGTCCATGACGCGCTCGTCGACCGCGACCAGTTGCTCACCCTTGTCGAGGATCTTCGGTGAGCTCGCCAGCTCCCAGCAGCCTCGGACGCCGTCGGCCAGCAGGCCGTAGTCGCGCTCGTCGGACAGGTATCCCAGATCGACGGCGGGTGCGATGTACGGGTCGGCGGAGGCGAGAGTGACCCGGCCGCGTGAGAATTGCCGGCGCAGCACCACCATCACGCCGAACACCGCCGTGGCCCCGGCGACCCGCCGCAGTTCGGGGAAGTGGTGGGTGAGGTCGAAGCGGTTGACCGCCGCGTAGTACTGGTCGTTGAAACGGTCGGCGGTCGTGCGGGTCACGATCTGGCCGGTCGACTTGCCCTCGTTCTCGTAGCCCGGTTTGGGCGTCATGAAGACACCGATGCGCGGCTGGTCGGTCAGCCCGGCGCCCACGCCGGGCAGATCCTGCCGGACGTCGACGCCGAGGGCACGCAGGTCCTCCGCGGGCCCGATGCCCGATCGCAGCAGGATCGCCGGCGAGCTGATCGCTCCGGCCGCCAGGATCACGCGCCCCGCGTGGATCGTCTCATAAGCGCCGCCGTCGATGGCCACGACCACGCCCGCCGCACGATCACCCTCGAACACGACCCGGTCGACGCTGGAGCGGGGCAGGATCGTGAGGTTGTCGCGCTCGGCGGCCGGCCACAGGTACGACATCGCGGCCGAGACGCGGATGAGCGGATCGCGGCGGTTCGACGGGATCGGCCCGACCCCGGTCGAGTCGGGGTGGTTGTGGTCCTCGGCCCACGGGTGGCCGGCGGCGAGGCAGGCCTCGCGGAACTCCTGCTGCAGTTCGGTCAGTTCCTCCGGCCGCCACCGCCGGATGGGCACCGGGCCGCCGCGACCATGGAAGGCGCGGTCGCCGAAGTCCAGGTCGTCCTCCAGGAACCGGAAGAACGGCTCCACGTTCTCCCAGGACCACAGCGGGTTGCCGGCGGACGCCCACTCCTCATAGTCCTGCGGAGTGCCCCGGATCGCGACGGTGTTGCCCACGGCCGAGGAGCCGCCGGTGACCTTCGCGAGCGGGAACATGACGCGGCGGTCCCGGGTGAGCCGAGCCGTGAAGCCCCAGCTGTGATTCACCAGCGACATCGTGTTGGCGTCCAGCAGGTCGGGCGGGGTGGACGCGGTCGCCCGATAGTGCGGCCCGGCCTCGATCAGCAGCACCCGGCGGCTCGGGTCCTCGCTCAGCCGGGCCGCCAGCACGGCGCCGGCACTGCCCGCCCCTACGACGATGTCGTCAACGTCAGAAGCCTTCCACGGCGACATGAATGCTCCTCAACGCTTCCTGGCGAGCCCGCACCACATGGGCAGCGGCTTGGGCCCGGAGGCGCCGGCCGGCGGGCGCCACAGCTCGGTCTCCACCACGCCGGGCGCCACGATCTCCATGCCGTCGAAGAACCGTTCGACCTCGGTACGGGTCCGCCGGGTCACCGCCTCACCGGTCTGCTTGTCCATTTCGGTGAGCATCGCGTTCATCGCCGTGTCCGCCTCGTCCTTGGCGAAGTGGGACAGCGCCAGGTAACTGCCGGAAGGCACCGCGGCGAGCAGATCGTCCAGGATCCGCTGGGGGCCGTCGGCGTCGTCGACGAAGTGGAGCACCCCGAACAGGACGAGTCCGACGGGCTGGGAGTAGTCGAGCGTGGTGGCGGCCCGGGGGAGGATGTCCTTGGGGTCGTTGAAGTCGGCCTCCAGGAACACCGTGTCAGGGTCGGAGGCCAGCAGGTACTGCCCGTGCGCGACGACGGACGGGTTGCTGTCGACGTAGACGACGCGGCAGCCCGGCGCGACCGCCCGCGCTGCCAGGTGGGTGTTGCCCATGGTCGGCAGCCCGCTGGCGAGGTCCAGGAACTGCCGAATGCCGCACTCTCCCGCCAGATATCCGACGATCCGGCCCAGGGCGTCGCGCGCGGCGTGCAGGTCGACGCGCACGCCCTCGATGCCGCCGGTCTCGCCCGGCCAGTTGACGAACGCGTTGTCGCCGATGGCACGGTCGGGTGCGTAGTGCTCGGTCCCGCCGAGCAGATAATCCATGATCCTCGCCGTGTTGGGGATCATCGGGTTCACGCCGGCCGGAGCGTGGCCCGGATCCTTCATCGTCGGCTGGCCCTCTCGCATGCTGAAGCCTCCTTACGCGCCCCGGTGCCGGAGCTCGCGGCGTTGACGAAGACAGCGTGCCGCTCCTTCAGGGGCGGGGGCTTCTTTCTGCGTGCCCAGCCCGCCCGGCGGTGCCGGGCAACGCGGGAGTAGTCCGCCCGGTCCGGCCGATGCGACGCTCAACAGGACAGACGCCCCCGCGTCCAGAAGCGACGTGGCCACCGTTTCGCGTCGCGCCATCCGCAGCCCTGATCAGCGAGGATCATCTATGACGCCCCAGTACGATGACATCGTCGTCGGCGCCGGCTCGGCCGGCGCCGTGCTGGCCGCACGACTGAGCGAGGACGGGGCCCGCCGCGTGCTGCTCCTCGAGGCCGGCCCGGATTACCTGACACCACAGGAGACTCCGGGCGACATCCGCTCCGGTAACGCGATGTCCTTCAGCGACCACGACTGGCAGTTCAGAGCCGACATCCGGGACGGGCGCCGGATCCGCTTCCCGCGCGGCAAGGTGACCGGCGGCTCGTCGGCCGTCGGCGCCACGGTCGCGCTGCGCGGCATCCCCGACGACTACGACCAGTGGGCGCGAGCCGGGAACCCGGCCTGGTCCTGGCAGGAGGTGCTGCCGTACTTCCGGCGTCTGGAGGACGACCTGGACTTCGGCGGCGAGTATCACGGGCAGGGCGGCCCGTACCCGATTCGCCGCTGGCGCCCGGACGAGCTGCTCCCCGTGCAGTCGGCATTCGTCGAGGCCTGCCTCGAGGCCGGCTTCCCCGAAGCCAAGGACCACAACCACCCCGAGTCCACCGGAGTCGGGCCCATCCCGTCGAACCGGCGGGACGCCGCGCACCGGGTCACGACCGCGATGGCCTACCTGGCGCCGGCTCGCGGCCGCCCCAACCTGGACATCAGAGCGAACACGATCGTCGACAGGGTCGTCTTCGAGGGCGGCCGCGCGGCCGGCGTGGTGGCCGGCCGGACCGGTGGCGGCTACGAGACGATCAGCGCACGCCGGGTGATCCTGGCGGCCGGGTCCGTGGCGTCACCGATGATCCTCATGCGGTCCGGCATCGGCCCGGCAGCGGAGCTGCTGCGGCATGGCATCGACTGCCTCGTCGACCTCGCGGGCGTCGGCGCCAACATGGTCGACCACCAGCGAACCGGCGCGTTCCTCACCCCGAACCCCGGAGCGTGCGACCCGTCGGTGCCGTTCCTGCAGCAGATCCTGCGCACGACCGCGGCCGGCTCGGACGAGACCAACGACCTGCAGTACTACATGGTCAACCATTTCGACCTGACCCACTTCCCCGAGCTGCAGATGCTCTCGGGCACAACGATGATCTTCGGTGTCATGGTGGTGTCGCAGCGGCCCCGCTCCCGCGGAAGCCTCAGGCTGACCTCCCCCGACCCGCTGGCGCCGCCGGAGATCGACCTGAACTTCCTCGGCGACGACGGCCGGGAACTCGACCTCCTCGTGGACGGCGTGCGCACGTGCTGGCGCCTGGCCGACCACCCGGGAATCCGCAAACTCGGGCAGAGCTTCGTGATCCTCCGCGAGGCCATGATCGATGACGACGACATGATGCGGCAGTACGTCAGAACCAGCATCGACAGCGCCTACCACCCGGTCGGGACGGCGCGCATGGGCCCGGCCGCCGACCCGTCGACGGTCGTCGACGAGCGGTGCGGGGTGCACGGCGTACAGTCCCTCTACGTCTGCGACGCCTCGGTGATGCCCGGCACCGTCCGCGCCAACACCAACCTCACCTCCATCATGATCGGAGAGCGCACGGCGGACTGGCTGCGCGCCTAGCGAACACAGCGGACCGGCCGGGCGGATCTTCCGCCCGGCCGGTCCGGTGCTCGGCCGATCGGCCTCAGCCCGCCGGCCGCACGGTCATCGGCAGGCCACCACGGATCTGCAGGGTCAGCATCGCCTCGCCGGTCACCCGGAAGCCGGGGCTCTTCGTCAGCCGCAGGTCACGGGCGATGGTCGCGAGCGCGACGGTCGCCTCCATCATGCCGAGGTTGTTCCCGACGCAGAAACGCGGCCCGGCGCCGAACGGGATGTAGGAGTAGCGGTTCCGGCCCGCTGAGGCCAGAGGGGTGAAGCGATCGGGGTCGAAACGGGCCGGCGCGCTCCAGAACTCGGGGTGCCGGTGCAGCAGGTAAGGGCAGAGCAGCACGTCCGCTCCGGCCGGTACCGGGTAACCGCCGATCTCGTCGGCTGCGCGGGCGATCCGCGGCAGCAGCCAGACCGGGGGATACAGGCGAATCGTCTCTTCCAGGACCTGCTTGGTGTAGGTGAGGGCGTGCAGGCTCTCGATGGTGAGCGGTCCGCCGGCGAACACCTCGACGGCCTCGTCGTGCAGCCGCTCCCATACCTGCGGGTGCTCATCCAGCATGTGGAAGGCCCAGGTCAGCGTGCTGGCCGTGGTCTCGTGGCCGGCGAGCAGCAAGGTGACCAGCTCATCTCGCATGCGGACGCGTCCGGCCCGCTGGTCGCTCTCGTGACGGACGGATTCGATCAGCCGCGAGACGATGTCGGCGCCGGCGGGCTTGGCCGCGCGATCCGTGGCCAGCTTGTCCACGATCCGCTGCAGGTCACGCCTGGCCCGCCGGAACCTGCTCTGCAAGGGCAGCGGCAGCCACAGAGGCACCGTCCCGAGCGTGAGGGCGTCGAACATCGCCTGGTTCTGGACCGCCTCGAACGAGGCGCCGATCGACTCGAACTCGCCGAGGTCGGCGTCGACCAGCGTCCGCCCGAGCACGCCCAGCGTGAAGGAGGTCATCTCCTCGCGCATGTCCACCCGGCCGCGGACGCGCAGCCGCGCCGCCAGCTGCTCGGCCTCATCGGCGATGGCGCCGAGCTGACCGGCGATCCGCTTGCTGTGGAAGACCGGCTGGATCGTCCTGCGCTGCCTGCGCCACAGCTCGCCCTCGCTCGTCAGCAGCCCGTCCCCCAGAGCGCGCCGGGCGTGCACCATGCCCAGACCCTTGGTGTAGTTGCCCGCGTTGTCGGCCAGGACGTGCTTCGCGTGATCGGGGTGGTTGAAGAAGTAGAGCGTCTTGGGGCCGAGCGGCAGCCGGACCGCGTCACCGTACCGGGATGCCGCCCAGGCCATGACCTCAAGCCGGCTGCGCGTCATCTTGCCCAGGACGGCCAGGATGGCGGTACGGGGCGGCCCGGGGAGCCGGCGGCCGCCCCGGGCCGCCGGTCGCCTCGTCGTGGTCATGGCGCGGTTTCCAGATCGGCGAGACCGGAGACGATGCGTCGCCGCCACAGCTCGTAGCTGGGGACGTCCGAGACCTCGAAACGCTGAGCGCGGCTCGTATCGGCCAGGCCGGAGGCCTGCTCCGGCGTGATGCCGCACAGCAGGCCGGCCGCCATCGTGGTGTGGGGCATGACCAGGCCGGCCCGGAAACGGGCGGCGCCGGCGAACACGCTGCCCTGCGCCACGTGCGGCAGATAGCGGCCGGCCCGCCGCTGGAAGGCGCGCAGCTCGGACTCGTCGGCCGCGCCCGCATAGGTGGCCGCCAGGCCGGCGCCGCTGTACAGATCGGCTCGCCGGCTCTCGTCGAAGGCGTCGATCAGGTCGGCGGCCACGTCGGGGTCGGCTCCGCCGACGAACCAGATGGCCCGCCCGATGCCCTGGTCGATGACCCGGCCGGCGTACCAGGCCGGGCCTCCGGCGGGCCAGGGGAAGTCCGGCTCCTGGTACTGCCGGCGCACGTACCGGTCGGTGTGGAAGAAGGCCTGGTGGAATCCGTAGCCGTCCAGCACGAGCCAGCGCAGCAGGGGATCGGCCGCCGCGGCCGATGCCCTCGCCCAGCGGAACCGGGGCAGCCGGGCGAGGGCCCAGCCGATGCCGACGTAGACCATGTACACGTGGTCTACGGCCTTGCCCTGCAGGAACCGGTGCACCAGCCCGCCTCCGAACGGCAGGCCGTCGCGGATCGCGAAGCCCATGCCGGCGCCCTCGTAGGCGAAGCCGCGATACTGCGGCGGTATCAGCTCCAGACGGGCCTCGGCCTCCGCCGGATGGCGTGCCTCGGCGGCATAGGCGTAACCGGTGAGGAACATCTCGCCCGTCGTCTCCAGCATCGTCCGCGCGGCGGCGTCCTTCACGTGGAACCCGCGGACGGAAAGCTGGGCTTCCTTCTTGTTCGGCGTCAGGATGCGGCGTCTGAGCGCGCGCCACGCACTGGCCAATTTCCCGCTCCTTTCAGCGGATCACCTGAAGGCGGCAGACCCGGGCGGGATCTCACGGCCCGGGAGTTCAGCGGACCCGCGCCCTGCTTACCGGCATGACGCTGCAGCCGGCCCGGGGTGAACCCGAGGTGGTGCACGGCCGGCTCAGGCTCGGGAACACCCCGCTGGTCGAGCTCCGGCAGCGCCAGCAAGATCGGCAGGTCGGTGAGATCGACGCCGCGCATCGGGATGTCGAGCTCGATGCTTTGACCGGTCCGCATGGTGAACGGCTTCGGGTCTCCCACGAAGCCGGGCCTCGCCCACGGCCGCGGATCGATGTCGTCGCCGCGCATCGCGACGGCGACGGACCGGACGTGCCACTGGCCGGCGGGCACCGAACCGAGCCGGTACTCGCGCACGCGGCAGCTGCCGGCAGGGCTGTCGAGGATGTCGCAGGAGATCGGCATCCCCTCGACGAGGGGGCTGCTGAACACTCCGACGTAGACGCGGAGCGGCGTGCTGCTGTGCGGCAGGACCATCTTGCCGTGCACCTCGCCGGATGCCTGCCCCGCGTCC
This sequence comes from Nonomuraea sp. NPDC004580, assembly GCF_040609855.1. Lineage (NCBI taxonomy): Bacteria > Bacillati > Actinomycetota > Actinomycetes > Streptosporangiales > Streptosporangiaceae > Nonomuraea > Nonomuraea sp. NPDC004580. Next base: position 140,277 of record NZ_JBEXLH010000015.1, on the reverse strand, counting down.
ATCCTGGGCGGCAGGAACGACAGCGTGCCGCTGCGGAACAACGTCCGGAACTGGGCCGGGGTCACACCGACGCTCTGGCGGAACCGGGTGGTGAACGTCCCGAGACTGTTGTACCCGACCATGTAGGCGATATCGGTGACGCTCATCGGTGTCTCCAGCAGCAGGCTCTTGGCGCTGTACAAGCGGATCGCGCTCAAGAAACGCCTTGGAGACGTGCCGGTGACGGAGCGGAAGACCCGGGAAAAGTAGAACTTGCTCAATTGGGCACTGTCGGCGATGTCGTCCAGGGACAACGGTTCACCGTAGTGCTGCCACATCATTGTTATGGAACGTTCGACGGCCTCTCGACAGATCTCTTTCACAGAACCCCGTCCCCTGGAAACATCAGTATGATCGCTTGTACGACACCTCAACGGTTATTGATCCGGATGTTCGATCTCTCGAGAAAACACTCTCGGTGACTGCAAGGTAGCTGTGGGAGTGGACCCGTCCATTATGCGCACGCGGGTCGCGGATACACTTCTTTGAACTTGCTTGCATGGGTCCGCCGGCGGCCCGCCGGCGCCTCTTATGGGGGCCCTGCCTGCCGACCTCCGAAATTACGGGCGCAATTTGGAAGAAGCCGTGCGCGGTCGAGGTGCCTAGGCTGTCCGGGGGATTCGGCTCGCCACGGGCCCTGATGCGGGAACCCCGGGCCGCGAGCTCGCCACTTCCAGGAATTCGCCGTGAGTTTTAGCGGCGGCTCCTGGATCGCGCCGTGCCTGCTTTTCGTGATGCCCCGGCGCCGTTGCTCGATTCTCGCTACGGCAAGGCGGGAGAAGACGGGTGCGGACCTCGGTGCCATGCTGGCCAGGGTGAGCGCAGGTGCTCTCCGAAAAACCCAATCACAAGCCGTCCTAATTATGGGGAACGATGCTGACCAACCGATTTGATGTGGCAATCCTTGGGTCGGGAATCGGTGGCTCGATGCTGGCGTGCATCCTTGCCAGACAAGGCGTCTCGACTCTCCTGCTCGAAGGGGCGAGCCATCCGAGATTCACCATCGGCGAGTCGCTGATACCGGAGACCGGCCTGCGGCTGCGCATCGTCGCCGACAAGTACGGCGTTCCGGAGATCGGCTGGATCGGCACATTTCACAAGCTGCGCGATCATGTCAGCAGCAACTGCGGCGTCAAGCGCTCGTTCGGCTTCATGTATCACCGCGCCGGCGAGGAGAACCGCCCCGAGGAGATCAACCAGTTCGGCACGCTCGCCCCGCCCGTCGGCCCCGACTCGCACCTGTTCCGGCAGGACACCGACGCCTACCTCGCGGCGATGGCGGTCAAGTACGGGGCGACGTTCCACTCCCAGACGCGAATCTCGGAGATCAAGTTCGGGGACGAGGTCGAACTGCTCGCCGACTCCGGCCGTACGTACCGCGCCAAACTCCTCATCGACGCCTCGGGAATGCGGTCGATGGTCTCCGACCAGCTCGGCATGCGCGATGAGGTGCCGCGCTTCAGAACCGACACGCGCGCCATCTACACCCACATGATGGGGGTCAAGAGCGCCGATCTGCTGCTGGACGCCGGAGACCGGCGCCGCCTGATGACGCCGCTGGGCCAGTCCACCATGCACCACATCTTCGACGGCGGCTGGATGTGGGTCATCCCGTTCAGCAACCACCGCGATGCCACCAACCCGCTGACCAGCGTGGGCCTGATGCTGGACCGGCGCAAGCACCCGAACCCCCAGGGAGAGCCGGAACAGGAGTTCCGCCGGATCATCTCCGCCTACCCGACGATCGCCCGCCACTTCGCCGAAGCGGACGCGGTGCGCCCATGGATCAGGTCCGGCCGCATCCAGTACTCCTCGCCGCACCTGATCGCGCCCCGCCTGATCCAGCTTCCGCACGCGGCCGCCTTCATCGACCCCCTGTACTCCAGCGGCATGTCGGTGCTCATCGTCGCGGTGGATCTGATCGCCGAAGCCCTGCTGAAGGCCGTCGCCGACGACGACTACGACATCGAGCGGTTCCGCTTCGTGGAAGAGGTGGTCAACCGCGGATTCGACCACTACGACGCGATCGTGTCCGGGTCGTTCGACTCGTTCGCCAGCTACGACACATGGAACGCCTGGAACCGCAACTGGGTGATGGGCAGCCTGCTCGGCACGTTCGGCCCGCTGTCGCTGTGGATGCGCTACCGCAAGACCAAGGACCGCGCCTATCTGCACAAGACGACCGAACCGAGCCGCATGGGCGTGCTGGGAAGCCATCTGCCGGGCGTGGTCGATGTCGTCCAGGCCTCCCGCGCCGACCTGGACGCCGCGATCGCCGGCGAGATCAGCCACGCCGAAGCGAGCGAGCGCATCTTCGCCCGGTTCCGCAGGGCCGATTTCCTGCCGCCGTACATGGGCTTCGGCGATCCCCGCCAAACCGGGACGGCCACCTTCACGCTGCTGCCAGGTGCCCGCCACGTCATGTGGTACCGGCGCCACGCCGATCCGATCTACCGGGAGAACTGCGACTTCCCGCTGCTGACCTACGCACGCGACGGCGCGGGGTTCGTGCTCGGGGAGGCCCGTCAGTCAGGGCGGCGTACGCTGTCCGCCCTGCGTGACGTCTTCTTCGCCGGCAACCGCGACGGGCGCCACATGGCACCGGCGCTGTCGGCGCACCGCCACCTCCTGACGCCGGTCCAGGCGGCCACCGCCTTCGACGACGAGCTGACCGGGATCGACGCCGCCGGCACCCCCCGAAGCATGGCCTGACCGGTACGCATCGGCGCGACCGCCATCCATCGCGATGCGGAGGACGCCCACCTCGTCATGAACGTTCACTTGGAAAGGAGATCGCAGTGAGGCTACGTGAGCGTCTCCGCCGGCTGGTACCGGGAGCGCTGGCCATCGTGGTCGGTACGTCGCTGTGGTTGGCCGCCGGCGCCGCCGTCGCGGTTTCCGGCGCCGAGGGCACGGCCACGAAGTACAAGTTCCAGGAATTGCCGATCGCGCTGCCGCCCGGCTACGACAAGCTGCCCAAGAGCACGATGCGTCCGGTCAACCCGGCCTATCACAAGATCCGCTCCTGGGTCTCCGCGGTCGGGGCCAGCGTCGCCATCAACGACTTCACCGGCAACGGCAGCCCGAACGGCATGTGCATCGTCGACACCCGGACCAACAAGGTGATCGTCACCTACACGCCCACTGCGCCGGCGGAGGATCAGTTCACGCCGTTCACCTTGGAACCGGGACCGCTGCCCTACGACGACACGATGGCACCCACCGGCTGCGCTCCCGGCGACTTCATCGGCGACGGCCGCATCGGCTTCCTCGTCATGTACTGGGGACGCACCCCGATCCTGTTCCTGCCCAAGTCGGATGCCGCGAAGCCGGAACCGACCGCGTACGTGCCGCGGGAACTCGTGCCCTCGCAGTCGCTCGACGGCAGATACCACGGTGCGCGCTGGAACACCGATGCCGTGTACGTCGGCGACCTCGACGGCAGCGGGCGCCCGTCGATCATCGTCGGGAACTACTGGCCCGACTCCGACGTGCTGAACCCCGACGGTATCAACAACGTGGCGATGCCCAACAGCATGTCCTCGGCCGACAACGCCGGCGGCGCCCATGTGCTGCGCTGGGTCAGCGCCACGCCGGGCACCGATCCGCAGGCGAACTACGTCGAGGAGAAGAACGCGATTCCGTTCGAGAACTCCACCGGCTGGACGCTCGCGATCTCCGGGGCCGACCTCACCGGCGACGGCCTGGCCGAGGTCTACCTCGCCAACGACTTCGGGCACGGCTTCCTGCTGTACAACGAGTCGACGCCGGGCCGCATCAGGTTCAAGGAGGCCAAGGGGGTGCGCTCCCCGACGACCCCGAAGTCGTTCGTGGTCGGGAACGGCTCCTTCAAGGGGATGGGCGTCGACTTCACCGACCTGAACCGCACCGGCACGTTCGACTTCCTGGTCAGCAACATCAACGTTCCCTGGGGCCTGCAGGAGAGCAACTTCGTCTTCGTCAACCAGGCCAAGGACGAGGCCGACATGAAGCGGCAGCTCAGCGAGGGTGTCGCCCCGTTCACCCAGGAGGCCCAGCAGCACGGGCTGGCGTGGACCGGCTGGTGCTGGGACGTCAAGGCCGACGACTTCCTCAACAGCGGTGACAGGGAAGTCGTCCAGACCACCGGCTTCGTCCAGGGCACCGCCAACCGGTGGAACTGGCTGCAGGAGGCCGCCACCATGAACGACGAGCTCCTGCGCAGCCCGGCGATGTGGCCCAACTTCCAGCCCGGCGACGACATCTCGGGCCACGAGGCCATCGCCTTCTACGCCAAGAACGCCGAAGGCCAGTACGTGGACATCAGCGCCGAGCTGGGCCTGGCCGTGCCGATCCCGACGCGCGCGGTCGCCACCGGTGACACGACCGGCACCGGCGCCCTCGACTTCGCCGTGGGCCGGCAATGGGGGCCGCCGGCGTTCTACGCCAACCAGTCGCCGAACCGCGGCAACGCCCTCACGCTCAAGCTCTACCGTCCCTCCACCGGCACGGGCGAGACCGGCGACGGGCTGAAGGGGGCCGGCGCTCCCGCCTACGGCGCCACCGTGAAGATCACCACGCCGCAGGGCACCCAGATCTCGCAGCTCGACGGCGGTGGCGGCCATGTCGGATTCCGCAGCTTCGACGTCCGCTTCGGGCTCGGCTCCCACACCGGTCCGGTCTCCGCTCTGGTGCGGTGGCGTGACGTCGACGGCGTCATGCGCCAGCAGACGCTCTCGCTCACGCCAGGCGTCCACAGCCTCATGCTCACCGACTCCGCTGAGGAGGTCTCCAGCCGATGACCGCCGTCCTGAACCACCCCACCGGCGACAGCGCCCCGGCGAGCGCACCGGCCGCCCCCGCCAAGCCGAAGCCCGATCCCCGGTACCTCGCGCTGCGCAACTTCGCCTTGTCGATCAGTGTCCTGAACGTCTTCGGCTACACCCTCCTCGGCTTCGAGCAGCCCTGGCTATGGCCGTTCATCGCCGTGCTCACGGGATACACGACCGAGATCACCCTCGAAATGGTCAGCGCGTGGGCCCAGCGGCGCCGGCCGCGCTTCCTGGGATCCGGACCGCGCGGCGTCTATGAATTCCTGCTCCCTGCGCACATCACGGCACTGGCCGTCAACATGCTGCTCTACGCCAACAACCAGATCCTGCCCATCATCTTGGGCGTGTTCGTCGGGGTCGCCGGCAAGCATGTGTTCCAGGCGCCCATCGCCGGGCGGATGCGGCACTTCATGAACCCGTCGAACTTCGGCATCACCGTCGTCCTGGTCGCCTTCAGCTCCTGGGTCAGCATCGCCCCGCCGTACGAGTTCACCGAAGAGGTGAACAGCTTTTTCAGGCTGATGATCCCGTTGATCATCATCACCGCCGGGACCGTGCTCAACGCCATGCTCACCCGCAAGGTGCCCCTCATCCTCGGCTGGATGGGCGGCTTCGCCATCCAGGCCTTCCTCCGGCACTGGGTCTGGGACGTCGCGCTCTTCTCCGCGCTCGGCACGATGACCGGAGTCGCGTTCGTCCTGTTCACCAACTACATGATCACCGACCCGGGCACGACGCCGTTCAAGGCGCGCGCCCAGTTCATGTTCGGCGGCTCCGTCGCGGTCGTCTACGGAATCCTCATGCAGTTCAACATCACCTACACCTTGTTCTTCGCACTCGTGATCGTCTGCGGGGTGCGTGGCCTGGGCTGGTGGGTGCACCACTTCCGCACCCGCAGCCGGTCCCGGCTCACGATCGACGCCACCCCGGCCGCAGGAAAGGACCCGGTCCTGACCTCGGGGACGACGGACACGGGGCTGCGCGGCTAGGAGCGAGCACCGCAGGTGTCCGGGGGAACCGTGATCGGTGACCGACGGACGAGCACCCGAGGAGATCATGTCCCAGAGTTCCAGCTCGGTGCTGGCCGTCGCCGACGTGGCGGTGGTGCTGGCGGCCGGAGCGGCCCTCGCACCGCTGATCCGCCGCCTGCGCCAGCCCCGGGTCATAGCCGAGATCGTCGCGGGCATCGCACTCGGCCCGAGCCTGCTCGGCCTGCTGCCGGGCGAGCTGACGACACACCTGTTCCCGGCCGAGGTCCGCCCCCTGCTGTCGGCCATCGCCCAGGTCGGCGTCCTGCTCTTCATGTTCCTCGTGGGCTGGGAGATGGACCTCGGCCACGCCCGCACCCGCGGCGGTGCCGTGCTGGGCGTCTCGCTCGCGTCCATCGCCTTTCCCTTCGGAGCCGGCGCCGTGCTGGCCACCTGGCTCTACGGCAACCACGCCATGATCGACGGGCACCGGGTCGACCAGGTGGCGTTCGTCATGTTCGTCGGCACCGCGATGGCCATCACGGCCTTCCCGGTGCTGGCACGCATCATCACGGAGCATCGGCTCCAGCTGACGCCTGTCGGCGTCATCTCGCTGTCCGCCGCCGCGGCCGGGGACGTGCTGAGCTGGTGCATGCTCGCGCTCGTCTCGGTCGTGGCGACATCCGCCCATCCCGGGCGCCTGCTCGAAGTCCTCGGCTACTCCGCTCTGTACGCCCTCGTGCTCTGGGCCGCCGTACGGCCGCTCCTCAGGGTCCTGATCCGCCGCATGAGCCGCGGCGGCGGCGTCTCACCGCAACTGCTCACGATCATCGCCGCCGGCGTCTTCCTGGCCGCCTACGCGACCGACCGGATCGGGATCCACGCCATCTTCGGTGCGTTCTCCTTCGGCCTGATCATGCCTCGCGACTCCGTCAAGGTCCTCGCCTCACATGTGCGGATCCCCATGGAGCACGTCACCGGACTGCTGATGCCGATCTTCTTCATCACCACCGGGCTGTCCGTCGACCTCAGCGCGCTCGGCGGCAGCGGCATCGTGGAGCTCCTGGCCATCATCGCCGTGGCCTGCCTGGGCAAACTCGCCGGCGTCATCCCGGCGGCACGAGCGGCCGGGATGACGTGGACGGACTCGACGACCGTCGGCCTGCTCATGAACACGCGCGGCCTCACCGAGGTGATCATCCTGAACGCGGGACTCAGCCTCGGCATCCTCGACACCCGCATGTTCACGATGATGATCGTCATGGCCCTGGTCACCACGGGCATGGCGGGGCCTTACCTCTCCTACCGGCCCCACGCCAGAGCCGACGGACACACCACCACCGGCCGCACCGCGCCGAAGAGCCGTCTCAGCGAGGCCGCTTCGCCCGGTCCGGCGGAGTGAGCGCCGGGAGATCTCGGAATCGCTCAGGCGATCTCGCGCGCTATCTCGTCGAGCAGGGCCGCCAGCTGCTCGGGAACCGACACCATGGGCCAGTATCCGGCGTGCAGGGTGCGGAAGGTCCAGCCGGGCTCGGACCGCAGCGCCTGGATGGCCGGGCACAGGAGGCCATGGGTGTGGTCGAGGCCGCAGACGACGTAGGTCGCCGGGCCGATCGGGTGCTTCACCGTGACCGGCTCGGTGAGCGTGCGGCCGGGGTGGGGGACGAGCCGTTCGGCGAGCCGGCGGGCGTCCCGGCCGGAGAGGTCGGGCACGTCGCACAGGAGCTCATGATCGGGGGCGGGCCAGAGGCCTCCGGCGGCCTCGATGAGCGCGCGTTCTGCGGCCAGCTGGTTGTCGGGCAGTCCGTCCAGCGCGCACAGGCCGTCGCGGGGCACGAATCCTTCGATGTAGATGCTGTGGGTGACCTGTTCCGGCACGTGGTCGGCGACCAGCCCGGCCACCATGCCGCCGTAGTCGTGGGCGACCAGGACGACGTCGTCGAGGCCGGAGAGCATCGCCAGCCCGTCCTTGACGTGGTCGTCGAGACCTACTCTGGACGGCTCCTCCGCGTCCGGTTCGAGCCCGGTCAGCGTGACGCTGTGGGCCCTGTGGCCCCGCTCGCGTAAGGCGCCGGCCACCGGTTCCCATACCCACGCGCCCGACCAGGCACCGGGGATCAGCACGAAGTCCGTCATCGTGAGCACCTCTCTTACGTCGCGGCAGCGCAGGGGCGCCTGCCCGGGTACGGAACGGGGAGGTACGGGGGGAACGCGGTCGGCGTAGGGCTCGTCGCCTTCACCAGGGAGGTGCAGGGCAGGGCCGCCACCGTCGGCCCGCCACCCCTCCATCATGCCCCGCGAGCGGAGGCTGTCCACGCGTTCTCAGGAAGGAACCTTCACCGCCCCTGCCGCCCCCCTGGGCGCCGCGCCGCACACCCAGGAGCGCGCCGCACCCGCGAGCCGGCGGCAGGCGGATGCGACGCGCCCTGCTCAGGCGGGGACTGCCGCCGTGTAGGGCTGCAGCGCCTCCACGAGGGACTCGGGCACGCGGGCCGGGACGGTACGGGTGTTCGGCCCGCGCATGCAGGCGACTCGCTGGCGACCGCGCGCGACGAGCCTGTCGATGCCGTCAGAGTGCGTCACCACGTAGTCGAAGCCGAACTCCAGCTGCGTCTGGGCCAGCTCGATCAGCCGCATCCGGATGGACAGCTCGTCGAACGCGGTGATCTCGGCGAAGAACTCGCAGTCGACTTTGAGGGTGAACAGTTTCAGGTCGTCCTGCAGTTCGGCGAGGACGTCCGGCGCGTGGGTCTTGAGGAACAGCTCCCGGCACCGGCCCTGCCAGCGCAGGTAGTTCACGTAGTACACGTTGCCGACGAGGTTGGTCTCCTCGAAGCCGACGGTGTGCTGGTACTCGAAATAGTCCGTCATGGCGATCTAAGCTCGTCCTTCCGTGAGGATCGCGAACACGATCGGCTCGTCGTGCCCGCTCAGGAACGTGGCGAACGTGGCGATGAGCAGGTCCCCGGACACGAACACCGCGCAGCCGCCCGGCGTCTCGGGGGCGAGGGTGAGCGGGGCGTCCTGCGCGAGGCCCGCCTTGCGCAGGCATTCGACGGCCGACCACACCCGGGTGCCGGCGACGGCGGCGCTCTCGTCCAGCTCAGTGGCGACGAGCCCGGCCACGGCCTCGTACGGGCCGAGCAGCCCGCCCCACTGCGCGGCCGTCCGTTCCGCGGCGATCTCGACGTCGCAGCTCACGGTCGTCGCAGCCGTGACGACGAGCGTCAGCCCCGCGCCGTGGGAGGCCGAGATCAGCCGGTCGCCGTCGATCTCCGGACGGCCGTCGGGCCGGTAGCGGATGTCGACGTCCTCATCGAGGGCACGCGCCGCGGCCAGCGCGGTGAGCCGGCGCCGCCGCGTCCCGGCGGCCGAGTCGTCCGCGCCGTCCGGGGCGTCGGCGCCGTCGGGCTCCACCGCCACGGCGACGCGCCCGCCGGTGGCGTCCTGCACGGCTCGTTCGAGGAACGGGCCCAGCAGCGGGGCCGCCGACCACGGTCCGCGCCCGTCGCCCTTGCGCACCGCGCGCAGTCGCAGGCCCTCCCATCGTTCGACGACCTCACCCGCCTCGTCGCGGACCGCGATGTCGTAGACGTAGTCGTCGCCGGCGTGGAAGCGCTCGGTCGCGCAGTAGCGCAGCATCCCGGCGGCGCTCAGCCGATCGCCCCCGGGATGGACCCGCTCGATCCCGGTCGGCAGGAGGGTGGCGTCGGGGACGCACACCTGGTTGCCGTGCATGAGGGCGTCCCGGACGCCGGGGTCGCCCAGCAGCAGCTCGCCGGGCAGGAAGCCGGCGAACCACCCGGGCTCCAGCGCTTCCACCTCGACGTCGACATGCAGCGCGGACGCCCGGTGATACCGGCGCAGCCGCTGGAACCGGCCGCCCTGGAACAGCACGGGACCGTACAGCTGCGTGGCCGGGTCGAGCGGTACCGGCGGCACCTGTGCCGTGGTCTGGTCCGGCGGGCCCTCAGGAGCGCTGGGCTGCCCGAAGCGGAGCCGGGCGCGGAAATGGTCGGCGGCGAAGCCGGTCTCGGAGCTGCGGATCGCGGCGAGGACGGTGTCGTCGCCGGTGACCACCACCGCCACGCGGATCGTGGTGGTGCCGGCGGGCGGGACGATGATGGGCCGCGCGAACTGCGCGTCCTCGATCACCGGGGTTTCCCTGCGGCCGGTGACGGCCGCGGCGGCCTGCGCCATCGCTTCCATGCCGAACACCGCGGGGAACAGCAGGTTGCCGTCCAGCAGATGATCGGTCAGGTAGGGGTCGGTGCCCTCGTTCAGGTCGATCTCGGTGATGAGCTCGACTCCGTGGTAGCGGACGAGGGTCTTGCCCACGAAGCGCAGCAGCGGAAGCTGCGGCGAGTCGCGGTGGATGGTGTCGATGTTGCCCGTCCGCCCGCTGACCACCACGATCTCAGGGGCGGTGGGGTCGGCGAGGAGGCGGCGCATGATCTGCACGCCCTGTTCAGGGGTGATGGCGGTGATTCCGTCGCGGGCCAGGGACTCCACGACGGACAGTCGCTCACCCATGCCGACTCCGGACCACACCGACCATTCCAGGCACAGGGCCCGGCAGCCGGGGTGCCGGCTCGCGGTTTCCTGGGTGAGGGCCGCGAGCCACTCGTTGGCCATCGCGTAGTGCGCCTCGCCGCGCAGCCCCGACCGGCCGATGATGCTGCCGAGGGTCAGCAGGAGCCGGAGCCGCTCGGGCTCGACCGCGTCGAGCACGGCGCGCAACCCGCCGATCTTCGGTGCGAAGGTCGCGCGTACCTCGTCGAAGTCCAGGTCCGCCAGGCCGCGCGGCTCGTTGCGGCCGGCCCCGTGCAGGATCGCGGTGATCGGCCCGAGGTCCCGGGTCGCCGCGGCCACGGCCTGCCGCACGTCGGCGGGGTCGGCGACGTCGGCACGGTAGTAGCCGACGGTGACGCCCGCGTCCTGCATCCGCCGCAGATTGGCGGCGAGCTCGGGGGTCTGGCCGGGATCGGATCGGCCGAGGATGGCCAGCCTGGCGCCACTGTCGCCGGCCAGCGCCAGCGCGCATTCCGCGGTGATGCCCTTGCCTCCGCCGGTGACGAGCACGACGTCGGTGCCGTCCAGCCGCACGGCGGGTTCGCCGGTCAGGGCGGGGCCGGAGGGCGCGGCCACGGGCATCGCCCGCAGGGTCGGAACGCGGCGCAGACCGTCGGCGTCGTAATGGGCTTCGGCGTAGTCCCCGGTGGCCGCCACCTCCGCCGTCACCCACGCGACGGCCTCGGCGATCGCAGGGGCCTGCACGATGGTGACTCGCAGGTGCGGCGCTTCCAGCCGCAGCGTCTTGGCCAGCCCGGCGGCTCCCCGCCCGTGCTGGAGCAGGACGAACCGGTCACCGCTTCCCTCCGACAACGCGGCCTGGGCACCGTCGAGAGCCGATCGCAGGTCGTCCTCGGCGCAGTCCTCCGGCAGGCAGACCAGGACACCGGATCCCACGCCGGCGGCCCGCAACGCCGCTCGCAGCGGTTCGGCGAGCGGGTTGTCCGCTGCGGCGTACAGCAGCCACTCCGAACGTCCGGCCAGGTCCTGCGGTCGCCGCGCCGTCGCGGAGCCCTGCGGCAACGGCGCCTCGACCAGGTCGACGGTGAACGGCCGCGCCCACGCGGCGGCGCCCTCGACGACGGGGGAGAGCCCGGTACCCTGCCCGGAGGCGGCCAGGCTGTCGAGGGTCTCGGCCAGTTCCCGCAGCGTCGCCGTGGCGAAGTTGGTCGGAGGCTGCAGGATGGTGACGCCGCGGGTCTTGGCGGCCGCGTCCATCACCTGTCCCACGGTGATCGAGCTCAGGTGCAGATCGTCGAGCAGGCGGCTGTCGTCGGAGACCAGCTCGACCGGCAGCTCGACGCGTTCGGCCACCAGCCGGCGAAGCACTTCCAAGGGGTCGCCATCGGTCTGGTCGCCGGCCTGCGCCGCGCCGTCCGCCGCGCCGTCCGCCGCGCCGTCCGCCACGCCGTCCGCCACGCTGTCCGCCACGCTGTCCGCCGTGCCGGAGGCAGGCTCGGCAGCGGGCGCCGGAACGCCGGCGTGCCCGTCGAGGCCGACCTCGGGGGCCTGCTCGCAGGGGCTGGCGAAGAAGCTGAAGTGCGCACCGATCTCCAGCGGCCGGATCAGGCGGCCGTGGAACAGCGCTTCGTGGTCGACGGACGCGCCGACGGCGAACGCCGCACCGACCACCCGCAGCAGCCCGCCGATCGACTCACTGTCGGTGTCCAGCGCAACAGCGGGGACGTCGGTCGTCTCGGCCGTCAGCCGGCTGAGCACCCGTCCTGGACCGACCTCGACGAACAGGTCGACGTTCTTGGCAGCCAGCTCCACCGCCTGGGTGAACAGCACCGGGTCGGTGATCTGACGGTGCAGCAGGGCCGGGATGTCGGCGTCCTCGGCAAGGGTCTCGCCGGTGATGGTGGAGCAGATCGGAGAGTGGATCCGGCCGAACTTCATGCCGCGCAGCCTGTCGGCGAAGACGTCCGCGGCCGGAGCCACCAGGGGCGAATGAAAGGCATGGGAGACGGCCAGCCGCGTCCACGACACGCCTGCGCGCTCGGCCCTGGCGCCGACCGTGGCGATCGCCTCGGCCGTGCCCGCGACGACCGTCTGTTCCGGCCCGTTGTATGCACCGATGACGACAGGCAGGCCGGCGATGAGCCCGGTGGCCGCCTCCGGGGATGCGGTGAGACCGGCCATGGTGCCGGATTCGCTGTGCTCGGCCATGACCCGTCCACGGATGCCGGCGATGCTCAGCAGCGCGGAGTCGTCGAGTGCGCCGGCCCAGTGCAGCGCGGAGATCTCGCCGAGGCTGTGTCCGACGCCGACGCTCGCCTCCACCCCGAGCAGCGACAGGGCGCGCAGCCCGGCCAGGGAGCCGGTGACGATCCGCGGCTGTGCGACGGCGGTCGCCACTGTGTCGCCTGTCCGCGGCAGCGCGGCCCGCTCGTACACCTCTTCGACCTCGGCGAAGCGTCGGCGCAGCGCGCCGCCGCTCAGCCCCCGGCCCGAGCCCTGCCCGGGGAACAGGTAGCCGATCCGGCCCTCGCCGCCGGCGTGGCCGAGGAAGCAGCCGCCGTCGGCGTCGAACAGGGTCGTCTCGCCGGCGTCCAGGACGTCCAGCAGCCGCCGCAGCCGCCGCTCCGCGTTCTCCGGGGAGTCCACGACCGCCGCGGCGCGGTAGGGCAGGTCACGCAGCCCGCGCTGCAGCGTGGCGGCGAGGTCGCCGAGCTGCGCGTACGACAGCGCGGGAACCCAGCCGGCCAGTTCCGCGAGCCGCTCGCGCAGCTCGCCGGGCGAGCCCCCGTCGACCAGCAGCAGCTCGGCGTCCTGGACGGATGCGGCCAGCTCACGCGTGCGCCGGTTGAACGACGCCGCCCGCCGCGATCCGACGCCCTCCACCACCACGTGACTGTTGATGCCGCCGAACCCCATGGACGTGACGCCGGCCCGCAGCGCGGCCTCCTGCGGCCAGGGCTCGGCCTTGCGCAGCACCCGCAGCATCGCGGGGTCACGCGCGAGCAGCGGATGCGGGTCCGCGCAACCGACGGTCGGCGGCAGCACGCGATGGTGCACCGCCAGCACCGCCTTGATCAGGCCGGCCACTCCGGCGGCCGCCTTGGTGTGGCCGATCATGGCTTTGACGGAGCCGAGCGCCGCCGGCGCCCCGGACGCGCCGGAACCGGCCGCCGCGATGGCCTCCGCCCGGGTCTCGGACAAGGCCGTCAGCTCCGCGGCGTCCCCGACCGCCGTCCCCGTGCCGTGGCCTTCGAACAGCGCCACTGTGTCGATGCCGAACCCGGCCCGCTCGTAGGCGCGCCGCAGCGCCAGCCGGTGGCCGTCGATCTCCGGACGCGTGATGCCGCCGCTGCCGTCGGAGGAGATGCCCCAGCCGGCGATGGTGGCATAGACTCTGCGGCCCACCTCGGCGGCGTCCTCTTCGCGCATCAAGACGACCATTCCGCAGCCCTCGCCCGGCCAGAAGCCGTTGGAGCCGCGGTCGTACACGCGCATCTCGGTCCTGGCCAGCGCCCCGGTCTTGGCGAAGCCCACGACCTCGAACGGGTCGATCGACAGGTCGACCCCGCCCGCGATCGCCACGTCGAGGTCCCCGTCCAGCAGCGCCTTGCACGCGGTCGTCACCGAAAGCAGCGAGGAGGAGCAGGCCCCGTCCACCGCGTAGCCGCCGCCGTTGAGGTCGAAGTAGTTGCAGATCCGGCCGGCGATCGTGTTGGACAGTGCCCCGGCGAGGGTGTCTTCGTCCGGCGCGGGGAACGGGCTCTTATAGGAGCGTTCGAGACCGTCCAGGAATTCGCCCAGAGCGTCGTCCTCCCAGCCGAGTTCGCGCAGCGCCGCGCCGACCGTGCGCCGTACGTACGGCCAGCGCAGCCGCATCAGGTTGGCCCGGGCGAATTCGCCCGTGAGGGTGTTTCCGACGATGACGCCGGTGCTCTGTCTCGGCAGCCCTTCGGCGCCGGGAAAACCGGCGTCGGCCAGCGCCCGGCCCGCGACGTCCAGCGCGAGCCAATGCGTCAGATCGGTCGATCGGAACGTGCTCCCGGCGATCCGGTGCGCCACCCGATCGAAGTCGTACCCTTCGATGACCGCGGCGTTCCTGGAGTAGAAGCTGTCCGGGGCGGACGGGTCGGCCCGCCAGTAGTCGGTCAGCCGCATGCGCTCGTCCGGCAGCCGCCTGAAGGCCCGGCGCGCGGCGACGGCGTTCTTCCACAGTTCGTCCGGTGAATCGGCGTCAGGATAGACACATGCCATTCCCACAATGGCGATCTTCTGCATGTCCTGGCTCGCCCCCTTCGCTGTTGCACTGAGCGCAAGCATGCCCTGTCGCGACCGGCGAGCTTTATTCCAGAGTGCTCTGACGCCAATTTAATTCGAATAACGCCGTTTGATAATGGCGTCATTTAATGAATGAGTTTTTCCCGGTATTCCTGCCGGACGCGGGACTTCACGGAGCGGATGCCGCGCCATGCTGCTCGGCGAGGTGGGGGGCGAGTTCGTACGCCATGCGCCGCCTGGACGCCTCGACCGATCTACCGGCGGCCGCGATGGTGTCTCCGGCGCCGACCATCAGGCTGATGAGCTGGTTCTCGAAGCACACTTCTGGATCGTAGGGCGGGATGAGGTAGCCGCCGAGCTCCAGCGTGACGAGGCCGTGCATCGCGCTCCACATCTGGTGGGCCACCAGTTCCTCGTCGGCTGGGCGGAACCTGCCCGCCGCGACGCATCGGGCGGCGCAGCCGACGACGTCCACGAGGGTGTAGCGGCCGTACTGGCGGTCCTGTTCGGACAGTTCGAACCCGGCGAGCGCGGAACCTCCGAACATGGCCGCGTACAGGTGCGGGTTCGCCAGAGCGTTGTGGCGGTAGGCGCGGCCCAGCAGGGCCATGTCGCACACCGGGTCGTCGGAGGTGCCGACGAGGCTGAAGTACTGCTGCATGCGCGCGAAACCCTCGTGAACGATCGCGCGTACCAGGCCGCTCATCCCGCCGAAGTAGGTGTAGACGGGCATGGTCGAGCTGCCCGCCTCGGTGGCGATGCGCCGTACCGTCATGGCCTGCGGGCCGTCTTGCGCCAGGATCCGTGCGGCGACGTCCACCAGCTGGGCGCGGAAAAGCGGGTCCGTCTTGCGCGGTGACATCCGGCGGGACTTCCTTCCCTGAGACGAAACCGGTCAGTGGTCATCCGGTGGTCACCGCGCGGCCGGCCCGGCTGCGGTTCGTGCTGCCCGGACGTGGGTCATGGAAGTTTGAGCTCGGGCCGGTAGATGTCCAGCCAGGCGGCCAGGTCGAGGACGCGCTCCAGGCCCAGGCGCGTCAGCCGGTCCACCGCGGCCGGATCGCGCTTCGTGGCGCCTTCGAGCCAGTCCCGGTCCACCAGGGCGAACACGTCGTGGTCGCGGTCGGCCAGCAGGTCCTTGCCCTGGTTCTGCAGCTCCTGGCTGTAGTAGGGGTCCTGGGTGGAGGGGTAGGGGCTCTTGGGCCGCCAGGCGACCGAGTCCGGCAGCAGCTGCCGGGTGGCGCCGCGCAGCAGGCTCTTCTCCCGGCCGTCGTGGGTCTTCATCGACCAGGGGGTGTTGTAGACGTATTCGACGAGCCGGTGGTCGCAGTACGGCACCCGGACCTCGAGCCCGACCGCCATGCTCATGCGGTCCTTGCGGTCGAGCAGATACTTCATGAACCGGGTCACGTGCAGATGAATCATGATCCGCATGCGGTGCTCGAAGTCGTCGTCGCCGTCGAGGCGCCCCACCTCGGCGATGGCGGTGTCGTACGCGTCGAGCCGGTAGGCGTCGAGATCGAGTCGCGTCAGCAGGTGCGGGTCGAGCCCGGTGGAGTCCTTGTCGAAGGGACCGACGTTGACGGCGATCCACGGGAACGCGCGTGCGGTCTGGATCTGGGGGATGTGCATGTGCCGATATCCGCCGAAGATCTCGTCGGCCGCCTCGCCCGACAGGGCCACCGTGGACTTCCCGCGGATCGCCTTGAAGAGCAGGTACAGCGACAGGTCCATGTCGCCGGTACCGACGGGCAGGTCGCGCGCGAGGGCCACGGCCCTGCGGATGCCGGGATCGGCCAGCGTCTTGGGGTCGAGCACGATGTCGGCGTGCTCGGTCCCGACGTGCCGGACGACGTCCTGGATGAAAGGCGTGTCCGGAGTGTCGCGCAGGTCGTCGGGCCGGAAGTTCTCCGCCTGACCCATGAAGTCCACCGCGAACGTCCGCACCTGTCCGGCGCCGAGATGGGCCGCGGCCAGGGCGGTGAGGGCGCCGGAGTCCAGCCCGCCGGACAGCAGCAGGCACCGTGGCACGTCGGCGACCAGTTGCCGCCGCACGATGTCGTCGAGGAGTTCCCGGACGCGGCCTACGGAGGTGCCGGCGTCGTCGGCGTGCGGCCGGGTCTCCAGCCGCCAATAGGTGCGCTCGCGGACGCCGGTGACGTCGACGGTGACGATCGTGCCCGGTTCGACCTGCCGCATGTCCGCCCATATGGCGTGTCCTGGGGTGAAGGTGTAGGAGAACGCCTCGCGCAGCCCGTCAGCGTCGACGACGCGCTTGGCGAGTGGGTGGGCGAGTATGGCCTTCTGTTCCGAGCCGAACAGCACTCCGTCAGGCGTTCGGTAGTAGTAGAGTGGCTTGATCCCCATCCGGTCGCGTATCATGACGAGCTTCTGGTCCCGTCCGTCCCAGATCGCGAAGGCGTACATGCCGTTGAGGCGTTCGGCGACCGCCGGCCCCCAGTGCAGATATCCCTGTAGGACCACTTCTGTGTCACTGGACGTCCTGAAGCGCTTGCCCTGCCGGGTGAGTTCGTCGCGCAGTTCGGCGAAGTTGTAGACCTCGCCGCTGTAGACCAGGGTGACGGCGCCCGCGTCCGTGCGGACGGTCATCGGCTGGAGCCCGCCGGGCAGGTCGATCACGGCCAGCCTCCGGTGGCCGAGCGCCGCATGCCGGTCGACCCAGGTGCCGCGGGCGTCAGGACCGCGGCACGCCATGGTCTCGGTCATGGCATCCAGGACCTTGTGCTCGCGTGCCAGGTCGCGATCGAACGAGATCCAGCCGGTGATACCGCACATTCCGTGCTCCTCCTGTGGCCGTCGCAGAGGTTCGCTTCCGGTTCGATCGACGCGCAGCCGCCTTGGAGGCCGGTGCAGCTCCGTGCGCAATCGGATGGGATCCAGCATCGCGTGACCACACCGAGGGGTCTTCTTTCCTCGTGCTCAGCTTGCCCTCCGGCAGGCCGGCGGTGAGCCGTGGAGGCGCCGCATCGAGCAATCTGGGAGTGGCCGCCCCTCGTCACCGCCTGCCTAACCTACGCACGTTGCTTTCTTGCTCGTCCGGGTGGCGAAGACCGCTCATGAGAGGGGTGGCAGGATGACCGGAGCACATGCCGGCAACTCTGGATCGATCGCGGCTCATGCTCCGGCTGCGCCTCCCCACGAAAACGGCCATCAGCCGGGCAACGGGCACAACGGCACCCGCACGCGGGTCGCCGCGCCGGCGGCGAACGGCCACGTCCTCGACGACCCCGCGGCGAACGGCCACGTCCTCGACGACCCCGCGGCCGGCCGGAAGAACACACTGCGGGAACTGGCCGAGCTGCTCGGCCGCCGGCGCGAATCGATCAGGGACGGAGACGCGGAAGCCACCAGGCGCCAGCACGCCAAAGGCAAGCTGACGGCCCGCGAACGGATCGATCTGCTGCTCGACGAGAACACCTTCACCGAGATCGAGTTGTTCCGGCGCCACATGGCGACGGGTTTCGGCCTCGAACGCAAGCGGCCCCACACGGACGGCGTCATCGCCGGCTCCGGCCTGGTCTTCGGCCGCCGGGTTTTCGTGTACGCGACGGACTTCCGGCTCTTCGGCGGCTCTCTCGGCCATGCCCATGCCGCCAAGGTCCACAAAGTGATGGATCTCGCCATCTCGATGGGGGCACCGCTCATCGCCTTGAACGACGGAGCGGGCGCCCGCATCCAGGAAGGGCTGAACGCGCTGGCCGGCTATGGAGGCATCTTCCGCAGGAACGTGCGGGCTTCCGGCGTGATCCCGCAGATCAGCGTCATTCTCGGCCCTTGCGCCGGCGGCGCCGCCTACTCCCCGGCCTTGACCGACTTCGTCTTCATGGTCAAGGACACCTCTCAGATGTACGTCACGGGCCCGGACGTCATCGGTGCGGTCACCGGTGAGTCGGTCACGCACTCGGCTCTTGGAGGCGCCGAGGTGCACGGCTCCGTCTCCGGCGTGGCCGGTTTCGTCCACGACAACGAGGAGTCCTGCCTGGAGGAAGTCCGGTATCTGCTGTCGCTGCTGCCGTCGAACAACACCGAGTTCCCCGCCGTCGTGGACGCCGCCGATCCCGCCGATCGGGCCTGCGACGCCCTGCTCGACCTGGTGCCCGTCGAGGGACGCCGGCCGTACGACATGCGAGAGGTCATCGCGGAGATCGTCGACGACCATGAGGTCCTGGAGGTCCAGGAATCGTGGGCGCGGAACATCATCTGCGCGTTCGCGCGGATCGACGGGCATGTCGTGGGCGTCGTCGGCAACCAGCCTCTGGTCAGGGCAGGGGTGCTCGACATCAGGGCCTCGGAGAAGGCGGCGCGGTTCGTCCGCACCTGTGACGCGTTCAACGTCCCGCTCGTGACGCTCGTCGATGTGCCGGGTTTCCTGCCCGGCGTCGATCAGGAGCATCAGGGCATCATCCGGCACGGGGCGAAGCTGCTCTACGCCTACTGCGAGGCGACCGTCCCGCGCGTACAGGTCATCCTGCGCAAGGCGTACGGGGGCGCCTACATCGTCATGGACTCGCGGTCGGTCGGTGCTGACCTGTCGTTCGCCTGGCCGACCAATGAGATCGCGGTCATGGGCCCGCAGGGCGCCGTGGACGTCCTCTTCCGTAAAGAGCTCGCCGCCGCCGCGGAGCCTGCGGAGCTGCAGCGGCAACTGCTCGACGACTATACGGCCGAGTTCCTGCACCCGTTCTATGCCGTCGAGCGCGGGCTGGTGGACGACGTCATCGATCCCCGCGAGACGCGCAAAGTGCTGGCCGACGGGCTGGCGATGCTGCGCAACAAACGCGAGTTCCAGCCACAGCGCAAGCACGGCAATATTCCTCTCTGACTCGCGTGGTATTCGATTTTCGCAGTGAGCAATCTGGGAGAGGTCGCCCGCTCGTTCCCCGTGGAGAATCGGTCCGGGGCGCACCGCAGGTGACGCCCGCCGAGTTGTCGTGACCGGTCGAATGGGAGGTCGGATGACAAGCGCCTCTGTAAACCCGCCGTATGGCCTTGTCGCGAATCTGAACGGTGAGCGGCATAAGCCGGCACTCGGTTTCTTCGCCTTCATCGTCATCGCGCATTGGGCCGAGCACATCGCGCAGGCGTATCAGGTCTACGTGCTCAACTGGCCGCTTCCGGAAGCACGTGGCGTCCTGGGCGTTCCCTTCCCGTGGCTGGTCACCTCGGAATGGATGCACTACGGTTACGCGCTGCTCATGCTGGTCGGTCTCGTACTGCTGAGGCGCGGCTTCACCGGGCGCGCGCGGACATGGTGGAACATCTCGCTGGGCATCCAGGTCTGGCACCACTTCGAGCATTTCCTGCTGCTCATGCAGGTCATCATCGGCGCCAATCTGCTCGGCGGCCCGACTCCGCGCAGCATCATCCAGCTCCTCGTGCCCCGGCTCGAGCTGCACCTGTTCTACAACGCCATCGTCTTCGTCCCGATGGTGGTGGCGATGCTGCTGCACCGCAAGCCCGATTCCCAGGAACGGGCGACGATGGCCTGCACCTGCGCCCACGAGAGAGTGTCTTGAAAGCAGCGGGCACCCGAGGCAGGCGGCTGCCGCCCGGATTCGCCTTCCGGGCGACGGTCGCTCTCATCGGCGCGTCACTGACCTTCTTCACGACGCCCAGTGTCTGGCCCGCCATCCGGGCGGCTCGTGCGGACGGAGTGCCCGGAACCTTCACGGCCGAGCACATGGAATGCGTCCAGCACCCCGGCCATGAGTCCTGCCAATGGTACGGGGACTTCCGCTCCGAGGACGGCACGGTGAACCGGACGGACATCTTCATGTACGGGATGGGGAAAGGACAGCTCCAGGCGGGCCGGCAGACCTCGGCGGTCGACATCGGATTCCCCAACAGGGTTTACGGTCCCGGAGGGTCGAACGAATGGGTGTTCACCGTCGCGCTGCTCCTTGCCGGCGCCGCGCTGACGCTCGGTCAAGTGCGGAGAATCCACAGTTCCATGAAGAACGACGAAGCCGGCCCTGAAGGTCGGCGTGAGGGCCCGTAGCGCCCTCACGGCCGTCCGGCCGGCTCGGTGACGACTGCGCCGAGCCGGCCGCCCATCCCGACGGGTGTCACCCGGTCAGCCCGCTGATTCCGGCTACGGCAGTTCGACCGACTGACGGTGCCGGAAGAAGTCACGCGGATCGTACTTCTTCTTCACCTGCTGGAGCCTTGGGTAATTGTCCTTGTAGTAGAGGTCGTGCCATGGGGAGGTGGAGCGGTTGAAGGTGGGATCGCTGAGGTCGGCGTCGGGGTAGTTGACGTAGCATCCATCGGTCACGTCATTGGGAACGGGCACGCCGCCGGTGGCGGCATAGGTGTCCTGGTAGCTTTCGCGGGCCCAGGCGATGTTCTCGGCGTCGTCGGCGGGATCGCTCCAATTCGCCGCCCAGAGCATCTTGAAGGCCGCGTCGCGGTGGACCGAGGCGGTGTCACCCGGCCGTACGGCGGCGGTCATGCCGCCGAACGGCGACAGCTGGACGCTGAGATTCGGGTTGTCGATGTCGGTGCGCGCCAGATGCTTGTACAGCGCCTCCGCCTGGGCCTGGGGGAAGGCGGCCTTCATGTAGGCGGATTTGTACTCCCCGCGCAGCGTCGGGTCGTTGAGCAGCGGGTTGGTGGTGCCGGTCAGGCGGGCCGCCTGCAGCCACGGGAGCCGGACCTGGCTGATGAACGGCTGAGCCACGCCGTTGCTCATGAAGGTCAGGTAGTCGTTCAGGATGGTTTCGGCGTTGGGTGCCCCGGCGTCCACCTGCGTGAGCAGGACGACGGTGCCGTTCGAGATGTGGTTGAGCACCATGAAACTGCTCAGGAACCGGGTCGGGCTGGTCGGGGCCGCGTTGGTGACGTGCCAGTTGGCGTAGTTCTGGATGAGCTGGATGAACCTGTCCTTGTTCAGCTGGTCCCACCCCCAGGCGGCGACCGCGTAGAGCACCTTCGCCGGCGGCCTGGGCAGCAGGCGGGTGGGGTCGGTGCCGGTGGCGTCCGGCGAGCGGAAGAAGTAGCGGGTGACGACGCCGAAGTTCCCCCCACCGCCGCCGGTGTGCGCCCACCACAGCTCTCGGTGGGGGTCGTCGGCCTCCCGGGTCGCCACCACCTTGCGGACGGCGCTCGAGGCCTTGACCGTCACGACCTCCACCCCGTACAGGTGGTCGATGATCAGGCCGTCGCGGCGAACCAGCCAGCCCCAGCCGCCTCCGGCGACGTGGCCGCCCATGCCCACGGAGTAGCAGATGCCGCCAGGAACGGTGACGCCCCAGGTCTGGTACAGCTTCTCGTAGACGTCCAGCAGCGTCGCGCCTGCCTCGACGGCTATCGCGTTGCGCGCAGCGTCGTAGTAGACCCGGTTCATGTTGGACAGGTCGATGATCATTTGAACGTCGGAGTTGTAGACGAAGTCCTCCAGGCAGTGCCCGCCGCCTCGTACCGTCAGCCGCTTGTTCGCGCTGACCGCCTCCGCGACGATCGCCCGCACCTGCCGCGGGGCGTCCACCACGTGAACCGAGCGCGGTGCCGCCGTGTAGCGGGCGTTGAGCGCCCGGACCAGGTCCGGGTACTGCGGGCTGTCGGGGCCCACGGTCGTGGCCGTGCTCGTCTGGCGGGCCAGCACCGCCGGGTCGGGTTCCGTGGCCGCCGCGGCGCTCGAGGCGAAACCACCGGTGATGATCCCCCCGCCGACGCCGGCAGCGGTTCCCGTCAGGAATTTCCGCCGGTCCAGCCCCCGTCGTTGTGCCATAGTACGTTGTCCCTTTCGCTCGGTGAGGAGCGTCAGCGTCAGTCGTCCGCTGATGGCCAAGGCGCGCCGACAGCCCGCACGCTCGTCCCCCGTATGGCGGCCCATGGAGATACGCAACGCCTTATCCGAATAAATCCTGACGATTTGGTATTCGACGGGACGCTTTCCTCGCGTCGGCATCACCACGGCTTCGTTCCGCGGTTCGCCGCCTGTTGCTTGCCATGCGCATCACCATCTGGGCGCCGTGCAGAAAAATGCCCATTTCGCCTACGATTCGAGCAAGCCCATGTTCGCTGACGGAGCCAATTATGGGGAGCAAGCGGAGAAAGCGTCTTCTTCCAGATTGCTCTGCAGATCGTCAGCGAGGGCGAACGGGCCGGCCGGGAGTGTGGGTGCTCACGGGTGCAGCCGTACCGTACGGTCGCGCAGCATGTTGCGGCGCCGCAGGATCGGCATGGCCTCGGCCTGAAAATCGACACCGCTGTCGAAGTCCTTGATCATCCCCTCGATGACCAGCAGCGACAGCAGAGGGAAGGCGAACTCCGGCGCCGGGAACACGCCGAAGCGCCGCTGCAGGTCGAACAATCTGCCGGCGAAGGGCGCCAGCGCGAACTGGCCGGACTTCGCTCCGGACGCCTCCTGCACGAGCTCGGTCAGGCCGGTGCGAAAACCCGCCACGTCGCAGTCGCCGACGACGTGCGCCGCACTTTCGATCACGATCTGCGCGCAGGTCCAGCCGTCGCCCATCGCCATGTGGATGAAGAAGTCGGCGAAGGAGCGGCGCACCTCGTCGGGCAGCCGGATGACGAACCCCGCGTCGAGCATCACCAGGCCGGCGCGCTCGTCGAAGTACAGGTTGCCCGGATGCAGGTCGCAGTGCACGACGCCGTCGATGAACAACATCTCGTAGACCGCGGCAAGCACCGCCTGCACCACGTGACGCCGCGTGCCGGCGTCCAGGTCGCCGGGGGCGAAACGCTTGAGGCCGCTGATGTACTCCATCACCACGACTTCGGGCGTGCACAGGTCGGCCAGCGGTTCGGGAATGCGTACGTTTGCGAGCCCGGCCAGGTTCGTCCGCAGCTCGGCCAGCGCCGCGGCCTCCGCAGGGAAGTCCAGCTGCCGCAGGATCGCCGAGCCGACCTGCTCGTGCATCACCTTGAACGGCATCTTGCGCAGTTTCGGGACGGCGCCGAGCGTACGCATCAGGGCGAGCGTCAGCGCGAAGTCGCGCTCCATGACCCATTGGATTCCGGGCCGGCGCACCTTGACGGCGACCCGCCGGCCGTCCAGGGTCACGGCCTCGTGCACTGTCGCGATACTGCCGCAGGCCATGGGCTCCCAGGTGAACTCCCTGAAGGGCCAGCGCGTCCCGGCGTAGGCGGCGAGGACCGCCTGCCGGACCCGGCGCCTGCTGGGAGGCGGCGCCGCATCGGTCAACCGCGAAAGCGGTCCGGTCACCGCCGGCGGCAGGAGGTCCCGGCGGGTGCTCACCAGCTGGCCGATCTTGATGTAGGACGGGCCCAGGCGGGTGAGCATCGTGACCCACCTGTCTCCGTCGTGCAGGCCGCCGGCCTGCGCACCGTGACCGGCGCGCCGCCGTCCCAGGAGGCGACGAGATTCCGCCGCGCCGAACAGCAGGGCGTAACCCGCCATGATGCCGCCCACGTGCACGGCCCGCACCGCCATGCCGGCCGCTCGGAGAACGCGGCCCATGAATCCGTTCACCATCGCCCCCAAGACTGATCGCCGTCGGCGGGATGTCCCCGGCCGCGTGGCCGTACTCATAGAAGGATGTGGTCGCGCCAGTCGGCGGGGGTGTCGATGCGCTGGAACGCGCCGGCATGGAACAGCAGCGCGTCTTCACCGGAGCCGCGCTCGAGGTTCACGATCTCGCCGAGAAAGATCGAATGGTCCCCGCCGTCATAGACCGCGGCCAGGGAACACTCGAACCACGCCAGCGCGCCGGGCAGCACGAGGCACCCGGTGTGCGGCCCGGCGAGGCAGTCGACGTTCGCGAACTCGGCCAGGCCACGAGGGCGGTGGCGGTCGGCGAAGTGCCGGGCCACGCCTTCTTGCCGGTCGGACAGGATGGAGACCGCGAAGGCACTGTGCCGCAGGATCATCTCGTGCATCGCGGCGTCGCGCAGGACGCAGACCAGGACCATCGGCGGATTCAGCGACACGGACGTGAACGAGTTCGCGGTCATGCCGCGCGGCTCGTCCCCGCCGGCGGTCACGACGGTGACACCGGTCGCGAAGCTCCCCAAGATGCGTCGTAGTTCTCGGGGCTCGAAAGTGGTGCTCGCCGGGACGTTGTTGGCCGTCGCCATTCGCCTTAGCTCCCTTCCTCGGGCCTCGGCACGCTGCCGCGCAGCTCAGCCCCGCAAGAGCAGGCGGGGACGCTTCCGCCCCGGTGATCCGATGCGTGTCGCGCCGAAGCCTCTTACCGAGATGGAATGAGTATTCGACGTCACTTGCGGCACGCGCTTCTCCGACCGTGCCCTGCCCGCACAGGGCACCACTTGGCCATGTGTCGGTCAGGCGGGGAGGGCCGGGCGACGGTGCTGCCCGGCCGCCGAATCCAGATCGCTGCAGCGCCTGCCGTTCCACGTCGAGATCGCCGAAACAGCAGTGCGGGTACGGCGAGCAGCAGGATGAACTTCAGCAGCGTGTGAGCAGGTTCACCACCGCCTGACCACCATGACCCTGCGGCGAGGAGTGTGGCTGAGACCGAGAGCAGGACGGCCTGAAGGTGGAGGCCGCCGCGTGCTGGTACGGCGCCAGCGGTGATCGCGGAGAGCCCGCCTCCGAACGTCCAGCGAACCTCGCGCGCTTGTGGCGTTCTCCGCTCCGTCACGACGTCATCAAGCAGACGTGTATGCGGGCGATGCGCAGCGTTGGTGCGGATCCGGTGCAGGGTTCACCCGCCACCGGCACAGGTGCCGCCGGAGCACTCAGCGGCCCGGCCGAGCAACGCCGATTCGCCGATGCCGGGCTCGCCGCGCAGGACGAGGCCGCCGCTGCGGCCGGCTGCGCCAGCGCATCGAGGCGGTCATCTGGACACTGAAGAACCAGCTCGGCCTCGAACGCCACAACGCCCGCCACCCAGACGGCCTCTGGGCACGCATAAGCCAGTTCGACCAGGCCAACGGCGCGCTTCTGTGATCACGCAAGGCGGGCGGTGGCGTTTCTCACCAACATCTCGCCCTGCATTGATCACCAGCCGCTGTCGAAGACTCACCTGGAAGCGCTGCCCCTTCAGGCCAACGCAATCACTGCCTGACCTCCCGTAGGTCACAGTGCGTGAGGGTCGCCGTGAGGGGTAGGCGCATATGACTATCACCAGTACGACAAGGGAGGCGCCATGAGCGGCGTTCTTTCCTCCGCCACCAAGACTCCCGTTCAGATGGCGGCGCTCATCGTCGGCGCCGTGTTCCTGCTGATCGGCATTCTCGGGTTCATCCCTGGCATCACCACTGATTACGGTCAGATGCAGTTCGCCGGCCACGAGTCGGGCGCGATGCTGCTGGGCCTGTTCCAGGTGTCGGTCCTGCACAACATCGTCCACCTGGGGTTCGGGGTCGCCGGCGTCCTGCTGGCCAGGACGTGGGCGGCGGCACGCGGGTTCCTGCTCATCGGCGGCATCATCTACCTGGTGCTCTGGCTTTACGGGCTGTTCGTCCCGCACGGCGGCGGGGCCAACTTCGTCCCGTTCAACACGGCCGACAACTGGCTGCACCTGGTGCTGGGGGTCGTGATGATCGTGCTCGGGGCGGTAGCGACGCGTGCACGGCTCCAGCACCGCCTGGACACTCGCTAGCCGAGACCCCGCCGAGCTCAGCGACTCGCCGCCTTCCGGGGCCGGCGGGCGGCCAGCTCGACCCGGGCGAACAGGACGGCCAGCACGGCCAGCACCGCAGAGGGCGCCAGGAGCCAAAGCCAGCGCTGCGCCCACCAGCCGGCGGTTGGCTGCGCGAGCAGGGTGCCGCCCAGCCTCTCATAGGCCCAGAGCACCCCCAGGTACGCGGTCATGTGCCAGAGGAAGACGGTCAACGCGACCACGTTGAGGGCCACCACCGGCTTCCAGACGGCCGGCCGGCGTAGCAGGCGTTCGGCGGCCGGCGTGATGAGGACGAGCAGCCCGAGCTGGAAGACGGCGAGGGCGGCGATGGTGGCGTTGGTCGGGAAGATGTTGGATTCGGCCTCGCCGGCGGTGGACACCATCGAGAGGGGATAGCCCGCTCCCACGGTGAGCCCGGCCAGCGCGGCCAGACCTGCCGCGGCGATCGCGAGCCGCTGCGGCAACGGCCGGTGCCCCAGCTGCCAGGTGCGCCAGGCGTAGCCGAGCTGGTGGCAGAACACCCACACCAGGGCGGCGGTCGCCCAGCCCGCCCAGTCCAGGCCGGCGCCGCGGTGCGCCACGCCGCCGAGGGCGATCAGCAGCACGAGCGCTACCAGGACCCGGGCTCCGTAGCGGGCGTGCAGGCTCGTGGTGATCGGCACCGCGGCGATCAGCAGGCCGTACACGCCCAGGAACCACAGGGGCGTCAGATAGCCGGGGAACCACTCCCACATCCATCGGTGCGGGCCGGGCAGGGCAGCCGCGATCAGCTCGCCGGCGAGCCAGAGCAGGGCCCAGGCGGCCGTCGGCCAGAGCAGCCGGCGCAGCCGGTCCAGGACGAACTGGCCGGCGGTGGTCCCGCGTGCCCGGGCCCGCTGCCGGCCGACCAGGTTGGCGTACCCGCCGACCAGGAAGAACACCGGCATGATCTGCAGCACCCACGTGGCCAGCCAGCCGCCGGGCACGGTGTGGATCGGATTGGGCATGGACAGGCTGCCGTCGGCGGTGCGGTGGGTGACCGACAACGTCCAGTGCCAGAGGGTGACGACCACGATGCACAGCGCCCGGGCGGCGTCGACCACGCGGTCGCGGGACGCAGGCGTGGCCGAGACCAGCCGGTCAAGTGCCGACGGTGCGCCGCTCAGCGGTACAGCTCCTCGATGTCGGCCCTGAAGTCCTTGTGGACCAAGGCACGCTTGACCTTCAGGGTCGGGGTCAGATATCCGTTCTGCTCGGTCAGGTCCACCGCAAGGATCCGGATCCTGCGGATCGACTCGGCCCGGCTCACCGTCGTGTTGGCCTCGTCCACGGCCGTCTGCAGCCTGGCCAGCAGATCCGGGTCGTCGCGGAGGTCGGCCGGGCCGGCCTGCTCGGGCTTGCCGGCGGCCCGCTTCCACGACGCCAGCGCCGCGGCGTCCAGAGCGATCAGCGCGGCCGTGTACGGCCGCCGGTCGCCGACGACCACCGCCTGGCTGATGAGCGGATGGGTGCGCAGGCGGTCCTCCAGCGGTTCCGGGGCGAGGTTCTTGCCGCCGGCGGTCACGATGATCTCCTTCTTGCGGCCCGAGATCGTCAGGAACCCGTCCTCGTCCAGGGCGCCGACGTCGCCGGTACGCAGGAAACCGTCGGCGGTCAGGCTCTGCCTGGTCACCTGCTCGTTGCGCCAGTAGCCCTGGAACACCATCGGGCCCTTGATCAGAATCTCGCCGTCGTCGGCGATCCGGATCTCGACCCCGGGCAGGGGCGGCCCCACCGTGCCGAGCATGCAGCCCTTCGGGCGGCCGGTGGCGCCCGAGGTGTAGATGATCGTCGCCAGGTCGTCGGCCGACACCATCCGGCGCCGCTCCCGTAGCTGAGCGTCGCTCACGCCGTGCCCGCCCTCGCGGAGCCGGTCCAGCCCGCCGCCGTCGATCTGCCACACCCGCGGCGGTCCGGACGAGAGGCTCGCGGCCGCCTCCTCGACCAGGCGGCGCTGCGTCTCGTTCCCGGCCACCACGGCGACCGGGCCGGCGTCCTCCAGCACCCAGCGGACCTGCTCGGCCGAGGAGGTCTCATAGATCGGGACCGGCAGCGCCGCCACCGCCCACAGGGCGTAGTCCACCACCGTCCACTCGTAGCTGGTGGCGGCCGGCAGCGCGACCCGGTCTCCCGGCTGGATCCCGGCGGCGAGGAAGCCGTCCGCCAGGCCGCGGACGTCGGCCGCGAACCGCCTGGCCGTCACCGGACTCCAGCCTCCGGCCGACCGGCGCTGGAACAGGACCATGTCACCGTTCACCCGGTCGTCGCTGAACACCATGTCGGCGAGCTGGGTGTCGGGGGCGATGGTCACCGGGGCCGGGGCCTCGGGGACACGCATCGTCCATCTCCCTGTGACGAAAAGGCCGGATGAGGCGGAATGCGGCGCCGGGCGCCGCGTTGATGGCGGCGATAAGCAGCCGAATGTGTTATTTCCCCAGGTCAGCGAGCACAAACGCGGAAGGTCGTAGACGGCGCGACCTGAATGGGTTGTTCGTGATGAGATCCCCAACAGTGTCCTGGACGTGGGGGAGTGGGGCGAGCACGGCTGAGGGCGCTCGCGAAGGCCGCTGAACAGGGACGATGGGCGCCTCGGTTGAAATGGGGCAACCCCCTCCGCTGGTGTCCGTGCAGGACGCCCAGCCTATGGGGGTGTGCGTGTCATGGTGTTCGACCAGACAGATCTGCGCGAACTGGCCGCGTTCGGTGACGAGGTCGGTGTGCTGTCGCTCTACACCACGATGGAGCCCGGCACACAGGCCGAGCGGACCCGGCTGCGCAACGAGATCGCCGCGTTGCGCCAGGAGCTGGCCGCAGGCCGCGACCAGGAGCGGGCCAGGCTCGTGGGTCTCCGTCTGGACCTGCTGGAGCCGCGGATCGACGAACTGCTCGACCCGGCCGGTCCCGGTCTGGGGCGTGCCCTGTTCGCGCAGGTGGCCGGTGACGAGGTGCGCACCGAGTGGCTTCAGCTCCCGGTGGGTGACCTCGCCACAGTCAGGGAGCACGCCTGCCTGCTGCCGCTCGTCGCCGCCGTACAGGCCGACAGGCCCGCGGGGATCGCCAGGGTGGGGCGTGACGGCGTGCGCCTGTTCGACAGCCGGTACGGCCTGGCCGACGAGCTGGAGCCGGTGATGTTCCAGCTGGCGACCGCGGACGGGTCCGCGCAGGGATCGGCGACGCTGCCGGGCCTCTCCCGGCGCGGTATCCACCCAGACCGCTTCGACCAGCGCATCGAGGAGCACCTGGCCAAGTACCTGCGCGAGGCGGCCCAGCACGTGGCGGGCCATGCCCGGCGGCTGGGCTGGGAGACGCTGCTGCTGGTGGGCGATCCCCGCGACACCGCGGTTCTGGGCGAGGCGCTGCCGGCAGGCCCGGAGATCGTCCACATGGACGCCGTGCTCGATCCCGCCCTGTCGCCGTCGGAGGTGCTGGAGTTCGTCCGCCCCGCTCGCGAGGAGGCGCGGGCCAGGCATGACGCCGCCCTGGCGGTGCGTGCCCGCGGCCTGGCCCTGTCGCGCGGCAACGGTGCGGTCGGCCTCGACGACATCCTCTCCCTGCTGCGGCAGGGCCGGGTCGAGCACCTGCTGCTCGACGAGGCGGGCCCGCGCAACACCGAGCACGTGGGCGTCACTCCCGAGGAGCTGGAGGAGGAGATGATCGAACTCACCTTCGAGCATGGAGGCGAGGTCACCGTGCTGGAGACCGGAGCGGCGCAGGAGCTCGCCGAGGCGGGCGGAGTGGCCGCGATGCTGCGCTGGTGAGACCCACCCAGGTCGACGCCGGTCCTGCGGTGCTCCGCCGCGCTCAGGGGCCGGCGTCCGGCCGGACAGACCGGTCCCGCGTCACGCGCAGAACGGCGGCGCCGCACAGGTACGCGAGCACCCCGCCCCACGGGAGGCCGGTGGGGCCGTGGTAGCCGGGGCCGGCCACGGCGACGATCAGGAGCCCGGCCAGCACGGCGGCCGAGCCGAGCACGGTCGCGCCGTCACGCCACGGGTCGCGCTCGACGGAATGCGTCATCGGCCGGCGCAGCTCGATGCGCGCGAACAGGGCGACCAGGACGATGAGGACGAGGGCGCAAGCTGCCAGCCACGGCACTCGCCACAGCAGCCACGCCGTCGAGTGCGGCGGGGGCTGCGGCAGGATCCCGGTCGGGATCAGTACGGCGGCCGCGATCGCCGCCGCTGCCATGTGCCACAGGAACACGGTCAGAATGACCGCGTTGGTCGCGATGACCACACTCCACGGGCCGATCCGGCGAAGCCATCGGTTGGCCGCGGGCTGAAGGGCCAGGACCAGTCCGATCTGCGTGGTGGCCAGCGCCATCAGTGCCAGGGTCGGCGGCGCTGTGTTGTAGCCGACCATGCCGACCGGGTAGGGGCCCACCACGGTCAGCCCGACCAGGGCGGCCAGGCCGCCGGCCGCGACCGCCAGCGCTTGCCTGCGGCTCAGCCGCAGGAGTCCGTCCCGCCAGCAGAAGCCGAGCTGGTAGATCGCCATCCAGGCGAACAGGTAGGTGCTCTGACCGACGACCGGCACGTGCAGGCCCCGCCGCAGCAGGTCGGCGGCCGCGACGATGACCACCATCACCACAGGGACGGCGAGCCCCGCGCGGCGGTGCAGCGCGTACAACAACGGCGTGAGCACCACCAGGACGAGGTACGCCAGCAGGAACCACAGCGGGATGGAGGCGAGCCACGCCGCGTGGCCGAGCAGTTCGGTGTTCACCCCGGCCGCCCCGATGACCAGCGAGGTCAGTGGCAGGACCAGGAACAGCGCGGTCGTCGGCCGGAGCAGCCGGTCGGTCCGCCTCAGCACCCAGCCGATGCCGTCGCCTCCGGAGGCGCGGTGCGAGGCCATCGAGGCGCCGCCGGCGTAGCCACCGACCAGGAAGAAGATCGGCATCACCTGGAACAGCCAGGTCACCGGGTCCATCCAGCTCAGGACGTCGAGCGCGTTGTACCCGGACAGCCGGCCGTCCCGGTAGGTCACGGCGACGACGAACCAGTGCCCGAACACCACCAGGAAGATGGCCAGTGCGCGCCACATGTCGGCGCTGCGCTCGCGGCTGTCGGGCGTACGCGCCGCCAGGTCGCGCACCATCGCCGCCAGCCCGCGCATGACGTCAGCCCTCGCTCACCGGAGATCGTCCCTGTGCCTCGTTCGCCCTCAGGTCGGAGGCCATGCTGACGCTGTCCCCAACCCGCCGCGATGTGAAACGGTGACGCCTGTCCGGCCAAGTGGTCACTCCCGCGCCGCCGAGCAGGCGGACGCCTTCGTGCGCGTGGACGTGCGAGCGGGCGATCACGTCACCAAGGGCACGCCCATCGCCTCCGCGTGGAGCTTCGTACCGGATCATCCCGTGGATTCCCGAGCGCGCGACTTCCTCCCGTACAGACGCCGACCGCCGGAACAGCGATCTTCGGCGAAAGCCGACGCGGGACGCCCCGCTGATCGGCCGGCATGCCGGCCGATCAGCGGTCGTAGCGGTATTCACGTGCCCGAATGGCCACGAGGGTCACCAGAGGGTGTTGGAAACGTACAAGATCGGACCAAGCATCCACGATCCGCCTCAGGACAGGCGATCTCTGGGATCGTTGCCGGGCCGGATTTCGGCGGTCAGGTGGGCCATGAGCCGCGCAGGAGCGTCCTCTTGAAGGAGGTGGCCCGCGTCCTCGATCCAGTGCAGTTCGGCGTGCGGGATGCGCTCGTGCAGCCATTCGCCGTACTCCGGGGGAAGAATGCGATCCTCGCGGCCCCAGATGAGACGGATCGGAAGCGACAACTCGCCCAGCAGGTGCTCGTACGCGAAGGTGTCGTTCTGCCTGATCTGGCGGTACTGGCGGTAGAACGCGGCCTGACCTGCCGCTCCCCGCCACGGTGCGAGGTATGCGTCGAGCACTCCCGGCCGGAGGCCGACGTGTGTGGCGTGGCGCAGGTGGCTGGCGACCAGTGCTTCGTGCGCATAGTCCGGAAGCTGCTGGAAGACCTCCGTGTGCTCCAGGATGAGCCGGAAGAGCCCTCGCTCCCACTCGCCTCCGCTCACCGCGTCGAAGAGGATCAGATCCCGGTAGCTTCTCCCCTCCAACAGCAGCGTTCGCAGCGCCACGGCCCCGCCGATGTCGTGGGCGACGACGCTGGGGCAGGACAGCTCCCAGTGGCCGAGGAGCCGGGCGAAGTTCCTCGCGTGAGCCGCCAGGCTGAGGTCCTGGCCCTCGTGCTTGTCCGACTGGCCGAAGCCGAGATGGTCGAAGACGAAGACTGTGCGGGTTCGGGCGAGCGCTGGAGCGATGTCCCGCCAGAGGAAGGAGGAATAGGGGGTGCCGTGCACCAGCACGACCGGGTCCCCGCTGCCCAGGCGGCTCCACCGGACATTTCCGTCAGGCGTCTCGAACACCTCGCTCAGTGTCCAGTTCACCTTCGGCCCCCCATACCTGTCACCGCCCCCTTGACGCTAGCAGGGCTGATGCCGTCTCGCCGGACGAGACGTCCATGACCGGGCGATGTCGGCGACCTGCGCGACGACGGCCTTGTCCGGCGGGACGGCGGCGGCGTCACGCAGGCTGACCAGGACGACCACGTCGTCCACGGTGGTGCCGGGCATCGGGTAGTGGGTGTGGCCGTGGGCGGCGATCGGCCGAGCCGCAGCACTCGGCCGGCGGCCAGTCCCGGCGGTCAGCGACGCTGACCGGTACGGCGCACGAATCCTTCGATAGCGGCACCACTACTCCGCGAACCTGCGCCAAGTCAAAGTTTCGGAAGAGACCAACCTGTATCGCGTTATTTGGGATGTCTCATCATGTCTGCCCTGTTGTCGTGATTGATGGCCGAACGAAAGGAACGGTGCAACGACCGGAGGGCATCATGCAGATCAGGCAGTATTTCGGGCTACTTGGGGTGAGGGCCCCGTCGGCCCCGTATCCGGAGCCGCGCTCGCCCAGCGGGAGCGGCACGGACAGCAGCCGTAGTGCGCGCCGCCGGAGGCGTCGTCGCTGACGTTGATGGATGGACATGGCCTGGCGGCCCTGAGCTGCTGGGCGTGTCTGCCCACATGGGTGATCGCTGAGGGGCTGGCTCGACCCCGGGGATCTCGGTGAACGCAACGCGGGTCGCGGGAGCGTTCCGCAGCAACGTGTGGCGGGCCCTGGCGGCGGCTCACCATGTCGCGGACGTAATCGGGCCGCAGCGGGCTTTCACCGCCAGGCAGCATGGCGACATGACGGATCTTCGGTGGGACGAGGTCAGGGGGGTGCCGAACAGCGACGCCTCGTTCAGCGGAATGAGCACCTGCTGGTCGACCGTTGAGGGCGTCCAGCCGTACTTCTCCCAGAACCAGTCGTACGCCTTGTTCCTGTCGATGAGTCGCGTTCGATGGAGGGTGCCCACGGGCCGGTGATCGTTGGTAAGTTGGTCGCAGGTGTGCCGGGAAGCCTGGTCGGCGAGGCCATGTCGTCGACGTCGAAAGAGGCTTGCGCATGCGTGCGCGCGTTCTGGCTTGCGATTTTCCCACCGTCACTCTGGACACCTCCGTCGCCGAGGCCGCCCGGCTCCTGGCCGAGCAGGATCTGCCGGGCCTCATCGTGGTCGATGAGGAAGGGCTGCCCTTGAGCGTCCTGCCGGGCACGCAGGTGCTGTGGCTGGCCGTACCGGGCTACTGCCGCGACGATCCCGCGCTGGCGCGGGTCGTGGACGAGCCGCACGCCGACCGGTTCTTGCGGTCGCTGGCCGGGCGGACCGTACGCGAGGCGTTGCCGAAGGAGTCACGCGAGTTGCCGGTCACCGATCCCGACGCCACGGTGCTGGAGCTGGCGGCCTTGATGGCCCGCACGCGCAGTCCGCTGGTGGCGGTCGTCGAGGATGGGCGGCTGATCGGCGCGGTCACCTTGCAGGCCCTGATGGACTGGGCGGTGTCCGCATGACGGTCACCGCATGGCTGGCGGTGGCGGTCTTCCTGGGCGCGTACGCGCTGATCGCCACAGAGAAGATCCACCGCGTCGCGGCGGCGCTCGGCGGAGCCGGGATCATGCTGCTGATCCACGCCACCGACGCCGGGGCGGCGTTCTTCGACGAGCACACCGGCATCGACTGGAACGTCGTCTTCCTGCTGCTCGGCATGATGATCATCGTCGGTGTGCTGAAACAGACCGGGGTCTTCGAATACCTGGCCATCTGGGCCGCCAAGCGTGCCAAGGGGTATCCGTACCGGCTGATGGTGCTGCTGGTGGTCATCACCGCCGTCGCCTCTGCCCTGCTGGACAACGTCACCACCGTGCTGCTGATCGCGCCGGTGACGTTCCTGGTGTGCGAGCGGCTGGCGCTGCCGGCGGCGCCGTTCCTGATCGCCGAGGCGATGGCCTCCAACATCGGTGGTGCCGCGACGCTGGTCGGCGACCCGCCGAACATCATCATCGCCAGCCGTGCCGGGCTGAGCTTCAACGACTTCCTCATTCACATGGCGCCGCTGGTCGTCGTCCTGATGATCGTTTTCATCGGGTTGTGCCGGGTCCTGTTCCGCACGTACTTCCGCTACGACCCCGAGCGGGCGGCCGAGATCATGGCGCTGAACGAGCGGGAGGCGATCACCGACCGGCGGCTGCTGTGGCAGTCGCTCGTCGTGCTGGCCCTGGTCATGGTCGCGTTCGTGCTGCATCCGGTGTTGCACTATGAGCCGTCCGTGGTGGCGATCCTGGGCGCGGGCATCCTGGTGGCCGTCACCAAGGTCACCACCCAGGACGCGATCGCCGAGGTGGAGTGGCCGACCCTGGTGTTCTTCGCCGGGTTGTTCGTGATGGTCGGCGCGCTGGTGGAGACGGGCGTGATCGGCCAGATCTCGCAGGCCGCGGCCGAGGTGACCCAGGGGCAGCTGGGGCTGACCGCCATGGGCCTGTTGTGGGCCTCGGCCGGGCTGTCGGCGATCGTCGACAACATTCCCTACGTCGCCACCATGAGCCCGATCGTCGCCGACCTGGTCCAGGCGGCCGGCGGCAACGGCCCGGCCCAGGTGCTGTGGTGGGCGCTGGCGTTCGGCGCCGACCTCGGGGGTAACGCCACCGCCGTGGGCGCGGCCGCCAACGTGGTCGTCCTCGGCATCGCCGCTCGCAACGGTCACCCGATCAGTTTCTGGCAGTTCACCAAGTACGGCCTGGTCGTCACGGTGGTCACCATCGCGCTGTGCGTGCCGTACCTGTGGCTGCGCTACCTGTGAGCCACAGGTACGGCACGCGGCCGAGGTCCGGCACGCCGCGCGGAGCCGCGATGGGTTGAGCCCCAGGGGCGCCGGAGGCGGTTCCGGCTCATGAGTGCGTGCTCGGCGACGGCAGATGCGGCGGCCGCCATCGCCAGGTGGCGTTGCCGTCGGCGGCGATGCCCTTGCGCCACAACGACGCGGGCATCAGCCGGATCATGGTCACCATCGCCCGGTAGGCGGCGGTCGAGGTGGTGCGCCGCCCGTCGGCGCCAGCGCCGCGAGCGGTGGCCTGGGTGCGCGGGCGGCGTTCGGCGTCGTAGCGGCGCAGCGCGGCCTCGATCGCGGGTTCGCCGGCGAGGGCGGCGGCGAGCACGACGGCGTCTTCGATGGACTGCCCGGCGCCCTGGCCACGATCGGGGCTCATCGCGTGCGCGGCATCGCCGAGCAGCGCCACCCGGCCGCGGACGTAGGTGGGCAGCGGTGCCAGGTCGCGGATGTCGATATGGATCACCGCCTCGTCCGGGGTGGCCTCGATCAGCGCCGGGATCGGCTCGTGCCAGGTGGCGAGGCGGCGAGCCGCCTCGATCTTCTCCTCCTCGTAGCGGATGCCCGGTCGGGCGGCGGTGGTGACGTAGGCCCAGTACGCGCGGCCGCGGCTGATCGGATGGATGAGGACGTAGCCGCCGGGGCCGAGCGTGATGCTGCCTGGCAGGTCGGCCATCTCGGTGATGCCCAGCCAGGCGGTCCGGCCCAGGAAACGCGGCGGCGGCGCGTCCGGCCACAGCAGCCGGCGCACCGTGCTGTGGACGCCGTCGGCGGCGACGACCAACTCGCCGCCGAGCTCGACGCCGCCGTAGGTCACCGTGACACCGCTGTCCTCCTGCCGGACCGCGGTGACCTCCGCCCCGGTGCGCACCCAGCCGTCCGGTAGCGCATCGAGCAGCACCTCGTGCAGGTCGGCGCGGTGGAAGGCGAGCATGGCGGCCGCATCGTCCGGCCGGGCGCGCTGCAGGTAGCGGCCATCGGGCAGCCGCAGGTTGCCGGCCGCGTGGGTGGGCGCGCCGACGGCTCGGGCCTGGGCGCCGACGCCGAGCTCGTCCAGTGCGCGCATGGCGTTCGGGGCCTGGGACATGCCGGCGCCGATCTCGCGCAGCTCGACCGCTCGCTCCAGCACGACGGCGTGCCACCCGATCCGGTGCAGGGCCAGGGCGGCGGCCAGCCCGCCGATGCCGCCGCCGATCACGATCGCCTGTCTGCTCACGAGGTCACCTCATCGTCAAGATCGTTGGCAGGGTCGTCCTTGGCCGGATCGGGGCGCAAGGGTGGCGCATTGTCAAAAACCGTGGCCATCCATTCGAAGGTGGCGTGCGCCTGGCGGATGCGCGCGGCCCGCGTATCGCCGGAGCCGACCAGGTCGAGGCCGTCACGGGTGATGTCGAGGAAGGAGGTGATGCCGGCGATCTGCTTGCGGACCACCACCGTCCAGGCGTCGTCGGCCATCCGGTAGAAGACGGTCCGCTCGCCCGGCCGGGTGCGCCAGGTGAGGAACCCCATGCTGGTCAGCAGCCGCAGATTCGAGGTGAGCGAGGCGCGGCTGGCACCGATGGCCTGGCTGATGTCCGCGGCGGACTGCTCCGGCGGATCGCACACCATCAGCCATCCCAGCACCCGCCCGGCGATCGGCGGCACTCCGTCACGCGCCAAGTACATGGCTACCCGCTCCACCCATTCCAGCAGCGGATCCTGTTGCGTCATGCCGGTGTCATCCTCTCTTTCAGTGATTTCAGCATAAACTAAAATAGCTGTATCAAGCGAGAGGCGCCGGGATGGTGGCGGGAATGTCTGGCTTTGCGACCCGTCTGATCACGGCTGACGGCGCTGGCTTCCCTTTCTATTGCGACCTGGGCGACACGGCAGGACTGGCCGCCATGCTGGAGGCGGGTACGGCGGTACGCCGCTACCTGGGACGAGCGTTCCTGGACGGCACCCCGGAGGCGGCCGCGCTGTTCGACGAGCTCGTGGCTTCCACCGGCCGATGGCTGGAGCAGGGCGTGAGGGAGGGCTGGGTGCAGCCCAGCGACGACCCGCCCGCGCGGGCCGCGATGTACGTCACCTGGCTGCTGGCGCCGCTGGCGTTCGGCGAACAGCTGGCGCGCTCACTGCGCGTGACGGACGTGCACGACATGCGGACCTTGCTGCGCGTCTCCCGCGCCGGCATCGAGATCTTCACCCACGGCGTGTTCGCCGACGACCGCGCCCTGGACGCGTGGGACGCCATGCGTGACGAACGCGGCTCGCGCTGAGGGCCGCGCCTGCTGCCAGGAAAGGAACATCCGTCATGAGCATCGCCGCCAGGGTGCTGGCCGGCAGAGCCACACTGGCTCCGGCCGAGACCCAGAACGTGACCATCGAGAAGGACCTGCGTGTCCCGATGCCGGACGGCGTCGTGCTGCTGGCCGATCACTACGCTCCCCAAGGACTCGGCGACCGGCCGACGGTGCTGATCCGCTCGGTCTACACCGACAGGACCAAGGGTGCGATGGTCAGCCGCCTGGTCGCCGAACGCGGCTTCCACGTCGTGGTCGTCAGCGGCCGGGGGACCTGCGGATCGGGAGGGACGCTCACCCCGTTCGTCTCCGAGCGCGACGACGGCCTGGCCGTCCTGGAGTGGCTGCGCCGGCAGCCGTGGTTCACCGGCGAGCTGGGCACCCTGGGGCAGAGCTACAACGGCTACACGCAGTGGGCGATCGCCGCCGGCGCCGTGCCCGAGCTGCGGGCCATGAGCACCTCGCTGATCGGGTCCAACGCCTACGACCTGGTCTATCCGGGCGGCGCACTGGCTCTCGAGCTCTTCCTCGGCTGGATCAGCATGGTCGCCCACCAGGAGAAGCCGCTGCCCGTCTATCTGTCCACCGTGGCGCTGGGCGGTAAGAGGCGGGCGCGGGCCGCTCGCCTCCTCCCGCTCGCCGAGGCCGACACCAGCGCCATCGGCGCCGTGGCGCCGCACTGGCGGGACTGGCTCGCACATCCCGACGCCGGGGACCCGTGGTGGTCCGCTGGTGACCACAGCCGGGAGATCTCGGCGGTGTCCGTTCCCAACCACCTGGTCAGCGGCTGGGACGACTTCGCGCTGCCCGGCCTGGTCCGCGACTACCAGGCGCTGCGCAAGGCGGGGCGCGAGCCGTACCTCACCATCGGGCCATGGCGGCACTGGGACGCCGAGCTGTCGATGACGGCCCTGCGGGAGAGCATCGTCTGGCTGCGCTCCCACCTGCTGAAAGACCGGGACGGGCTGCGCACGGCGCCGGTGCGCATCTACGACCCCGGCGGTGACCGGGATGTCCCGCATGATCGGCATCACGCGCAGGACCGGGGAGAGCGTGCTGGCCGGGCGTGAGGACGTCCTGACCTACATCGGCGAGCCGTTGCCGGCCGATCTCGAGGCTATCGGCGTCCCCGCCGCCGAGCTGCACGTGACCTCCAGCCTGGCGCACACCGACTTCTACGTGCGCGTGAGCGACGTGACGCCCTCGGGCGCGATCACGCATGTCTCCGACGCGCTGCGCCGGTGCGCCGCCGACCGGCCGATCGACGGGCTGGCCGAGATCGAGCTGGCGCCGGTGGCCCACCGGTTCAAGCGCGGTCACCGCATCCGGGTGCAGGTCGCCAGCGCCGCCTACCCGCGCTGGGACCGTAACCTCGGCACCGGTGAGCCGCCCGCCACCGCGATCGCGATGCGCGCAGCCGACCAGCAGGTTCATCACGACCCCCGCCGGCCCTCCGCCCTCATCCTGCCGGTCTGCTGACGGGAAAGGCGCCATCGTGTCGCACCACCGGCCGCTACCCGAGCGCGCGCCCCCTGCCCGCCTCGTTACTGTTGCGGGCGGGTGAGGCCGGTGGCGACGATGTCGATGAGCCTGTCCAGGACCTTCGGGTACAGGTCCGGACGGGCCAGCCGGTCACGGTGCAGCGGCATCATGAGGACGGCCTGCAGGACGCCGACGATCACCTCCGGGTCGTCGCCGGCGAGGTCGTCGCTGTGCTCGGTGAGATAGGCCGCCAGCGCGGTGACCGGGTTGTCCGGTGCGGAGGTCACCCGTTCCTCGTCCAGCTTCCTGACCACCGCCTCCATCTCCTCGGGGTGCGTCATCAACCTGCCGTAGAGGGGGTTGCCGTCCAGCTCCGCCAGCGTGGCGTGCAGGAAGGCGCGCAGCCCGGCGCGGGTCTCGCTCTCCTCGCGCAGCGCTCCGTCGATGACCCTGCTCTTGACCTCGGCCATCTGGGCGAGCATCAGCTCCAGGTAGAGCGCCTCCTTGGAGTCGAAGAAGACGTAGAAGGTGCTCTTGGCGATGCCGGTCCCGGCGACCAGGTCCTCCAGGGAGGTCTTGCGCAGGCCCTGCGTGGTGAACAACTTCAGGCCGTTGTCCAGGAGCAGCCGCGTGATGCGCGCCTTTTCCGCGGCCGAGAAGGCGGGAGGCATGAGGTGCACCTTCCGATGGGTCGAAACAGAACAATCTTGTCACGTGGAGCAGCGCGATCGGACCAGGTCCAGGACGCGCAGCCGGCGTGACAGCCGGCGATTGCGCCTGGTGACAGTGTCGCCGCGCCGCAGCGCCGCCTCCACCACGGCGCGGCCGACGTGGTGGGTGCCGCCCATGACCAGTACGTGCATCGCCATCTCCTCAACCCGCCAGCTGGAAGCCGCGCTCGATCAGCTTGCGTACCGGCCCCCACGACGACAGCCGCAACGGAAGCTGGGTCAGCTCCAGCAGCAGCGGGTTGCGCGGGGCGTACACCTCCTTGACCCGGCGGCCGAGCCTCTGCTTCTTCTCCGCCTCCGGCCGCAGCTCGGCCTCCCAGTCCGCCAGCGCGGCCGGGACGTCGTGGCCGTGGCGTTCCAGGGCGGCGCCGAGCCGGTCGGCGCCGCCGACCGCCAGTGAGGAGCCGTAGCCGGCGAACAGCGTCACGCACCACGCGGCGTCGCCGAGCAGCACGATCCTGCCTCTGCTCCACCGGTCGACCACGATCTGGCTGATGCTGTCGAAGTAGACCGAATCAGCCGTCTTCAGCCCCTCCAGGGCGTGGGGGACCAGCCACCCCATGTCGCCGTAGAGCTCGTGCAGCTCCTCCAGTGATGTCCCCGCCCGGCCGCCGTCGGTGCGGTAGCCGAAGAAGGCGGCGGTACGGCCGTCGCCAACGCTCATCATCGCGAACGTGCGTCCGCCCGCGCTGATCGAGCCGGTCGTCTGGGCGGGCAGGTCGGCCGGCGGCTCCTTCAGCATGTAGACCGCGACCCGGTGGTCCAGGTCGAGCCGGTAGTCCTCTTCCGGGCCGAACGCCAGCGCGCGCGTCGCCGAGTGCAGCCCGTCGGCGCCGATCAGCAGGTCGGCGTGCTCGGTGCTCCCGTCGCTGAGCGTGACGTGCACCGCGTCGGCGTCCTGCTCGACGGCGGTGATCGTGGTGCCGAACCGGATCGTCGTGTGGTCGGCGACGGCCTCGTACAGCACGGCCTCGATGTCGCCGCGCAGGATGCTGAACGACCTCTTGCCCATGGTGGCGGCGATCGTCGCGGCGGCGAGGGAGAAGCGGCGTGCCCCGTCGGGCTTGCGGTAGACCAGCTCGCGCGTCACGAACGCGCGCCGCTGCAGCTCCGCCAGGACGCCCATCCGCTCGGCCCCGTCGTAGCCGATGCCCCCGAACGTCACCCCGTAGCCGCCACCGCGACGCTGTGGCGAGCGCTCGATCACCAGCGTCTCCCAGCCCGCTTGATGCAGCCGCAGCGCCGCCGCCAGCCCGGCGATCCCCGCCCCGATGATGATGGCACGCATGTCCGCGCCCCCTTCCGTTGCAACTATAAAAACAGATTGTCGATATGTTTTCAAACGAGCGCACCCAGTGCTCGGTGGTGGTTCAGGTGAGGTGAGGGCTCGTGCCGAGGAGGTCAGATGGCGGCGTAGCGGCGGGCCACCTCGTCGAACGCCTCCTTGCGGGTCCAGCTCCCCGGCTCGCCCGGCGGCACCTTGACGATCCCGAACCCGGCCATGTCCAGATCGCCGCGCGGGTCCTGCCGATGCGGGAAGTCGGCCATGGCGAAGGTGAAGACGAAACAACCGTGCACACCGTGCCTGGCGTAGAGCTCGATCAGTTCGGACAGATAGCGCGCCTGGGTGCCCTCGTCGCGTACGTGCCCGGCCCTGACGTGGGGCGGGTCGGCGAACCAGTTGACGATCATGAACGAGCCGGGCCCGCGCCGCTCGGCCCCCACATGCGCCCCGCAGCCGAACTCCGTGACGACCACCGGCTTGCCGGCCTCGCGCAGCAGCTTGAGGAGCGTGGCCTCGTACGCCGCCGGATCCGTCCCCCTTCGGTAGAGGTTCACGCCGGCGAGATCGAAGCCGGACCAGTCGACCTGCTCCCAGTAGCCCGCCGCATAGGTGACCGGGCCGCGGAACTGTCCGCGCACGATGGCCAAGGTCTCGGCGAGCAGCGCGCCGAGCCGCCGGGTGATGCGGCGCCGGAAGAAGCGCCCCCAGCGTAGGAGGATGCGCAGCCGGAAGAAGACCCCCGGCCCGGGGACAATGCCCGCCGTGGTGACCGAGAACTCCGTGCCGAGCACGAACGTCACCCGGTCCGGATGCCGCTGCCGCAGCGCCTCCGCCGCGCTCGCCGTCCGGGCGAGGCCGGCGAGGAGTTCGGCGCGGGAGCGGTCGGTGAGGTCGGGCCGCAACCAGACGCCCAGCCCGGCCCCGAGCGCGGCCTCCGCCGACGTGAGCAGCGCCTGCTCATCCTTGCCGATCAGCATCACGGTGGTGCAGCGCAGCTCTTCCCTGATCACCCGCAGGTCCCGCCGTAAGTCCGCGCCGGGCACGCCGCCGCACACGTACGAGATGCCCTTGACCTCCAACCCCGCCACGCCATCGACCCTACCGAGAGCTTGGCGCGGTGGTGGGTGATGTGACGCCCGAAATCGCCGGTCACCGGGCTGGTGGGGGTGGCGGGCGGGATGGGCGGGTTCGTGCCGCCGCTGGTCATGGGCTTCATCCACGGCCGGCTCGGCTCGTACGGACCCGGCCTCGCCCTGCGCGGTGGTGGGGGAGAGACGGTGCCCGCCCCCACCGCCCACTCTCCCTGATCAGCGGCTCGCCGCTCTGCCGGTTGGTGAGCCCCTAGCCGATGAGGTCGAAGATGTGACGCTCCTGCTCGGTCAGCTCCGCGAGCGGATCCTTCCTGGCGGCCTGGTCGCGCAGCCGCTGCAGCATGGTCGCCGTGGCCTGCGGGTCGAGCAGCGACTGCCCCGAGGCCACCGTACGGACCGCGCCCACCAGGTCGGAGCCGTGGATCTGCCTGAGCACGTAACCAGCCGCGCCCGCCATCACGGCGTCGAACAGCGCGTCGTCGTCGGCGAACGACGTCAGCATCAGGCACGCCAGCCCCGGCACCCGGGAGCGCACCTCGCGGCAGACGTCCACCTCGTTGCCGTCGGGCAGCCGGACGTCGAGCACCGCCACGTCAGGGGTCAGTGCCGGGATGCGTGCGATCGCCGGCTCGGCGGTGCCCGCCTCGCCGATCACCTCGATGTCGTCCTCCGAGTCGAGCAGCGCGGCGACACCTCGGCGCACGACCTCGTGGTCGTCGAGGAGGAACACACGAATCATGTCCGTGACGCTATC
Organism: Nonomuraea sp. NPDC004580; assembly: GCF_040609855.1. Classification (NCBI taxonomy): domain Bacteria; kingdom Bacillati; phylum Actinomycetota; class Actinomycetes; order Streptosporangiales; family Streptosporangiaceae; genus Nonomuraea; species Nonomuraea sp. NPDC004580. Next base: position 97,185 of record NZ_JBEXLH010000015.1, on the reverse strand, counting down.
CAAGCGGTGACCTCGCCGAAAGGACGAAAGTCCCTTGCCGGAGCGTCGAAGGTCCACCGCACGGTTTCCCGCACGCTCGGGCGAGCGCGCCGCTCGGCGTGTCAGCCGAAGGCGACTAACGTCCCGTCGCGCCGGTGACGGACGGCCCCGGCGCGCCTGCCTGGTCGTACAGCAGTCTGACCAGCATGGACGTCTTGAACCTCCCGCGCGGTCGCGGTGGCCGCCCTCGGCGGCTTTCGTCAGCCGCAGTGGACTCCGAACGCGGCATCGCCGGTGCGGTACCAGTCGCCGTTGTAGGTCAGTTGCCCGTCGGCGTAGACGCACTTGTTCTTCAGGTACAGCTTGACCGGGCCCGCGTAGTAGCGGTAGTTGGCGCTGCTGTTGAGCGCCGGGTCCCTGACGATGCGGGAGCCGCCGTCGCTCAGCATGACCTTGATGTGGTGCGCCGTGCCGTCCCACGCGGCCTTGGCCCGGGCGATGGCGCAGTTGTAGCCGTTCGAGGGGTTGTAGTAGAGGTCCAGGCTGCCGCCGACGGCGTCGCCGTAACGCATGGGGTACGACGACAGGAAGTTGTACCCGGATCCGCAGCTGCCGCCGGTGGCGGAGGCGGGCTGCGCCGTTACCGCCGACAGCGGGATGGTCACGACGCACGCCGCCAGGACGGCGGACAGCTTGCTACGCAGGGACATGTGGGGGGCCTTTCGCGCATATGATCACAAACTCGCGCGATCTTACTTCATAACCTCCTCAGCGCGCCCTACGCCCTCGACGACTTCCTGCCGGCGACCGGCGAAGGCATGCTCAGGCGCTGTGGGTTTCTTGAGCGTTCGCTTGCCCTGATCGAAGACGGACGCGGGCATGACCGCCGCATGGCAGACCTTCCCGTGCACGACCGCGCGGACTTCGACGCCGCCAAGCGCGGCTTCATCGCGAGCTTGTCGCCCGCCCTGATCAAGGCGGCTGACGGCAGGGTCGTCTGGGACAATGACGCGTACGCCTTCCTCGACGGCGACTGCCCCGGCACCGCGCACCCCAGCCTGTGGCGGCAGGCGCAACTGTGCGCCAAGCAGGGCCTGTTCGAGGTCACCGAGGGCATCTACCAGGTACGCGGCCTCGACCTGTCGAACATGACCCTCGCGGAGGGCGAGCGCGGCGTCATCGTCATCGACCCGCTCGTCTCCACCGAATGCGCCGCCGCCGCGCTCGAGCTCTACCGCGGCCATCGCGGCGACCGGCCGGTCACCGGCCTGATCTACACCCACTCCCACGTGGACCACTTCGGCGGCGCCCGCGGCGTCACCGGCGGCGACGCCATCCCCGTGATCGCGCCCGCCCACTTCATGGAGCACGCCGTCTCCGAGAACGTCCACGCCGGCGCCGCCATGAACCGCCGCGCCGCCTACATGTACGGCCAGCACCTGTCCCGCACCCCGGACGGCCAGCTCGGCTGCGGCCTCGGCATGGGCACGTCCGCCGGTACCGTCTCGCTCATCCCGCCCACCCTGGACGTCACCCGCACCGGCCAGGAGGAGACGGTGGACGGCGTACGCATCGTCTTCCAGCTCACTCCCGGCACCGAGGCGCCCGCCGAGATGAACTTCCTCTTCCCCGACCGGCGTGCCCTGTGCATGGCCGAGAACGCCACGCACAACCTGCACAACGTCCTGACCCTGCGCGGCGCGCTGGTCCGCGACGCCCGCGTCTGGTCCCGCTACCTGACCGAGGCCATCGCGCTGTTCGCCGACCAGGCGGACGTGGCCTTCGCCTCCCATCACTGGCCCACGTGGGGCCGCGAGCACATCGTCACCTTCCTGTCCCAGCAGCGCGACCTGTACGCCTACCTGCACGACCAGACGCTGCGGATGCTGAACCAGGGCATGACGGGCAGCGAGATCGCCGAGGCCATGCGGCTGCCGCCGGCCCTTGAGCAGGCCTGGCACACCCACGGCTACTACGGCTCGGTCAGTCACAACGTCAAGGCGATCTACCAGCGCTACCTGGGCTGGTTCGACGGCAACCCCGCACACCTGTGGGAGCACCCTCCGGCCGAGCTGGCCAGGCGCTACGTCGAGCTGCTCGGCGGCGCCTCCGCCATGGTCGCCCTGGCCGGCCGATACGTGCAGGAGAACGACCTGCGCTTCGCCGCGACCCTGCTCAACCACGCCGTCTTCGCCGACCCTGGCGACTCCGCCGCCCGCCGCCTGCTGGCGCAGGTCTACACCCGCCTGGGCCACGGCGCCGAGAACGCCACCTGGCGCAACTTCTACCTGACCGGCGCCCAGGAGCTGACCGGCTCACCGTCGAAGCCCGCGACCGACACCGTCTCACCGGACCTGCTCGGCGCCCTGACCGCCGAACAGGTCTTCGACTCGCTGGCCAGCCGCGTCAACGGCCCCGGCGCCTGGAACGAGCGCTTCGCCATCGACTGGCACCTCACCGACACCGGTGAGCACCATCGCACCACGATGTCGAACGGCGCCCTGATCCACGAGCGGAACCCGTCCGGGAACGGCGCGGACCTGACGCTACGGCTGAGCAAGGAGCGCCTCATGAGCCTGCTCACCAGCGACGGCGGCGCCGACGGCCTCGACCACGACGGAGACCTGACCGTCCTGCGCCGGCTGACCGCGGTCCTGGAGCAGCCCACACCGGACTTCGCCATCGTCACACCCTGAACAGGTGCGGGGCCGGAGACCGTTGGGGCCCTGGTCAGGACGACCCCGCCGCGCGGTCGCCGCCGATGCCGGACGCGAGCCCCGAGAAGCGGTGCGGCCGGGCGATCAGCAGGGCGTCAGCCGGTCGCGGTGAGGGGGGTGAGCCAGTGGATTTCCAGGTCTTCTCGCAGGTAGTCCATGCGGTGCCGCTGGAAGCGCGCGAGCTCGGGACGCGCGAGGTGCGCGCGCAGGTCGTCGGCCGACCGCCACAGCTCGTAGAACACGATCACGCCGGGATCGGCCGCGTCGCGGTGGACCTGGTACTGCAGCGAGCCCGGCTCGGCCCTGGTCGGCTCCACGAACGACAGCAGCAGCCGCTCCAGCTCCTCAGCGCGCTCGGGCTTCGGCCGGGCGAAGCCGTAGAGCCCGACCGCCCCGGCTCCCTCAGGTACGATCATTCCGAGGCCGGCCTGATCGTCCAGCGCGACCACGGCAACGGCAGCGCCGTCTCGCTGCCCAGGCAGGACATCGAACGCCGGCTGCCGGGCCTGCTCGACCTCCTGTCCAAGGAAGCCAAGCCCGACTAGTACTCCAGCCGTCGACCCGGCGACCCCCACCAGCGTGGCCAGAGGCCCGCTGTCCGGGACGTCAGGACCTCGAACGCCTCCTGCCGGCGGGCAGGGTCTACGCTGTGGCTCGCGGCTGATCTTCAGTCTCCACACACCGATGATCGACGGTGGCCGCGCCCGCATCCCTTCCGTGTCCCGCACGGGGAACGCAGCGTTCGGCCGCCGTCTCGTGCCAGGAGGACGCATGCAACGCGGTGACGTCTGGTGGGTCGACTTCGATGAGCGACGCCCGGTCGTGCTGCTCTCGGACGAGGAGTCATCCGGGTTCCAGGCGATGCAGGTCGTCGCGCCGGCGGGCGTCGACATGAGCGGCCTGGGCGTTGAAGTGGCTGTAGGAGCCCCGGAAGGACTGCCCTTCGAAGGCGTGCTGCGGGTCGCGTTCCCGCGTCCAGGCTTCACTCCGTGCACATGGCTGACCACCGTGGCCCGAGACGACCTGATCGAGCGGGCGGGCGCGTTGTCCTCCGTGAAGCTCAGCGAGGTCGGAGAAGCCCTCCGCGCCGCTGGAGACAGGAGGGAGTGGACCCCGATGGCGGCCGCCAGGTTCAGCGAGATCAAAAATGCCCGCCGTCTCGAAGGACTCGAGTAGCCCAGGCCTGTGCTGCCCAGCGCACGGGCGAAGGTCCCGACCTACTGAATGAGCGGCGTCAGCAGCAGGCGGGTGCTGAGCGGCCGGACGCGGCCTGCTGCTGGTCCTGGAGGATGCGGCCGCGCAGCATCGTCTCCATGACCTTCATGAAGCGCTGCGTCCTGGCGGGGCCGATGATGAACGGGTTCTTCGTGGCTCCCGCACGGAGTTGCTCGATGCGGGTCAGGCCGTAGTCGGCGCCCCCGTGGTTGTTCAGCTCGACGTCCACACCGGCCTTGCGCATCGCGACGGCGGCCGTACGCACGGAGGACAGGTACGTGCGCTTGGCCGCCACCGTGGCGGGCGGGTTGGTGCCGCCCCACAGGATGGCGGTGTGGCGGCGGCCCTTCCAGCGGACCGGGAAGACGGGCGAGACGGTGCCGGGGGTGTGGCCCGGCGTGTGGTGGAAGACGATCGTGGTGTCGCCGAGGGTCAGCTTCTGGCCGTCGGCGATCTCCAGGTCGCGCTTGGGGGCGTGCTCGGGGCGCTCGGCGGCGATGAGGTCCCAGTCGGCCTTGTGCATCATGACGCGGGCGCCGTACGTGTCCGCGAGGTACTGCGCGCCGCCGAAGTGGTCGTCGTGACCGTGGGCGGCCACCACGTACTTGATGTGGGCGGGGTTCACGCCCACGGCTCGCAGACCGGGGACGATGATCTTCTTGACGTCGTCCGGTGACCCCATCGCGTCGATGAGGACGACGCCCTTCGACGTGAGCAACGCCGTGGCCTGGACGAACGTGGTGCCGACCACCGCGACGTTCTCGAAGATCTTGAAGGGCTCGACGGGCTGCACGGCCGGCGTCTGGAGGTCGGGGGAGAGCGCCTTGACCAGGGCCTTCAGTACGGGGTCGTCGCCGGCGAGCTTGGCCGCGCGGTCGTAATAGTCCTGCGCGGTCCTGGGCGCGGCCGAGGCCGGGCGCGCCCCTCCCGCCAGCGGTAGCAGGGCGGCGGCGGCCAGCACGGTACGACGGGACGGCATGAACGAGTACCTGCTTTCTCGGAGACGGTCCGGACAGCGAAGCAGACCTCGTTTCCGCATGTCCAATAGCGATCTCCATCGCCGACCGATAAGGGAGTCGATATCAAAGCAGGTCGGACCTGATCTCCACCCCAGGCTGGACGGCCTCGCCGCCCTCGTCAGCGCCACCTTCGTCCTGCTGCTCGCCGCGTCACTGCTCACCGGCGACCCCAGGATCCTGCTCGCCAAGGAGTCGATCCTGGCCGGCGCGGCGGGCCTGCTCCTACTTAGCAACACCGAATACCTGGGACGGACTGCCCGGGCTTGTGCCGAATCGCCGTAGTATCGGGCTATGACTTCTGGCCCCCCGGAACCCGTCCGCCGTGCCGACTGGCGCGTCTCGCACGACGAGCGCGAAGCGGTGGTGGAACGGCTGAACAACGCGGCGGCCGAGGGCCGGATCGACCTCGAAGAGCTGGACGTGCGGCTGAGCGTGGCCCTGAACGCCAAGACGTACGGCGATCTCGAGCGCCTCACCGCCGACCTGCCTCCGGAGGTTCCGGTCGATCAGGAGCCGCTGGTCCTCAAGGGCGGCATGCACGGAGTCACCCGCACCGGGCGCTGGGACGTGCCGGGCCGCATCATCGTGTACGGCGGCATGGGCGCCGCCAAGCTCGACTTCACCCAGACCGAGTGCCGGCTGCCCGAGGTTCAGATCGAGGTGCACGGCGAGATGGCCGGCGTCACGATCGTCATCCCCGACGGCTGGATCGCGGAGACCTCGCGCATGAACCCCGGTCTGGGCGGCTTCAGAGACAAGACCACGCCCGACCGGCTGCCCAGGACCCCGCTGATCCGGCTGGCCGGCAGCGGCGGCGCCGGGGGAGTGGTCATCCGCCACCCCAACAGCTGGGAACGCCGCAAACTGCGCCGCCTCCAGGAGCGCTGACCCCCGCCCCCATACGCCGTGCGCTCGCCAAGGAGCGCTGACCCCCTTGAAGCGCTGCGCGGCGGGAGCGCAGAGCTGTGCGCTCGCCGATCCGAACCGCGCGCGGTCGTCTCAGGCAGGTGGGCGCGCCCGCTCGGCCGCGACCCCCGCCAGGTGATCACACACCCGACCGGCCCAGGGCGCGTCCCGCCCCCGCAACAGCGAGCCCAGCTCCTGCCAGGAGGAGGGGTCGTCCGGCGCGAGCACGACGGCCTGCTCGGGCGAGAGCCGCTCCCGCAGCCCGTCCGGCCTGGGCAGCATGGACGCCGTGCGGTGGCCGGGCTCGCGCCAGCCGTCCGTCAAGGGCTCATCCAGCAGGAAACGCGGGACGAGCAGCGCCTCCCGGGCGAACCGGTCCCCGCTCACGTCGCCCTTGGCCCGGAAGACGCCGGCCAGCCCACGGCTGTGCGCGACGACCGACTCCATGACGGGCGGACGCGCCACCCGCAGGCTCGCCACCATCCCGCTGTAGTGCGCGTCCAGCTCCAGCAGCTGCCCGTGCACGGCCCGCAGCCCCAGCGGCATGCGCGGCATGCTCCACTGCAGGACGTACAGGGTGCCCTGGACGATGCTCTCAGCCTTGGTCAGTGCCATGAACCAGGAGTCGAACCCATCAGTTCGCCGAGCCTCCTCCAGCAGGCGGAACGCCCGCTCCACCAGCATCCCGACGAGCGAGGACGCCTCAGAGGAAAGGGGCCGCGGCTCGGGGTCGGCCTGCGCGTACGGGGTGGTCATCCACTCGTGGAAGGTGCCCGGCAGCCGCCCGTCGAAGAAGGTCCGGACCATCTCCTCGGCCGTCCCGCCCCCGGACCGCACCCGGAGCAGCAGGGTGATGGCCCGCGCCGCCCCCGTGACGTCCCGGCACAACCCGCACTCCACCACGTCCACGACATAGCGGATGGCTGCCGACAGATCACCCGTCCGAAGCGCATGGAAGAGGGCGGCCCGCAGCAGGCGGGCCGACTCCAGGACGCGGCTGTTGCCATCGCGGGCGTCCGCGGCCCAGGACCTCCTGACCGAGTCGTGCGCCTCCCACCGGGCCAGCAGATCGATGGCCCAGCCGGAGGGCGGGAGATCGAAGGAGGCCGGCAGGTAACCGCCCGGCTCGCCCCCGCCCCGCCGCGCCAGCCACAGGAACGGGATGCGCATGGACGGGGCGAACTCCAGCCCGATCGCCCGCTCCAGCGCCTCGGCCAGCCGGACGGTCACGATGTGCCGGGGGACGCGGCCCTGGAGATCGCCGCCCGGGAAGCGCGACGGGCCGAGCACGGCATCGCAGGTGCCGGCGAACAACGCCTCCTGCATCAGCTCGCCGAGGACGGCCATGAGCGTCTCGGCGCCGGGCGGCGTCTCGCGGGCCTGCCACTGAATGTCGATCATCCCATCAGCCCGATCGTGCCGACGATGTCGCCGTAGTGCTCCCTCGCCGTGCGGAAGCCCTCGATCAGCCATTCGCGTACGGGTCTGCGGCCGGTCCGCTCGTACGCCAGCCCGCGCCGCGTCCACACCACGCCGAGGTCGTCGAGGAGCCTGCCGGGCTTGCCGGTGGTGGCGAGGTGGTCGATGTCGGCGAACGCTTCGCGCAGGAACGTCCGTACCTCATGCTCCGACGCCAGATGCCCCAGCGGCAGATAGAAGCCCTCGGTGTCCTCGGACAGGTCGAGGAAGACGGCGAGACCGGGCAGCGGCGGCACCCGGGACCCGGCGAAAAGCGTGCGAATCATGTGATTGGCCGGATTAGCCCCTCTATCCAGCTCCGCCCACTGCCCGAACGCGTCCGACCCGAGGGGGACCGCGATCGGCGCGGGCCGGTCGAGCGTGAACAGGACGAGCACGTTGGGCCCGCTGTCATCGGCCATCGTGCCGGAACGTACGTAGTCGGCGACGGCGGTGTCTCCGGTGGGATGAAAGGCCAGAAAGCAGAAGACCGCCGAATGCTCCCGCAGCTGCCGCATGTTCTCCGGCCGCAGCAGCTCGGGCAGATGCCGGACATTTCCCGTATTGAAGCGCCCGACCGCCAGCGCCTCCTCCAGAATGGCCTGCAGAGAGATGACCAGCATGCCGTGCACGCTAACGCGCGAAACCGTGCTCCGCCGCTCGTTGCGGGAAATCGCCTGAGCCCGATTCGAGGTTCCGGTGCGCCAGAAGCCGCAGGGCGTCGGCGGATCCGGGGTCGTTCGGCGTGTAGACCTCGAGCCGGTGACCGGGACTGTCGGGCTGCAGCCACACCTGATAGCTGACGCTCGCCGCACCGACGGTGGGGTGCCGCAGGTGCATGGTGCCGACCGTGCAGTCGGCCACCTCGCCCTCCGCCCACAGCGTCGCGAACTCGGCACTCCGCATCGTCAGCTCACCGATCAGCTTCGCCAGCAGCGCGTCGGTGGGGAACCGCCCCGCCGTGAGCCGCAGGTAGGCGACGTGGACGCGGGCCAGCTCGTCCCAGTTGTGATGCAGGTCGCGGGTGAACGGGTCGAGGAAGAACATCCGCGGAACGGACGGACGCCGCGCCGCGTCCTTCGGCGCCTCGAACGGGACGTGCTCGGCCATGAGCGCGTGACCGGTACGGTTCCAGGCGAGCACGTCACCCCGCCGGCTGAGCACGATCGCCGGCATCGCCTCGCTCAGAGCCTCCAGGAGCGCGACGACCCGGGGATGCGGCTCCTCGGCAGGAGGCTCGGACAGCCCGGGGTTGCCGGGTTGCCGGGCGAGGTTGTGGAGGTGGACGGCCTCGATCGGGTCGAGCTGCAGCACCCGCGCGAGGGCGTCGAGCACCTGCTCGGAGGCGCTCTCCGCCTGCCCCTGTTCGAGCCTGATGTAGTAGCCGACGCTCACCCCCGCGAGCTGGGCCAGCTCCTCTCGCCGCAGGCCGGGGACGCGGCGCGTGGTCCCGTACGTGCGCAGCCCGGCCATGGCCGGCGTGACCAGATCGCGCCGGCGCTTGAGGAACGCTCCCAGACTCTCCATGCGATCGATCGTAGGCGGCCGGGCGCCCGCGTGGGTGACCCTGTCAGGTGCACCCATGGCAGGGGGATGGCTGACGATCCGGCCCCGGCCCGACAGTCAGGGACATGTCGCAACAGCACAATGCACCAGGGCTGCGAGCCTGGCTCGGCCTCATCGTGGTCCTCGGGCCCGTCCTGCTCGTCTCCATGGACGGATCCATCCTCTTCCTGGCGATGCCCAGGATCAGCCAGGCCCTCATGCCCACCGCCGACCAGGCCCTGTGGATCCTCGACGGCTACGGCTTCGCCGTCGGCTCCCTGCTGATCGCGTTCGGCAACCTCGGCGACCGGTACGGCCGGCTGAAGCTGCTCATGATCGGCGCCACGGTCTTCGGCATCGGCTCCGCCCTGGCGGCCTTCGCGCCGAACGCCGAGCTGCTCATCGCCGCCCGCGCGCTGATGGGAGTGGCGGGCGCGACCCTCCTCCCGTCGGCCCTGGCGGTGCTGAGCGAGCTGTTCGCCGACCCGCGGCGCCGGGCGCAGGCGATCGGCGTCTTCGCCGCGGCGTTCGCCGCCGGGTTCGCCATCGGCCCGGTGGCGGGCGGTCTCGTCCTGCAACGGTTCTGGTGGGGCTCGGTCTTCCTCGTCAACGTGCCGGTCGTCGCCCTGTTCCTGCTCCTCGCGCCCGGCCTGCTCCGCGAGGTGCGCACGAAGCGCGCAGGCAGGATCGACGCGCTGAGCGTCGTGACCTCCGCTCTCGGCCTCCTGCTCGTGATCTACGCTGTAAAGGCGGCGGCCATTGAAGGCCTGTCGATCAGCACGGTGATCGCGGGCGTCGCCGGGGTGGCGCTCCTGGCCTGGTTCGCCCGCAGGCAACTGCGGCTCCCGCAGCCCCTGATGGACTTCTCGCTCTTCCGCGACAGGCTCTTCTCGCTGGCGATCGTCACCGGGTTGCTGCCGCTGGCGGCGTGGTCGGCGACCGCGTACCTGGCGGGCGTCTACCTGCAGTCCGTCCTCGGCCTGAGCGTCCTGCACGCGGCCCTGCTCGCGATCCCCGGCGCCGTCGTCCTGACCATCACGTGCGTCGTCACGCCGTTCGTGGTCGATCGCATCGGCAAGCGCACCACCCTGATCGTCTGCCACTTCTCCATCGCGGGCGGCCTGCTGTTCCTGCTCCCCACGGCGATCAGCGGCGGCATCGGCTGGTACGTGACCGCCACGGTCGTCACCGGCGTCGGCTACGGCATCAGCTTCAGCGTCGTCGCCGACACCGCCGTCGACGCCGTCCCCGTCGAGCGCGCGGGCGCGGCGGGCGCGATCGCGGAGACCAGCAACGAGCTGGGCAACGCCCTCGGCATCGCCCTGCTCGGCTCGCTCGCCGCCCTGGTCTTCCGCCTCCAGGGCCCGGGCCTGGCCCCCACCCTCGACGAGACCCTGCACCTGCGGGACCTGGCGCCGGCCCTGGCCACGGAGGCGAAGACGGCCTTCGTCACCGGTCTCCACGTGGTCGCCGCGGTGGCGAGCGTTCTGCACGTCGTGCTCGGCGTCGTAGCCGTCTCTGCCCGAAGAGGAAAGATGACGAAGAGGCCGCGCACGCGGGGTCGATTCGCCAGGACAGAACGTTCGGTCTTGCCTAGACTCCTCCTCATTCGGCACACTGCCAAGACCGAACGGTCTACCCACTAGGATGGTCACATGCGTACCGAAACCGAAGGCCGGCCGTCCGAAGCGCGGTCCCGGCTCCTCGACACGGCCACCCGGCTCTTCTACGCGGAGGGCATCCACTCCGTCGGTATCGATCGCATCGTCGGAGAGGCTCAGGTCACCAGGGCCACCCTCTACCGGCACTTTCCCGGCAAGGAGGAGCTCGTCCTCGCCTACCTGAGCGGGGTCGATCGCGCGATACGGACACCCGCGGAAGAGGCCGCCGCCGGCCTGCCGCCCGCCGAGGCGATCCTCGCCATCAGCCGCTCCATCGCCCAGGGCATCCAGTCGGAGGGCTTCCGCGGCTGCGCGTTCCTCAACGCCGCCGCCGAATACCCCGACCCCGAGTCACCGGTGCGCAAGGCCGTGATCGCCCACCGCCAGTGGTTCCTCGACACCGTCACGGGCCTGCTGGCCCAGATCCGCGAGGACGGCGCCGAGCCCGCCGGACGCCACTTCGTCATGATGCGCGACGGCGCCATGGCGGCCGGCTGCCTGTTCGACCCCGAGCTGATCAGCGACACGTTCCTGCACGGCGTCGAACGCCTGCTGGAGGTCTACACGACCAGCGGCGGCACCACCTCGGCCGGCGCCTGAGGTCATCGGGTCCTCCCGCGTGGCGACCGCGCCGGGCGGGAGGACCCGATGAGTACTGGACGCCATGCGCGTCGACCTCGACCCCGAAGAGCTGGAACGCGAGCCCAGCCGCCTCGTCCGCCCACCCCGGGTGGCCGCCTCACCGGTCGTCCTGGAGTGCCGCTCCCACACGACGCTGCGCATGGGCAACTCCACCCTGGTCTTCGGCCGCGTCTTCCTCGCCGCCGTGCACCGGGAGTACCTCGTGGACGGCCGCCCGAACGCCGAACGCCTCCGCCCCCTGCCAAGGCGCCGCTACATCGCCGCACCCCTGCTCAGCATGACGGCGAATCCGTCGAGATGTCGTGCCAGGATGTAGTCGAACATCCCGTCCAGGTCCGACACCGTCTCCTCGGGGAGGGCGGCCAGGAGCGGGAATCGTCCAGTGCTGAGGAGTTCCTCGGCCCGCTTGCGCTGGAGCAGCCGCCACCCGTCGAGCGTCACGCCGGTCTCCTGCTCGGCTTCGGCCTCCTCTGCCATGGACAGCGCCACGGTGTGGACCAGCGCGGGCAGCGTGAGCGCCTCGCGGATCCGGGTCTCCATGGGCAACTCGAGCTCGTCGAGCGCGCGCAGGGTCCACTCGGTGTGGGCCATCATGTTGGGCACCAGCAAGGGGCGGGTGAACGAGACGGCTCTGGGCAGCCATAGGTGTCGCCGGGACAGCTCCCATTGCAGGCGGGCGATCAGTTCGAGCTTGGCCCGCCACCCTTCCGGCCCCGGGAAGGGCGGTTCGGCTTCGCCGAAGACCTCGTCGGCCATCTGCGTCACCAGGTCGTCCTTGCCCGTCACGTGCCGGTACAGCGACATCGGGCCCACGCCGAGTTCGGCCGCCAGCCGCCGCATGGACACCGCGCCGAGCCCTTCGGCGTCGGCGATCGCGATGGCGGTGCGCAGGACGTGCGTGCGGTTCAGCGAGCCCTTGAGGACGCCGGCCTGCCGCGCCGCGGGCAGCGCAGCCGGAGCGGACGACCGCTCCCTTCGGCTCGCGCGTGCGCTGACCACCGTACCGGCGCCGACCTTCGGCTCGACCAGTCCTTCGTCACGCAGGGCCGCCACAACCTTGGTCGCGGTCGCGACGGCGACACTCCATCGCTGGGCGATCTGCCGGATGGACGGCACGCGATCGCCTGGCCGCAGGTCACCGGCCAGGATCCGGGTACGGAACTCCTCGACGATGCGCCGGTAGGGCGGGTCCGGACGTTGCGTGGCCGATGTCATGAATGCCTTCCGATCCTTCGGCGATTGTCGCGGGCTTGCCTTGAGTGTACTAGTTCACCAATCGGCATACTAGTACACTTTCTCGCCCCGATGAGCGTTACTTTCGCCTTCCGGGCAAGGTGGGACCATACGATGTACACATGACATCAGATACGCCGTACGCAAGCCGGTCGGCACGCCGGCTGTCCCTCTCGTACGCCGAAGTACGGTCGTGGCACCGGCCGCTCATGATCATGGTGGCGGCCATGTCCGCGTTAGTCGTCGTCGCGAGCGTCGGTCTCTTCGCCGACGGTCGCCAGCTCCTGCAGGAGTCGGTCTGGGCCAAGCCGCTGAAATTCGGGGCGTCGTTCGTCATGTACGGCGCGACGCTCGCCTGGCTGATACCGAAACTGCGCCGGGCACGGCGCACGATGTGGTTCGTCGGAACGGTCTTCGCCGTCGCCGGGCTGATCGACGTCGGTTTCATCGCGGTGCAGGCCGCCCGCGGGACCTTCAGCCACTTCAACGCCGGCACCGACACGTTCAACCTGATAGGGCAGCAGATCTTCTCCACAGGTGTGTTCGGGCTGTTCGGGGCTAGCCTGATCGTCGCCGTCATGCTGCTGTTCCAGCGCGTCGGTGAGGCGGCACTCACCGGGGCCCTGCGTGCCGGGCTCGGGCTGGCCGTCCTCGGCATGGCGCTGGCGTCCTTCATCACCGGGTGGACCTCGTCGGCCGGGCCCCGTACGGTCCAGGACGCCTACGGCAGCCCGGTTCCGCTGGTGGGCGGACACGGGGTCGGGGTGCCGGACGGTGGCGGCATGCCGATCACGAATTGGAGCACCACAGGCGGCGACCTGCGCGTCCCCCACTTCATCGGCCTGCACTCCATCCAGGTACTCGTGCTGACGGTGCTGGTTCTCACCGCCCTCGCGGCCCGGATCGATCGGCTACGCCACGAACGCGTACGCGCCCAGCTCACCGGCGTCGCCATCCTGGGCTACGGCGCGCTGTTCACCATCACGGCCTGGCAGGCGCTGCGCGGTCAGTCGCTGATCAACCCCGACGCGGCGACCTGGACCGCGCTCGCGGCGACGGCCATCCTGACCGTGCTGGCGGGGGCCCTGGTCGTCACGGTGACCCATCGCAACGAGCCGGGTCGTCGCGCCGAGACGGTGAGCCCCCGCGAGCTGGTCCTCCGCAGGAAGGCGGCGCACCGCAAAGGGCTCGCACGGGGCGAGACGAGGGCGCCCGCCGGCCCCCTGGATGAGGACTCGCGCCACAGCGTGGCAAGCGCGTCGGCCCGTTTTCCTGATCTCGGTGCCAGATGATCGCCGGGACAGGCCGATGAACGCTCCTAGGCGGGACCCCTGGATGACCTCCGCCCCGCCACGATGATCAGTACCCCGGCGATGGTCCCGACGAAGTACGGTGACGGAACGAGCAGCACCCCGCTCACCAGGCACCACACCGCAAGCCCCCACCCGATCCCGGCCGGCACGGCCACCCCCCGTCCGGCGAGCTGCCAGACCAGGCAGCCCAGGAGGATCAGCGGCACGGCGAAACTGCCAGGACCGGCCCAGAAGGCGACCTGATCGTCCTGGTTCCCCTCCGCGCCGGACAGGAGCGGGACGGCCGCCCACAGCCCCCGGTCCACCCAGCCGGCGACATCCTCCCGACTGATGAGAGTCAGCAGGGACAGGTGCCCGATCCCCAGCACGAGCATGATTCCGGCCGCCCAGCGGAGCAGCCGCCTTTCGGTGTTCATCACGACGTCCTCCCCAGGTGGGCGCGCCAGGCCCGCTCCCATTGCCGGGTCAGGGCGGGGTAGACGACGAGGTGCCGGAACGGAGCGATGGCGGCCATGTAGAGACGCCCGAACCGGCCGTTGGGTTTGACAGGGACGGCCATCCGCAACTCGTGGTCGCCGTTCGCGCCCGGCACCCACCCGAGGTGCATCACGGCGTGCGCGGTGCCTGCTCGGGGGTGAGGTCGCGGCCCCCGGGGCCGATGACCGCGGCGATCTCCAGCTCGAAGTCGAACCAGGCGATGCCGGGGGAGATGGGCACGTCGTCGTACGGGCCGACGATCGTCGCCGGGGAGGCGAAGGAGAATGCGGGGATCTCGTACCAGGTGTCCTTGAGCGTGCGGGGCGCGCCGGAGGCGTGCTGGCAGTTGCGCATGTGCTCCAGGAAGCACAGGCAGTCGCGGACGGACGGGGGGCGCGGGATCGGCGCGCGGAGCATGGCGCCGGCCAGCGGGACCGGTCGCATAGGTCACCCAGCGCATGAGCGAACCTCCTCATTGTCTATGTTGACCAACATAGGCTATATCCCATGGCACATGCTCTGCTGTCCGGCATACCTGGTTAGATGGAGCCCATGGCCACGCGACGTGACGAAAGGACCCGGGAGAGCCGCCGCCTCCTGGTGGCAGCCGCCGCCGAGCTCTTCGCCGAGAAGGGATACCGGCGGACGAGCTTCATCGACATCGCCGACCAGGCCGGCATCAGCCGCGGCTCCATCCCCTGGCACTTCGGCAACAAGCTGGGCCTGCTGGAAGCCGTGCTCGACGACCAGCTCCACGCCGTCCTGACCGGCCTCCCCCCGTCCGACGCGGCGGGCGACGCGCTGAACCAGGTCATGGACTTCATCCGGCTACCGGCCACCCGCCTGTTCATCACCCTGCTCGCCGAAGCCGTGGAGACCGGCTCCCCGATCCGCGAACACCACGCACGCCTGCACGCGGCGCTGCGGCAGGGGGTACAGACCCGGATCCCCGCACACGCGGCACCCCCGGGCACGACTCCGGAGGCGCTCACGGTCCTGCTCGTGGGGACCGTCATCGGCGTGCACGCACAGTGGCGGGTGGCGCCCGAAGCAGTCGACCTCGAGGCCGTCCAGGCCACGATCCGCGCTCTGCTGCCCCCGAGCCTCGGCCTCGCCTGATGCCGGCGAGGCCGAGGCTCGGGCATCAGATCTTCAGGCCGAGGGCATCAGGTCGCGGCGGCGCAGGAACACCAGCCCCGCAGCGTTCAGGGTGATGGCCACCACAGTCAGCCCCAGCAGTGGCGCCACCGGTGACGAGACGCTGCCCAGAAGCATCGCCGGCACGTGCACGAACGGCGAAAGGTCGAGGACGATCCCGGTGGCCAGCCTGAACTCCGCCAGCAGGTCCACAACCAGAAAGAGGCCCAGCACGGTCCAGCTCACGGCAGCCGCCAGCCGTGGCAGCAGGCCGGACAGCAGCACCGCGAACCCGACCACGATCCAGACCGCCGGCAGGTAGGTCAGCGTGGCTCCGGTGACGCGGGCCACGTCGCCGTCGAAGGTGAGCCCCGCCGCCGCGCCCAGCACGGCCAGCAGCAGCACCGGGCTCATGACGGCGAACACCAGGTGGCTCAGCGCCCAGCGCAGCCGGCCGACGGGGGTGGACAACAGCAGCTCGGCCCGGCCCGCCGACTCCTCGGCACGGGCGCGCAGCGCCGACACCAGAGCCGCCCCCGCGACAAGCTGGCTGAGCACGTACATCACGAAGGTGAAGAACACGTCCGAGAGCCGGGCTTCGGCTCCACCGAGGGTCGCGGCCAGCTCCCGGAACTGCGGCGTGTCCAGCTGGGCGTTCAGCCCGCGCGCCGCCACACCCAGCAGGGCGCCCAGCGCTCCGAAACCGATCGCGAAGCCCGCCAGGGTGCCGCGGTGCAGGCGAGCGGACAGGCCGAACGTGCCCGGCAGCGTCCCCTCGGCGGGTCCAGGGCGGGCGGAGATCAGGCCGCCCGCCACGTCCCGCCGCGCGGACAGGGCGAACGCGGCCGCCGCCGAGGCAGCGGCGAACACCGCGATCAATCCCAGCACCCACCACTGGTCCCCGGCATAAGGTCTGGTCAGCCGGACCCAGCCGAACGGCGTCAGCCACGCCAGCCAGCCCACACCACCGAGGTCGGCCAGCGAGCGCAGCGCGAACAGCAGACCGCCGACGGCGATCGCGATGCCGCGCGCCGTACCGGAGGACGCGGTGATCTGCCCGGTGACGGCGGCCACCGCCGCGAACGCCCAGCCCCCCGCGGCGGTTGACAGCCCGAACAGCAGCGAGGAACCCGCGGGCAGCCCGCCCGCGACCAGAGCGGGAACCGACAGCAGACCGTGCAGCAGATTGGCGGCCGACACGACCGCGAGCGCGGCGGCCAGCGGGGCGTGACGGCCGATGACCCCCGAGGCCAGCAGCTCGCGCCGGCCGGTCTCCTCCTCGACGCGAGTGTGCCGGATCACCAGCAGGATGCTGATCAGCCCGCCGATCAGTCCCAGAGAGGAGCCGAGCGTCCATGCGGTCAGGCCGCCGACGCTCGCGTCGTAGATGGGGCCGCGCATGGCCAGCTGCGCGGGGTTGCTCGCCGAGGCCGCCGCGAAGGAGTCGCGGGCGGCCTGGTCGGCGTACAGGTCGGCGGTGGCAGAGGCGATGCTCGCGGGAAGCAGCGCGGTGATCGCGATCCACACGGGCAGCAGCACGCGATCCCTGCGCAGGATGAGCCGGATCAGTGTCCCTGTGCCGGTCAGGGTGCCGGTCATCTCGCGGCTCCCTCGTAGTGGCGCAGGAACAGTTCCTCCAGAGTCGGCGGCTGTGTGGTCAGGGTGCGTACGCCCGCCCGGGCCAGCTCAGCGAGCACCGCGGTGAGCGCGTCGCCGTCCACCTGGCAGCGCAGCCGTGCGCCGTTCACGGTGAGGCCGTGTACGCCGGGCAGGGCGGCCAGGCCAGGCGCCGGCCCGATCAGCTCGGCGGTGACGGAGGTCCGGGTGAGGTGGCGCAGGTCGGCCAGGCTGCCGGACTCGACCGCGCGGCCGGCGCGGATGATGCTGACGCGATCGCACAGCGTCTCCACCTCCGACAAGATGTGGCTGGACAACAGCACGGTACGGCCATCGCGCTTCTCCCGCAGGACACACTCGTTGAAGACCGCCTCCATGAGCGGGTCGAGACCCGATGTCGGCTCGTCGAGGATCAGCAGTTCGGCGTCAGAGGCGAACGCGGCCACCAGCGCCACCTTCTGCCGGTTGCCCTTGGAGTAGGTGCGGCACTTCTTGCGCGGGTCGAGCTCGAAGCGCTCCAGCAGCTCGGCGCGGCGTTTCGGGTCGAGGCCGCCGCGCACCCTGCCCAGCAGGTCGATGACCTCCCCGCCGGTGAGCGAGGGCCACAGGGTGACGTCGCCGGGCACGTAGGCGAGCCGCCGGTGCAACTCGGTGGCATCGCGCCAGGGGTCGCCGCCGAGTAACGCGATCCGGCCGCCGTCGGCGCGCATCTGCCCCAGCAGAATACGGATCGTGGTGGTCTTCCCCGCGCCGTTGGGGCCGAGGAAGCCGTGCACCTCACCCGTCTTGACCGTGAGATCGAGCCCGTCCAGAGCCCTGGCCCGGCCGAAGGTCTTGACCAGGCCGGCGGCGTGCACTGCGGCGTTCATTGCTGTCCCTCGAGCTTCTCCAGGCCCGTCCGCGCCTGGTCGAACAGCTCGCGGCCGAGGAATTCCGGTCTGATCAGGTCGAGCTGGGCCTTGCCGACGCGCAGCGCGCCCCGGGAGCCGTACAGATCCGTGCCGAGCGCGCGGGAGACGTGCTCGTGCAGCACCGTGATGCCCAGCTTCATCGCTGTCAGCACGGTCGCGCGGGCGCGGTGATCGGCCTCGGGGCGCTCGTCGCCGGCGAGATGCTCCTCCGTCACACGGACGAGTTCGTCGAACATCGCGGCGGCTGCCGGGGAGCCGTCCACGAGGGCGCGGCCGAGGTACTTCATCAGGGGCGGCGCGGTCCGGTGCACGTTCTCGATGAATTCCGGCTTGTCCAGACCTCGGTCGGTGACGCCCGCGGTGACCTGGTCGCGCAGGTAACCGAGGACGTACTCGTCGCACGCGTGCCTGAGCGCCTCCTTGCTGCCGAAGTGGTGCTGCACCAGGCCCGGCGAGACCTTGGCGGCCTCGGCGATCCCGCGGATCGTGGTGGCCTTGACTCCCTGCTCGGCGAACAACGTCATCGCCGCGTCGCGGATGCGCGCTCGCGTCGTCAGATCCTCTTCAGTGATTGGTCGCACGCCCAAGAGTCTATACGAATGTATTGTTCGTTATGCAAGCGTTCAACGCCGGTAGGGCGCTTCAGGCGTTGCGGCGGCGCCGGTGGTAGGCGTAGGCCAGGGCGAGCACGAGCGGGCCCCACAGCGCGAGCGGGGTGATGCACACCATGGCCAGCGCCTGCCACCAGCCGTTCTCATACGCCACGCGCCCGGAGACCCCGACCCAGGAGAGCACCATCCACACCGAGACCGCGGTCAGGAGCAGCCCACCGGCCACGGCGGGGACGACCGCCGCCATCGGCGGCACACGCCGACCGCCGATGACCGGGATCCAGCCCGGCACCACCTCGCCCCACCGGCGCACCAGACCGATGCTGAGGAGTGCCGCCAGTTCCGTGAGCACACTGAGCCCGAACACGTACGGGATGGTGAGCCACAATGGCGACACCGGCGCGTCGCTGAGCTGACCCATCTCGAAGTGAAAGGCGAACGGCAGCCTCCACAGGCACGAAGGGAGCAGCAGCCAGGGAAGCGCGTAGGCGGCACGCAGCGCCCAGCGCGGGACGGGGCGTTCGGTGTCACCGGCGGCCGGAGCCTTGTGCAGCAAGTTGATCGTCATCGTTTCTACCTCCAGGAGCGTCGTGGATGACCGGGACCCAGACTGTGCCGTCCGGCGGGGGAAGACATCTGCCGATCGGCTGATTCGCCGCCGCGGACCGCTGCCCTAAGGTGCCGTCATGAGATTCCTCGCCGGCGGTCCGGCCGTGGCCGGCGCGCTCGCGCTCACCCTCGTCCTCCGGCCGCTCCCGAGCCCGCTCGTCGCCGTGCCCGCGCTGCTCACGGTCGCGGCCATGTCGCTCGTCTGGTGGCCGAAGGCGCGCCCCCTCCTTCCGGCGATCACGGCGACCACTGGTGCGGCCGGCGCGATGTGCACGCTCGTCTGGCTGGCCGATCCGGGCATCCCCGGCGGCCCATCGACCTGGGTCCACACGGTCGCCGTGCTCACGCTCATCACGCTGACCGTGCGCTGGTCCGCCGTACGCCAGGCAGCCCCGGCGGTGGGAGTGGCCGCGATCTCCGAAGCGCTGCTGGGGTTACAGATCACCCAGCCGCCGCCCTCGGGTCTCGACGCGGTCGCCCTCACCCTCTTCTGGTCCATCGGCACGGCGGGCGCGGTCGGTCTCGGCGCCTATCTGCGCATCCTCGACCGGCGCCGGGTCGACGCGGTCACGCAGGCCCGCCGCACCCAGCGCCTGCAACTGGCCCGCGACCTGCACGACTTCGTCGCTCACGACGTCAGCGCCATCGTCATCCAGGCACAGGCGGCGCAGATCCTGCTCGACCGCGATCCGGCCGAGGCCGCGGCGGCCCTGCGGGCGATCGAGGAGGACGGCGCGCGAGCGCTCGCCTCCATGGACCGGACCGTACGCATGCTGCGCGAACTGGAGGGCGACAGCGCCTCAGCCGAGCCCCTGCCTGGACTTGACGACCTGCCCGACCTGGTGCGGCGTTTCGCCGACGCGGGCTTCCCCGACACCGAGATGCGTGTCGGACCGTCCGGCCCGGTACCGCGCGAGGTCGGAACCACGATCTACCGCATCGTCGTCGAAGCGCTCACCAACGTCAGGAAGCACGCGCCGGCCGGATCGAGCGTGACCATCCAGGTGAGCGACGAGACGGGAGCGGTCGTCGTGACCGTCGCCGACCGTGCAGACGGCCAAGCGCACGGCCATACGCACGGCCAGGCGCGCGACCAGGCCCTGTTGCGCCTGCCGTCCGCCGAACGCGCCGGCGTCGGCCTGGTGGGGCTGGCCGAGCGGGTGCAGGCGCTGGGCGGCGAGTTCGCCTCCGGCCCCGCCGCCGGCGGCGGCTGGGTGGTGAAGGCGGTGTTCCCATGACCATCCGGGTTCTGATCGCCGACGATCAGCCGGCCGTCCGGCGCGGCTTCCGCACGATCCTCGCGGCCCAGCCGGACCTGGAGGTGGTGGGCGAGGCGCCGGACGGCCTGGCCGCGCTCGCCCTCGCCCGCGAGCTGCGACCGGACGTGGTCGTCGCCGACATCCGCATGCCGCGCATGGACGGGCTCGAACTCACCCGCTGCCTGGCCGGCCCTGAGACGGCGGCGCCGATGCGGGTGATCGTCGTGACCAGCTACGACCTCGACGAGTACGTGCACGCCGCGCTCCGCGCGGGAGCTTGCGGCTTCCTGCTCAAGC
The DNA here is from genome assembly GCF_040609855.1 of Nonomuraea sp. NPDC004580. Taxonomy (NCBI): domain Bacteria; kingdom Bacillati; phylum Actinomycetota; class Actinomycetes; order Streptosporangiales; family Streptosporangiaceae; genus Nonomuraea; species Nonomuraea sp. NPDC004580. Next base: position 76,579 of record NZ_JBEXLH010000015.1, on the reverse strand, counting down.
ACGCGGGGCCGGCGCTCCTCGTGGAGGGCGTCAGAGCGGCAGCCGCCGGCGACGCGCTGATCAGCCCGTCGGTGACCGTACGCCTGCTGCGCCATCTCACCCCGTCGCCCACCCGGACCGGCGTACCGGGCGAGCAACCGCTGAGCGACCGCGAGCTTGAGGTCGTCAAGCTCGTCGCCGGCGGCCGGTCCAACCCCGAGATCGCCGCCGAGCTGTTCATCTCGGCCGGCACCGCCAAGACCCACGTGGCCAACGTCCAGCGCAAGCTCGGGGTACGCAACCGCGTGGGCATCGCCGCCTGGGCCTACGAACATGGCCGCGCGTGAATCCCCCCGCACCTCCAGCACCTCGGCCGCCGGTCCAGTTTGAGGGTTGCCTCAAGTTCGCTACAGTGAGCAGGAGAAAAAGTTGAGGGCAGGCTCAGCTTGACGATGGGGGGAGCGATATGGCGAAGCTGGACGCGAAAGTCGCGGTGGTCACCGGTGCGACGTCGGGGCTGGGGCTGGCGACGGCGCGGTTGTTCGTCGAGGAGGGCGCGCGCGTGTTCATCACCGGAAGGCGCCAGGACCGGCTCGACGCGGCGGTGGCCTCGATGGGCCACGGCGTGACCGGGGTGCTCGGCGACGTCGGCCGGGTCTCCGACGTGGCCCGCCTGGCCGAGGTCGTGACGGCTGAGGCGGGCAAGGTGGACGTGCTCGTCGCCAACGCCGGCGTCTGGACGTGGAACGAGACCATCGACGACGTGACCGAGGAGTCGTTCGACGCGGTCTTCGGGGTGAACGTGCGCGGGACGTTCTTCACCGTGCAGAAGCTGCTGCCGCTGCTGTCCGACGGCGCCTCGGTCGTGCTCATCGGGTCGGGCGCGGCGGACAAGGGCGGACCCGGTACGACGGTCTACGCCGCGAGCAAGGCGGCGCTGCGGTCGTTCGCCCGCACGTGGACCACCGACCTGAAGCAGCGCGGCATCCGGGTCAACGTGCTCAGCCCCGCCGCGATCGACACCCCCGCGTTCGCGGACCTCCCGGCAGGGTTCAAGGAGCGGATCGCCGCGCAGGTGCCCATCGGGCGGCTCGGTGACGCGGCGGAGATCGCCACCGCCGCGCTCTTCCTCGCCTCCGCCGACTCCAGCTTCGTCACCGGCATCGACCTCCCCGTGGACGGCGGCGTCGGCCAGGTGTGATCGCGAGTACAGTGCTCCCCGGACCCCCCGAGGTGAAGGAGCCGCCGATGTACCCCGATCCCACGATGGCCCGCATCGGTGAGGGGGTCGAGCTGCACCACCAGCGTGGTGAGCGTGACGCGGCCCGTGAGCTGTTCGCGCGGATCTGGGAGGACATCGGCGGTGAGCAGGGTGATCCGCTGCACGTCTGCGTGCTCGCTCACTCCATGGCCGACGTGCAGGACGACGTGCACGAGGAGCTGACGTGGGACCTGCGGGCGCTGGCCGCGGCCGATCGTGTCACCGATGAGCGGGTGGCCGAGGCGGGGGTGCCGCTGTCGGTGGCCGGCCTTTATCCGTCGCTGCACCTCAACCTGAGCGAGTGCTACCGCAAGCTGGGCGATCTCGACCGCGCCCGCGAGCACCTGCAGCGGGCGCGGGACGAGATCCACGTGCTCGGCGACGACGACTACGGCCGGCTCATCAAAGACGGCCTGGAGCGGATCGCCGAGCAGCTCGACGACATGCCCTGATCGACGAGCCGGTCAGAGGGGCGCGGGACACCTGACCGGCTCCTGATCAGCCCGGCCACGAAGGTGTAGGAGCCGGGCGGCGCCGTTTCGACGGCGTGACCGTTCTCCATGAGCGGGAATCCGCGGGGGAGAGTTGACGGTCGGCGGCCGCTGCGCGTCTTCGTGCGCTCGGTGGTCTTCTTCACGGTGCTGGTCTCCACCGTGGCGGCCGGCATGACGGCGGGCGCGATCAAGGGGTAGGCGGCTCCTCCAGCTTGCCGGCGATGGCCTCCAGGGCGGACAGGTCCGCGGGGGAGAGGCGGTCGATCACGTGGCGGCGCACCGACTCGAGGTGGGCCGGGGCGGCGTCCTCCAGGGTGTGCAATCCGTGCTCGGTGAGGACGAGGTAGCAGCCCCTGCCGTCGTCGGGGTCGGGCTCGCGCCGCACCAGGCCGCGCTCCTCCATGCGGGTGGCGTGCCGGGACAGGCGGCTGCGCGACCAGCCCATCTTGGCGGCCTGCTCGCGCAGCGTGGCGGTGTGGCCAGGCCGCTCCGACAACGTGCTGAGCACCTCGTAGTCGGGCTCGGACAGGCCGATCTCGGCCAGGTCGTGGGCGGTGCGCGTCTGGATCGCGATCATCATGCGGCGCAGGGCGCGCCAGGCGCGCTCCTCGTCGGCGTCGAGCCAGCGCACCGTTCTCGTTGACATGTAAACAAGATACCAGCTAAGGTCGTTTCCATGTCAACGAAATACCTGCGGATCCTCGTCCTCACGTGCAGCACCCGTCCCGGCGCCCTCGGCCCCGTGGTGAGCGGGTGGCTGACCGGCACGCTCGCGGCGCGGGCCGCGGAGCTGGGCGCCGAGCTCGTACCCGTCGCCTTGAGCGACCTCGACCTGCCGTTCCTCGACGAGGAGGACGAACCAGCCTCCGGCCGCTACCGCAACGAGCACACCAAGCGGTGGAGCGCCATGGTGGACGCCGCAGACGGCTTCATCGCGGTCACCCCCGAGTACAACTACGGCATGCCCGCCGCCTTCAAGAACGCCCTCGACTACCTGGGCCGCGAGTGGGCGTGGAAGCCCATGGGCTTCGTCAGCTACGGCAACACCTCGGCCGGCACCCGGTCGGTCCAGCACGCCAAGCAGGTCGTCACCACGCTGCGGCTGGTGCCGCTGGGCGCCACCGTCGCCCTGCGCATCGGCGACGCGATCTCCGGCGGGACCCTCCGCCCGGATCCCGGACGTGACCAGGCCGCCGCCGGCGTCCTGGACGAGCTCGTCCGCCTCGCCCACGCGCTGCGGCCGATGCGCGAGCGCACGCGTCCCGGCGCACGGCCGGACCTGCTGCCTGGCGCGTACGCCAGGACGCTGACCCCCGACGACGCCCCCGACGTCCTGGTGCTGCAGCGCTGCTGCTGGGTGGAGGAGGCGCTGGCCAACGACACCCTGGACATCCCCGCGCTGGGGGAGTCGCTGGACGGCGTGCGCGCCTGGCTGGCGACCTGGAACGTCACCGGCCTGTGGCGGGACGGCCGGCTGCTCGGCATGGTGCGCACCCGCCGCGTGGACGACGACTGGCACATCGGCCGTCTCGCCGTCGTGCCCGACCTGCGCGGCCAGGGCGTGGGACGCCGCCTCCTGCACGGCGCCGAGTCCGCCGCCGAAGCCGGCTGCCGCCGCATCGTCCTGTCCACCGGGGCCCGCAGCGCCCGCAACCTCCGCATCTACCAGGCCCAGGGCTACCGGCTGGAGTCGTCCGACGGCGACACGGCCACGCTGGTCAAGCCCGTGCCCGCCTACGCGATGGTGAGCTGACTACACCAGCCCCAGCTCACGGGCCCGGACGCCCGCCTGGAAACGGGACTCCGCGCCGAGCGCGTCCATCAGCTCGGCCACCCGCCGCCGGTACGTCCGCACGCCAAGACCCAGCCTGCGGGCCGCGGTCTCGTCCTTGACCCCCTGGCCGAGCAGGTCGAGCACGGCGGGCGCGAGCTGCCGGATCTCGGCCACCTGCGCGTCGTGGACGGCGAGGTCGGTCGCCGACCGCCATGCCGTCTCGAACAGCGACATCACGCCCTGCACGATCTCCGGCTGGGAGATCACGCTGTAGCCGCGCCGACCGGCCCTGAGGTCGCCCGCCAGGATCACCACCCGGCGGTCGAGGATGATCGTCTCGTTCAGCTCCTCTTTGCTGATGCGGATCTCCGCGCCGAGGCTGTCGCGGCGCCGGGCCAGCTCGCGCGCGGACACCGAGTCGAGCAGCAGGCCGGAGCCCGGCCTGCACGCTGAGCCCCATGACGACTCACCTGAACAGCACCCCTGACGCCGCCGCCGCGGGCACCTGGCGGCTCGGCGACCGTACCGTCAACCGGATCGGGTACGGCACGATGCGCGTGGCGGGCACGCCGGCCGCCCCCAAGCCCAAGGACCGAGCCGAGTCCATTGCCGTGCTGCGCCATGCCGTCGAGCTGGGCGTGAACCACATCGACACCGCCGCCTTCTACTTCCTGCCCACCCGCTCGGTCAACGAGCTGATCAGCACGGCGCTCCAGCCGTACGCCGAGGACCTGGTCATCGCCACGAAGGTCGGGCCGGGCCGGTCGCGGGACGGCGGCTTCGAGGAGTACGCCAGGCCCGAGGAGCTGCGCGCCCAGGTCGAGGAGAACCTGCGCCAGCTCGGACGCGACCACCTCGACCTGGTCAATCTGCGCTGAGGCGCCGGGCTCGAACGCGTGCCCGGTTCCCTGGCCGAGCACTTCGGCGCCCTGGCCGCGCTGCGCGAGGCCGGACTGATCCGCGCTCTCGGCGTCTCCAACGTCACCGAGGAGCAGCTCGTCGAGGCGATGGAGATCGCGCCGGTGGTGTCCGTGCAGAACCGGTACGGCCTGACCGAGCGCGAGGACGACGCGCTTGTGGAGACGTGCGGGCGGCACGGCATCGCGTTCGTGCCGTTCTTCTCCGTCGCCGCCGCCATCCCCGGCGCCCTTCCGCACGGCGACCACCACGAGACGGGCCGGGCGGAGGCCGCCAAGGTCGCGCAGGCCCACGGCGCCACCCCCGCGCAGGTCCGCCTCGCCTGGACCCTGCACCGCTGCGGCCACGTCCTCGCCATCCCCGGCACCGGCGACCTCGCGCACCTGGAGGAGAACGTCGCCGCCGGCGCCATCCGCCTGACCGCCGACGAGCTGGCCCTGCTCGACGGCATCGCCGAACTGTCGTAGCCCGCTGACATGGCCCTCGGCGGCCCCGCCACCTACTCCGCCTCCCACGGCGGCGAGACGCGGGCCCTGCGCGTCCACAGCGGCAACGGCCCGCACGAGGAGCTGGACCGCCGCGCGATCGCCTGCTTCGGCCAGGCGCTCGACGACGTCGGCCTGGGGCGGACGAGCGGCTGCGGCAGGCGCTCCACGACTACGTCGCCTGGGCCACCACCACGGCGATGAACCGCTACCGTTCGGAGAATCTCAATGATCCTCTGCCTGCTTCGTCGGCGTCTGCCTCGATTGCTCGAGGTCTTACGTCGCCTCCATAGGCGTTTCGCGTCTCCGGGGAACTGCCCTCAACGCATACCGCCGACATACCGCGGGCTCGTAGCGTTCCTTTCATCCAACCAAGGAACGAAAGGGAATTCATGCGGCTGTCAATCGGAATCAGCGCCCTGGCCATCTCTGCCGGACTGCTGGCGGGGGTCCAGCCCGCTCATGCCGCCACCGCCCTGGCATGTCACGTCAATCCCGGCATTCCGTACAAGGATGGTGCCCACGTTCGAGGGACTGTCACGTGGGTCGGCGACTGCGGGCAGATGACGCTCAGGGTGCAGCGCAAGGACTGGTTCGGCTGGAACACCATCAACTCCGACACCTGGACCAAGGATTCCGACAAGAAGGTCGGCCTTCCGGCGAAGTGCGGCAGCGGCACCCACGACTGGCGGGTCTACGTCTACGCGGAGAAGGGCGGCGGCTTCACCAACGTCAGCAGGAAGATCACCTGTTGATCGCCTGACCGGGCGGCGTGACCGGGAGGGGTGCTCGCTCGCGCGCATCCGGATCAGGTCTGCCCAGTTCAGGTCCTGGTCGAGCACGGGGGTGTCGGCTGGGGTGACCAGGTGCAGGCGTGCGCGGGTGCCCATGGCCGTTCTCCTTCAGCTGGGGCCGACCGCGCCGACCTGCGCTTCACCACCGTGCTCGGCGCGCTGAGCGACCCGGTGCGGCTCGCGATCGTCGCCCGGCTCGCCGACGTCAGGCCCGAAGGGGAACCGGCATGCGCGACCTTCGCCTTGCCGTCGTCAGCAAGTCCACCCAGAGCGGCCACTTCAAGGTCCTGCGCGAGGCCGGCGTGATCCGTCAACGTGACGAGGGCACCAGGCGTCTGAACAGCCTCCGCCGCGACGACCTCGACGCCCGCTTCCCCGGCCTCCTCGACCTCGCCATCCCCCAGGGCCGCGAAGTCCTCGCGAGCTGGTAGCCGTTATTCGCTTGCGCAGAAGAGATCGAAGCTCCTAGGAAGGAGGTTCACTGGCCAGGGCGCGAAAGCCGACGAGACAGGGAAAAGAGCCATAAGTCTGCATTACGTCCTCGCCGGCTATCGGGTCGCCACTCGCTGTGATCGGCGAGACTGGCAGGAGATCGGACTGCTCGGCCCTCACCTGTGGTCGATGAGCGAATGCGTCGTGGACCTGGTGCGTGTATACCCCAGCGGCTGGGACAGCTGGTTCGCCGGCCCGCAGGAAGCCGAAGCCGCCATGACCCAGGCCGGCCCCCCGGGTTTGCACGTGCTCGGGGTCGGCTTCGCCACTGCCGACGTCCCCGCACTACAGGCCGACATGGCGAAGGGCGACTGGGGTCCATCAGGCGGCACCGTCCCGGGCCGGCTGAGCCGGCACGAACCGTTCCCCGGCCCCGCAGACCGGCCCCTGGGCTTCGAACTGGTCGGCTACGACTACGGCGGCTGGCACACCTGGACCTGCATCGGCGGCCTCGTCACAGACGTGGCCCAAGCCACCGGCATCCGGCCGAACCACGACGGCCTGATCGAGGACGAGCAGGACGCCCGCCGCGCCGCCCAATGGCTCACCGACTCCGGCCTCGGCGACCCCAAGGTCTTCCTCTGGACACCCGCCCTGCTCACGGCACGGCCTGATGCCCCTTCCAGCGGAGCCGCTCGGTCAACGTCCTGACGGCTGGTCGCGCATCTCGGTCGCGTCCCGGGAGGGTTACGACGAAGTGTGGCTTCCACCGCAGTCCGACTCCTGGGTGCCGATCTCGGCCTGGCAGTCCGAGCAGATGAGGTTGGGGCCGTCCAGTCCATCAGGGCCGCAACATCCGTTCCACCGCCGGGACTCGGGTTCAGCGCCGGCGGCGTACGGACATGGCATGGGCGAGTCCGACGGGAACGAGACGCCGCTCAGGGTGTCGTTCGGCTACGACCTGGAGGTCCCCTGACGCCGTCCTGCTCGGTCGGCTCTCGGTCGTGGCCGGCGATTCTTATGTTCCGCTCACATCTACAAGCCTAAAGTACTAGGAATATAGATAAATGGAGAAAGTCGGGGCAGCTGATCGGAGGACATGGCGTGACTTTCGTCATGCAGGCCCAGGGTCTGGGCAGGAGATACGGCAGGCGCTGGGCGCTGCGCGAGTGCACGCTCGACATCCCCGCCGGCCACGTCGCCGGCCTGGTCGGCCCCAACGGGGCCGGTAAGTCCACGCTGCTGAAGCTGGCCTGTGGCCAGCTCGAACCGACGGCGGGCGGCATCACGGTGCTCGGCGGGCGGCCCGCGAGCACGCCCGCGCAACTGGCCAGGGTCGGATTCGTGGCTCAGGACACTCCCGTGTACGCCGGGCTGACCGTCGCCGATCATCTGCGGCTGGGCGCGCGGCTCAACCCGCGCTGGGACGCGGCCATGGCGCGTGACCGCATCGCCCGGCTCGGGCTCGACCCCGGTCACCGGGCGGGCAGGCTGTCGGGTGGTCAGCGTGCCCAGCTCGCCCTCACCCTGGGCCTGGCCAAGCGGCCCGAGCTGCTGATCCTGGACGAACCGGTCGCCTCGCTCGACCCGCTGGCCCGCCGGGAGTTCCTGCAGCACCTGATGGAGGCCGTCGCCGAGCACGAGGTCAGCGTCGTGCTCTCCTCGCACCTGGTCTCCGACCTGGAACGCACCTGCGACTACCTGATCGTGCTGGTGGACTCGCGCGTGCAGGTCGCCGGGGAGGTCGATACGCTGCTGGCCACCCATCACCGGCTCACCGGCCCGCGCCGCGACCCCGGCCGGTTGCCAACAGGACAGCACGTCATCTCGGCGCGCCACACCGAGCGGCAGAGCACGTACGTGATCCGCACCGAGGCCCCCATCGACGACTCCGCATGGACGGTCAGCCGGCTCAGCCTGGAAGACCTCGTCCTGGCGTACATGGACAAAGGCACTGCCGAGCACCCGCACGTCACCCTGGAGGTGCAGCGATGATCTGGCTGACCTGGCGGCAGTTGCGCGGCCCGGCCGCGATGATGGCCGCCCTGCTCGCCGTCCTCGCCGCCGCACTGGCCGTGACCGGCCCCGGCCTGGCCTCCGAGTACGCCGCCGGCATCGCCGCCTGCACCCAGGACGACACCTGCGGCCGCTTCTACGACCGCTTCTTCGACACCTACGACATGCCCTTCATGGCCGTCAGCCTCATCACGCTGCTCCTGCCCGCCGTCGCCGGGCTGTTCTGGGGAGCCCCGATGATCAGCCGCGAGCTGGAGACCGGCACGCACCTGCTGGTGTGGAACCAGAGCATCACCCGCACCCGCTGGCTGGCCGTCAAGCTCGGCCTCACCGGGCTGGTGGCGATGGCCGCCGCCGGCCTGTGCGGGCTCGCGGTGACCTGGTGGTCCGGCCCTCTGGACAAGTCGGCCACGGACGAGCTGGCGCTGATGGCGCCGCTGGTGTTCGGGGCGCGGGGCATCGCCCCCATGGGGTACGCGGCGTTCGCCTTCGTTCTGGGCGTGACCGTGGGCATGCTGGTGCGCCGCACCCTGCCCGCCATGGCCCTCACCCTGGCGATCTTCGCCGCGCTGCAGATCGCCATGCCACTGCTGGTACGTCCCCACCTGATGCCCCCGGTCACCGGCACGTTCGAGCTCAGCCAGGCCAACGTGGACGGAGTCGGGATGAATAGAGATAAAGGCGGACAAATTGAGATAAGCCTGAACGCGGCCGTGCCAGGCCACGCGGGCGCCTGGGTCATGTCCAGCGAACTCGTCGATCCGTCCGGAAAGACGATCACCGGCGCCGGGTCCGGCATGGGGGCCGTCAAGGTCTCGACGACGTCCGGACCCTGCGCGCCCTCCGGAGCACCGGTCCTGGACAGCTGTATGGCCGAGGTCAACCGGCTCGGCTACCGGCAGCAGGCGGCCTACCATCCCCTGGAGCGCTTCTGGCCGTTCCAGTGGATCGAGACCGGCATCTACGCGCTGCTCACCCTCGTCCTGACCTGGACATCCTTCTGGTGGATCCGCAGGCGTCCGTCATGACCGGGAGGATGGTGACGGCCGTGGCGGCCGTCCTGCTGGCGGCGGGCTGCTCGGCGCCGGCGCCGCCGCGCACCCAGGCGGGCAAGGCCTCTCTTACGGTCTGCTCCGCCCCGAAGGGGCCGCCCGCCGCGGAGACCCCCACCACGATCGACGTCGTCGAGCAGGCCTACTTCTGCATACTCGGCACCTACTACAGCGGCGCCACCCTGGACGCCCGCACGCTGCTCACCACCGGCTTCGCCGCCCTGACCCAGGAGCTGAACCGCAACGGGAAGGACGTACCGGAAGCCGTCATGCCGCCGCTGACCGGCGACCGCGCCACCGACTGGACCGCCTTCGAGACCACCTACCGCAAGGTCACCGACCAGGTGCCGGACCTGCGGGAGAAGCTGGCCGTCGTCACCCTGGAGGCCGTCGTGGCCGCACTCGGCGACAACCACGCCCGCTGGGCGCACGGCGACGCACGGCCGCCCCGCTACTACGACGGCGACGGCTACGGCCTGGGTCTCGAAGCGAACGCCCGCGACCCGGACGTCGCCCTCCCGCCGCTGTTCGTCACCGCCGTGCAGGGCGGCGCGGCGCGGGCCGCCGGGCTCCGGCCCGGCGACGTCATCGAGGAGATCAACGGCTCGGCGCCCTTCATCGGCGGGAAGGCCAGTCCGGCGATGGCGGAGCTGTATCCCCGGTACCCGGAGGCACAGCCCGTCCTGCTGCGGCTGCTGCGCAAGAACCGTCGTTGGAGCGTGACGCTCAAGCCTGGCCTGTTCCAGCGGGACCTGGTCACGCTGCAGGTGGTGCGGTCGAAGCTGCTGGACGACATCGCCTATGTCCGGATGCGCGGCTTCGCGCCCGATTCCGCGGACCGGGTCCTGCGGGCGATCGCCCGGTTGCGCAAGGGCCGGACGCTGTCAGGCGTCGTGTTGGACCTGCGCGGCAACGGCGGCGGCAGCCCGCTGGAGGCGACCAGGCTGGTGAGCGCGTTCGTCCATGGCAAGGCCACTGCCTACCAGTGCACGGTGGCCGGTAGGTGCGAGACCTCCCGGACCGACGACACCGTCGAACTGGTCGGCCTCCCGCTGGCCGTGCTCACCGACCGCGGCTGCGCCTCGGCGTGCGAGCACTTCAGCTCCGTGATCAAGGACCTGCGGGCCGGCCTGCTGGTCGGCACCAGGACGGCCGGCGTCATCTCGGGGCCCGCGCAGCCGTACCTGCTGAGCAACAACACTTTGCTGAGCTTCCCCACCAGGCACCACCTGGGGCCGAACCGCGAGGTGATCGACCGCATCGGCGTGCCCCCCGACTACCACGTCCCCCTGGCCCCGCAGGACGCCGCCGCGGGCCGAGACCCCGCCCTCGGCAAGGCCCTGACCCTGCTGCGCAAGTGAACGGACCTTCCCATGAGACCTCTCCTGGCCGTCGCCGCGGGACTGGCCGTCCTCACCGCCTGCTCCCCACCCACCCCGCCCCGCTCCGCGGCACCGTCGCCCACCCCGGCGAACCCGGCCACCCTGCCCGCCCCGACGGGCCCCCACCCGGTCGGCACCACCGCACTCCACCTCAAGGACACCTCCCGCCCCGACCCTTGGAACCTCGACGCGAACGCCAGGGAACTCAAGGTCACGGTGTGGTACCCGGCCGCGCGAAAGGACGGCCCGCCGGCGCCGTACATGACGCAGAAGGAGGCGGAGCTCCTGCTGGCGGGCAAGCGGATCGCGGGCGTGCCGCCCGGCATCCTGAGCAGCACACGAACGCACGCCGTCAAGAACGCCCGGCCCACCGGGCGGAGGTTCCCGCTGGTGGTGCTCTCACCCGGCTTCACCAACCCGATCAGCACGCTCACCTCCCTCGCCGAGGACCTGGCCAGCAGGGGGTACGTGGTGGCCGGCATCGACCACCCCTACGAGAGCCACGCCACGACCCTGGCCGACGGGCGCATCGCCGAATGCCTCGCCTGCGACAGCGACAACGACCCGGGCTTCGGCACGGGGGCGGTCGCCGTCAGGGCGGCCGACGTCTCCTTCCTCCTCGACCACCTGCCCGCGCAGTGGGCGAGGATCGACCGCTCCAAGATCGCCATGGTGGGCCAGTCACTGGGCGGGGCGAGCGCCCTGGCGACCATGGTCAAGGACGCCCGGGTACGGGCCGGCATCGACATGGACGGCACCACCTACGCCCGCATCCCTCGAAGCGGGCTCTCCCGCCCGTTCATGTTCCTGGGCTCGGCCCGACACGTCCCCGGAGGCCCGGACACCTCATGGGAGCGCGACTGGAAACTGCTGACCGGCTGGAAACGCTGGATCGTCCTGACCGGCGCCGACCACCAGTCCTTCACCGACTCCCCGCTGCTGGCGAGCGCCCTCGGTCTCAAGCCGGCGTACGGCGCGCTGCCCGGGGCCCGCGCCGCCGAGCTGACCCGCACGTACGTGGCGGCCTTCCTCGACCAGCACCTGAAGTCCCAGCGCCAGCCTCTCCTGAACGAACCCCGCGACCCCGAGGCCAAGCTCTGCCCTATGTCCTGCGGCCGGCCCTGAGGCCGGTGACAGCAGGTGGCGGACGTCAGACCGTCGCGAGGCGGCGGCTGATCGCCACGACCGCGGCGGTGAGATCGGGCAGGGACCGGTTCTCGTCCCGGCGCCAGTGGCGGACCTGCTCGGCGGTCAGGGCCGCGAGCAGCGTGTCGGCACGGATTTGAGGATCCGGGACGCCTGCGGCGGTGAGCAGGATCGCACAGTGGTGCTGCCACAACCGGTGCGAGCCCGTACGGAGCCGCGCCCCGGCGCTCGCGGTCTGGGACAGCGTCACGAGGTCGAGGTGGGCGTCGACGTAGGCGAGGTAGGCGGCGGCGAAGGCGGCGAGCCGGTCGGCGGGTGGCGCACCCGGGCCCAGCGGGGGCGGCCCGCTCAGGATCGCGGTCTGCAGTTCGGACTCGCGTTCGTCGAGGAGCGCCGCCGCGAGGCCGGACTTGTCGCCGAAGCGCCGGTAGAGCGTGCCCTTGCCGACGCCGGCGGCCGCGGCGACGTCGTCCATGCTCACGGCGGCCACCCCAAGGGTGTCGAACAGCCGCTCCGCTGCGGCGAGCACCTTCATCCGGTTGCGAGCCGCGTCCGCCCGCTCCTGCGGCACCCCGCCGGACAACAGGGGCAGATCCCTCCGATGCGATGCGACGGCGTCGTTCATGGGTCCGACTGTAGTCCAGTTCAACGCCCGTTGGTTGACTTAAACGGACTCAAGTCCGTATATTTTCGGCCAACAAGCGGACTGCAGTCCGCATCTACTTCTGGAGGTAGTCCCATGAGCAAGCTGCTGCACATCTCCGCCTCGCCACGTGACGAGGCGTCGGAGTCGCTGCGGATCGCCCGGGTGTTCACGGAGGCGTACCAGGAATCCCACGCCGGCGACGAGGTCGAGCACTGGGATCTGTGGGACGGCTCGCTGCCGGGCTTCGCCGTCGGTGCCAAGGCGAAGATGACGGTGTTCGGCGGGAACGAGCCGCAGGGCGCCGAGGCCGAGGCTTGGGCGAAGGCACGGCGGACGTTCGAACGGTTCGACTCCGCGGACCGGCTGCTGTTCAGCGTGCCGATGTGGAACGCGTCGGTGCCGTACGTGCTCAAGCAGTTCATCGACGTGGTCAGCCAGCCGGGCTGGATCTTCACGGTCGACCCCGTGACCGGCTACGGCCACCAGCTCGCGGGACGCGGCAAGAGGGTCGCCGTGATCTACACGAGCGCGGTCTGGGGGCCGGGGCTCGGCCCGGAGTTCGGCGCCGACCATCAGTCGACGTTCTTCGGCGACTGGCTGCGCTGGACCGGCCTGACCGACCTCCAGGAGGTACGGTTCCACCCCACCCTCACCGGCGACTGGGACGACGCGCGCTGCGCCGCCGATGCGCGAGCCAGGGACATCGCCAAGGTCTTCTGACGACTCTTTCCGGGGAGAAGGGGCAACATCGCCGCCGCGATGCAACGGTGCCAGGTGCGCCGGCTCGCCGTGGTGAGCTCGAGCGGGGTCGATCCGCAGACGTCCTCGGAGGGCGGGTTCCTGTTCAACCGCGTGGTGCTGGGCAGGGCGCTGTACGCCAATATGCGGCGGATGGAGGAGCTGGTCCGCGCCACCCGATGCCCCGCCCCCGCGCTTCAGACCGGAGAACCCCGTGAAACACCGCATCGTCGTCCTGGCGAGGGCGGGCACTCCCGCACGGCGCAGGCGGTTCGTGCCGCTGCACGCCGCCGGTGCAGGTGCCGCCTCAGTGTGCGTGACCTGCGCGGGAACAAGGGTCCGTCACGGATTGCGTCTCGCCTGTGACGCCGTTGGCCTGCCCACAGATGTCGGCCGGGTTGAGCGTGAGGCCTCGGGCGAACCCGGCGGTGAACGCCTGTTCGCCGATGGCGTCCCGGACCGTGGCGGTGATCCGATCGACGTCGCTGCGTTCGGCGCGCGGTAGCGGAGCGCCCACCGAGTCCCGGCAGGCGGACGCCGCGCCGAGCAGAGCGGCCGCCTGCTCATGCCGCCCGTTGAGAGCATGCGCTCCCGCCAGCCCCTCGAGGGCCAGAGCGACCGCGCGCAGGTCGCCGTTGCGGCGTGCGATGGCCAGGCTGTCTCGGTGCAGGTCCAGGGCGGCCGCGGCGTTGCCGCGCTGTTCGGCGGCGAAACCGAGCTCGGCTGAGATCAGTGCGGAACCGGACGCGGACGACAGCTTGTCGTAGCGGTCCTGCACGCTGCGCAGCAGCTGCTCGGCGAGCTCGAAGTCGGCCTCGCGGCGTGCTACCAGCGCCAGCCCGAGTTCGGCGTGCAGTTCTCCGTAGACGTAGCCTTGCTCGGCGGCCAGGCGGCGGGCCCGCTCGTGGAAGTGCTTGGAGCGGCTGTGATGCCCGGTGAGCAGGGCGATGCGGCCCAGGCCAATCAGGCGGTCGGCGACGCTGGGCCACAGGGCCAGCTCCTCGGCAAGCTGGAGCCCGTCGCCGTGCAGCCGCTCGGCGCGTTCGTAGTCACCCTTGATCTCGGCCAGCGACGCGAGCGGTCGGACGGTCTGTAGTTGTCCCCATCGGTCACCGAGGCTGCGGAAGAGCTCCAGGCTCTGGCCGCCGAAGTCGCCCGCGTCGGCCAGGTTTCCTCGGAGCATCGCCTGGCCGGCCCGGATCGCGAGCGTCGCAGCGACTCCCCAGCGGTCGCCGAGGGCGCGGAATTCTCTCAGCGCCTGCCTCATGGCGTTCTCGCTTGTGGTCAGGTCGCCGCCGGGCGCGTACTGGATGAATCCGCGCAGCCAGGCCGCGAGCGCTCGTACCGCTGGGTCGCCGGAGGTCTCCTGCGGCACGGGCGAGGCCCGCACGCCGGCGTCGGTCAGCGATGCGAAGCCGGTGTGCCAGATCTCCGCCCTGGCCCGGGAGCTGGCTGATCCGCCGCTTGTGATGGCCAGGGCCTTGCCGAGCGACAATCGGGCCTCGCTGTAGCGGCCGCGCAGGAACCAGTACCACGCCTGCGCGTTGACCAGCCGGAGCGCCTGCTCGGCCGCGCCGGCATCGAGCGCGAAGTCCAGCGCGGCCCGCAGGTTGGCGGCTTCGGTGTCCAGGCGTTCCAGCCAGATCCGCTGGTGCTGCCCTCGCAGGTACCGTTCGGCCTGTTCGGCCAGTGCGGTGTAGTAGTGCAGGTGTCTCTGTTGGACAGCCGCTGTCTCTCCCGCCTCGGTCAGACGCTCTAAGCCGTAGGCGGTTACGGATTCCAGCAGCCGATATCTTGGCGGGGTCATGATCAGCGAGGAGTCCACCAGGCCGGCGAGCGCATCGAGCACCTGCCCGGCCTCGACGCCATCTCCCGCGCAGACCGTCTCGGCGGCCTCCAGGGTGCAGCCGTCCGCATGTACGGCGAGTCGTCGTAGTACGGCGCGTTCGGTCTCGGTCAGCTGCCCCCAGCTCCAGTCGATCATCGTCCGGAGGGTGTGCTGCTGGGGCGGGGCACCCCGGTGACCGGTGCTCAGCACCGCGAAGCGGTCGTCGAGTCGGCGGGCCAGCTCCCGTATGTCGAGCGTCCGAAGGCGCATGGCAGCCAGTTCAAGGGCCAGAGGCAGCCCGTCGAGCCGGCGGCAGACCTCTGCGACCGTCCCGGCGATACCGGCATCGAGTTCGAAGCCGGGGACCGCTGCGGACGCCCGCTCGGCGAAGAGTTGCATGGCGCTGTCCTGGTCCAGCGGCGGCACCTGCCATAGCACCTCCCCGGCGAGCCCCAGCGACCGGCGGCTGGTCGTCAGGATCCGCAGCTCGGGATCGGTTTTGAGCAGCAGGTCGGCCAGTTCGGCTGCCGGCCCGATCACGTGCTCGCAGTTGTCCAGGACCAGCAGCAGGCGGCGGCCTCGCAGCACGTCGGCCAGTCGTTGTGGGGCGCTGATCGGGCCGGCCTTGGCGTCTTCCCGGACGCCGAGTGCGGCCAGCGCGGCCTCGGCCACGTCGGCGGAGCGTGCCGCGAGCTCGACCAGGCAGACGCCGTCCGGGAAGGTGCCGGCCAGCCGGTGCACCACTTCCAGTGCCAGGCGGGTCTTGCCGACGCCGCCCGGCCCCGTGAGGGTGACCAGTCGAGCGGACTGGAGCCGCGACACCACTTCGGCCAGCGCGCCGGCCCGCCCGATGAGCCCGGTGAGCGGGACGGGCACGCTGGTGCGAGGCTCCGGCAGGGCCGGCGTGGACGGCGGCCGCAGGAGCTCCTGGTAGGCGGCCGCGAGCTCGGGCCCCGGATCCACCCCAAGCTCGTCGGCCAGTCGGCGGCGTAGGTTGTGGTAGGCCTGCAGCGCCTCGTGCTGCCTGCCGGCCCGGGCGAGGGCGCGCAGGTACAGCGCCTGGAGGCGTTCTCGCAGGGGGTGCTGGGCGGTCAGGTCGCCGAGCTCGCCTACCAGGAGGGCGAGGCCGTCGGCCTGCTCACCAGCTTCGAGCCGCGCATCGGCACGGGCCTCCAGCGCGGCCAGCCGTAACTCCTCCAGCCGCTGGATCGGCGGACGGACGAATCCGAGGTCACGGATCTCGGCGAACGCCGGCCCCCGCCACAGCGCCAGGGCCTCGGTCAGCACGGCGGATCGCGCCGCCGCGTCCGTGATCGCCGTGGCCCGCCCCAGCAGGACGGCGAACCGGCCCATGTCCACCGCGTCGGCATCGACGCGCAACGCGTATCCCGGCGCGCGGGTCTCCACGAGCCGGCCGCTGCCCGGCTCGCAGTTCTCCAGCACGCGTCGCAGCCGGGAGACCTTCGTGTGCAGGGCCGCCGAGGGATTGGCGGGCAGATCGTCTCCCCACAGGATCTCGATCAGGCGGTCGGTCGCGACCGGCCTGCCCTCGCTGAGGAGCAGCGCGACGAGCAACACCTGGACCTTCGCCTCACGTACCTCTGCCAAGGTGCCGTCAGCCGCTCGCAGCTCCAGTGAACCCAAGACCCCGAAACGCACATCGCCAACGCTAATGCAAGAACGGTAACCGTCGGCCAGCGCGTCGCTCCAGGCGCCGACCGCGGCCTGCCGTTCGACGCTCCGGCCCCGGTCCTCGCACAACTGCCCGGCAGCCTTGACTATCGCGGCGCCTTCACCCGGCCACGTATCGCGCCTGGCGGAGGAGTACGACCGGGACATCCCGGGCGGCATCGCGGTGCTGATGAGAGGCGTGCCGGAGGTGACGACGGTGCAGGCATCGAGCCGGGCAAACGCGAGGTGGTGTTCCAGCGGTTCGCCCGGCTGGACGCCTGCTACAAGGACGTCGGCGGCACCGGACTGAGCCTGGCGATCGCCCGGCAGATCGCCGAGGGCGGCGGTGCCGAGACCGGCGGTGCCGAGACCGGCGCCAGGGGACCTGTCAGAGAATGTGCTGGAAGCCGGACCAGCCCACACCGATGACGGCGGCCGGGCCGCCGATCGCGTTTCCGTTGTTGGCGTAGTACAACAGATTGCCGTCAGGAGCGACGGCGATCAGGTCAGCGTGTCCGTCTCCGCTCCAATCCATGGCGCGCATGAAGTTCCACGTTCCGTGGCGGAGGAATTCCGGGGTGGTGAGCCTGTCTCCGTTGTGAGGGTAATAGAAGACCGCGGTGCTCGCCTGGCCGAGGACGTCAGCGTACCCGTCGCCGCTCCAGTCAGCGGCCACCACGTGGGGGGTCGAGCCGGCGAATATCCGATACTCGATCTGCACACTCTGGCCGGGCTGCAGGTTGTTGTTGGGCATGTACCAAAGACTTCCGTTGCCGTCAACGCCCAGAAGATCGGCGCATCCGTCGCCACTCCAGTCTGCCACCATCATGTGCGCCATCCAGCTGTAACTGCCGGTGCCGCCGAAGCGCTGCGGGGGGCTGAGACCGGCCCCGTTGTGGGGGAAGTACATCAGATTGCCGCCCTGGTCGATTCCGAGGACGTCGGCGTAACCGTCGCAGCTCCAGTCGGCGGCCTTCAGATGTCTGAAGCGACTCCAGTTGACGTCGGCCGCGATCTGCCATGGCCCTTCAAGCCCGGCACCCTGGTGTGCGTAGTACAGCAATTTGCCGTCTTTGACGCCGAGCACGTCGGCGAAGCCGTCCCCGCTCCAGTCCGAGACGCTGCCCGGGCGCCGGCCCAGCATGGCGGCCCCTGCTGTGACGGCGGCCTGATGAAGGGAAACGGACGAAGGCGGGGCGGTCGCCGTGAGCGCAGGCGTGCTGCCCGCGATCATCGTCCCGATCAGAACGATGACCAGGGCCGACCAGCGTAAGCCAGCAGAGACGATGCTTCGTTTCATGGAGAGCCTTCCGGGAGAGAAGCGAGCATGGATGTGCCTCATTTGAGTGACCGGATCTGCCGTTGCCTTGACCATGGTCATCAGCGCGCCGATGACCATCTTCTTGGTTTGTTTCAGAGTTTTCCTTTCTAGTGATCACGGCTTCCTCATCCTTGCGGGCAGCCCTGTCGTGGCGCTGTCGCGCACCTGTCGCTCACCGGCTCGCCGTTCTTCGACAGCGTCTTTTCTCCACCTTGAGCTGGTTGGCTGAGGTCTTCGGCTGGAGGTCGATGTGCTCGCTGTGGTCAGCGTGGGTGCCCGGCTGTCGCGCCGGGTGGGCGGGGCGCCTGATCCGGCCGCCGCCGCGCGGCTGACCATCAGCCAGGTCAGCGCGGCGCTCAAGGCGAGGAACCATGGGTGACGGCGTGCCTCGCGTACCCCCCTTCGCCGAACTCCTTGAAGAAGGCGGATCCGCCCGCGACCGGCTCGGCCAGAGGCCCGACGCGGTGGTGCCGCACCACAGATGGAGAAAGAGGCTTCTCGCAGGATCGTCCGCCCGGGAGGGGGCGGCAGGTCGGGATCGGTCGGTGTCGGTGCGGTCACGGGGGAGAAGCTCTTCACGGTGGTCGTCGGCGGGCTGGTTTCGGCGCGAGCTGACTCTACGGAGCGGTTGCGCTTGAGCGTCTCGAACCTGCCGGTGTTCTGATGCGTATCTGTCCCTGTACGGGTGGAGGGCGAGGCGGTCCGGGGCCGGTCTTCTCATCGACCCGTCCGGCTGGAAGGATGAGCGTCGTGTCCGCCCTGGAACGGATCGCCCGCATGGCACGCGCCGTCGTCTTCGCGACGGTGTGCGTTGTCATGTCCGCGGGCGGTCATGTCCTCGCCGGTGGTGCGCCGGTCACGGCCCAGACCCTGCTCGTCGGTATGGCGGTGGCCTTCGCTCTGGCGTTCGCGCTGAGCGGGCGTGAGCGCGGGCCTGAAATCGTTCTCGTGGCCACGGCGGGCGCCCAACTCTTGCTGCACGAGATGTTCACCAGGAGTGCTCCGGATGCCGTCGCGCATGCCGAGCAGATGCATGCGGGCACGTCCGGTGTGGGTATGCCGGTGGCGCACCTGGTCGTCGCCGTGGTGAGCGGCTGGTGGCTGTATCGCGGGGAGAGCGCGTTCTGGCTGATGGTGCGGCTGTGGGGGATGGCTCCGCTGCCGAGGCTGCGCCGGCTGCTCGTCGGCGAGATCGATCCCGTCGCGTCCGCGATATGGGTGACGCCCGTTGCGGAGGCGGTGGCGTACCTCGATTCCGGATTCATGCGTGCGGTCCGGCGGCGTGGCCCGCCCGCCGGGCTGATCGCTCGCTGACGCTCCTGTACCGCCGACCCGTTTTCCGGGGGCGGTCTCTCTCATGCACTCAAAGTCCGCCGCGCCGCTTCTTCGACGGATAAGCCCGCCACCATGGAGTGACAGTCGAAGTCATGTCCGCTGGAGTGACGTTCCGCCTGGTTCGAGCCACGGCTTTCGCCGTGGTGTGTTCCGGGCTGGGCGCATCTGCTCACCTGCTCGGGGGCGGCACAGTGACAGGCCCCCTGGCGGCGACGGCTCTGGCGATCTCTTTGACCGCTGCCGTGCCGACGACCGGGCGGGAGCGGGGGACGCACGTCGTCCTCTTCCTCCTCGCGGGTGTGCAGGTGGTGTTGCACCTGTTGTTCTCCCTGGCCCCGTCGCTGTCTGGCGCACCTGGTGGGCATGCGCACTCCGGTCTCGTGCCGGGCGTGGGGATGCTGGTCGCCCACGGCCTGGCGACCGTGTTGACGGCGCTGTGGCTGTCACGGGGTGAGGCGGTGCTGTGGGGATTGCTGCGTCGCCTCGGCGCACGCGTCCTCGTGTTGCTGCGCGTGGCGCACCGCACGCCGTACTGGCCGGTGATCGCAGGCACCGTCGAGCCGGTCTCTCTCCGCTCCGCTCTGCTGGAGCACTCGCTGAGCGGGCGCGCACCGCCGACCGCCTGAACCCCCTGTTTCCCCTCTTCACCGGACGGATCAGCTCCGTCCGGCAGTCGTCGTACGCCCGAAACGGGAGTTCTCCATGCCAGAACCTGTTCCCGCAGCATCACGCCTGTCCGAGGTGAACTGCCGGCACGGCAGGCTGCTCGCCGCCGATCGCGTGTGCCCCGACCTGGGGCCGGGCGAGCAGTTCGCCGTCAGCGACGCCAATGCTGCCGTCACCGACGAGGACCAGCACCTGACCTCGCTCGCCCTGGCCGCCCGCGACGGCGCGCCGGCGGACGTGGCGGCCTTCACCGAGGCGGTGTACGGAGATGTGCGCCGATTCCTGGCCTATCTGACCGACGCGCAGTCGGCCGATGACCTCACGCAGGAGACATTCGTCCGGGTCCTGCGCAGTCTGCCGCGCTTCGCCGGGAGATCGTCGGCCAGAGCATGGTTGTTGTCCATCGCCCGTCGGGTGGTGATCGACCGGTTCCGGGCCGCGCGGGCGCGGCCCTTGGTGGCGGACTTGGTGGACTGGCAGGCCGCCGCGGAGC
Source organism: Nonomuraea sp. NPDC004580 (assembly GCF_040609855.1). Lineage (NCBI taxonomy): Bacteria > Bacillati > Actinomycetota > Actinomycetes > Streptosporangiales > Streptosporangiaceae > Nonomuraea > Nonomuraea sp. NPDC004580. The sequence goes on along the minus strand of NZ_JBEXLH010000015.1, from coordinate 56,148 downwards.
GGTGCCAGCCACATGATGTGCCCGGACCGCAGGATGCGGTGGAGCTCGCCGAACTGTTGGCCGAGGTGCCACCGGAGCGCCGCCGCGCCTTCGTGCTGACCCAAGTCGTGGGCCTGCAGTACGCCGAGGCCGCCGAAGTGCTGGGCTGCCCGGTGGGCACGGTGCGCTCCAGGGTGGCCAGGGCTCGGCACCAGCTGTCGGCGTCCTGGCTGGCCGCCTGAGTCGTGGCGAGGGCTTAGTTATCTTGCTGTGATCATGTCGGGGGAACCGGCGGGTCGATGCAGCCGACCTGTCGGTCATGAGAAGTTGCTGGTCGAGTTTGGGTTCCATGCGACACCGGAGGCTGGGAGCCGCATGCGCCATGGCAGTGCTCCTTCTGGTGACCGCGTGCGCCACGACGGCCGAGAAACCTGCCGGCGCCGCTGCGGACAAGAGGCTGACCATCGCGACGCCATATGCGATCGACGACCTCGACCCCATCACCAGCGGCTACTGGGGCGTCGAGTTCGGTTATGTCGAGCTGCTGATGCGGGCGTCGGCGAACGGTGTGCCGACGCCGTGGGTGCTGTCCGAGCTCGCGGCGGTGGACGACCGTACCTGGCGGCTCAAGCTGAACGACGGGGTGACCTTCGTCAACGGCAAGCCCTTCGACGCGAAGGCGCTCGCGGCGACGCTGGCGTGGAGCGCCGAGAACCAGCCTAGTTTCTCCCGGTCGGCGAACTTCGCCTCGGCCAAGGTCACCGGTCCGCTCGAGGTGACGATGAAGACGACCGCACCGACCCCGACGATGCCCAACCTGCTCGCGGACGAGTCGAACGTGCTCGTCATGGACGTCGATGCGTACAAGGAGCACGTGGCCGCCAAGAAGGGCGCCGAGGCACTGCTGAGCGCTGGTCTGTACACGGGGCCGTACAAGGTGACGAGCCTGGACGTCCAAGGCGCGGAACTGGCTCCCGTGGAGAAGTACTGGCAAGGACGACCCGCGCTCGACGGGGTCAGCGTCCGCTTCGTCGCCGAGGCGACGTCGCGGGTCCAGGCGGTTCAGGCGGGCGAGGTCGATCTGGCCCTGTACATGCCGGTGAGCGCCGCCCGCACCCTGCGGGGGCGTTCCGACGCGTACTTCCTCAAGGGCGAACCGACCGGCCTGGTGTTCGGGCTCATCTCACGCGTGGCGTCGCCGCTGATGCGGGACGAGGCCGTGCGCCGCGCGATCTACCTGGCCACGGACTATCGCGCGATCGCCGACGAGGTGCTGCTGGGACATGCCGGGCATGCCAAGGCGGTGTTCCCGCCCGGCTATCCGTACACGATCGAAACCCAGACAACCGACCTGAACCGCGCGGCGAGCGAGCTGGACGCCGCCGGCTGGGCCGTCGGCGAGGACGGCATCCGCGAGAAGGACGGCCGCCGCCTGGTCATCCGCATCATCTGCACGCCCTCCATGCCCGATGGCGTCACCATCGCCACGGCGATGCAGAGCCAGCTCAAGAGGGCCGGCATCGAGGTCAAGGTCGTCCAGGTCGACGACCACAGCGCGGCGCGGGACGGTGCGGACTGGGAGGTCTCGCTCTCCTCGTCGTTGTTGTCCTTCGGCGGGAGCCCGGACCAGGCCCTGGCGGAGCTGCTCGCCTCCAGCGGCACGAACAACTACGCCAAGATCGCCGACGATGAGTTGGACGCGCACATCGCCGAGTTGGGCAAGACGTCGGACGAGAAGCGGCGTACGGAGCTGCTTGGACAGATCCAGAAACTGGTCTGGGACCGCGGCTACTACGCGGTCGCGGCGCAACGGCTGCTGACCGTCGTCGTCAGCCCTGGATGGCAGGGGTACCGGGTGCCGGTGCCCAATCTCTGGGTCGACCACAAGACCGCGCCGGCGATCTGACGTCGTGCTACGGATCGCGTTGCGGCGTGCCGGTCAGGCGGCGCTGAGCGCTCTGGGCGGAGGCGTCATCGTCTTCGCCCTGCTCATCGCCGCCCCTGGTGATCCGGCACGGCGCATTCTCAACGTCAGGGGCATCGAGGAACCCGATCCTTCGCAGGTCGCGGCGGTTCGCACCGAACTGGGGCTGGATCAGCCTGTTCCGGTCCGGTTCCTGGACTGGTTCGCCGGGTTGTTCCGCGGCGAGCTCGGGTTCTCCTGGCGCACAGGGAACCCGGTGGCGAGCGAGTTCGCCGCACGCCTGCCCGCGACGATCATCCTCACGGCCGCGGCCTTGCTGATAGCCGTCGTTCTCGCGCTCACGCTCGGCATCCTCGCCGGATGGCGGCCACGCGGCTGGGCCGACCACTTTTCGCGGGCACTCAGCACCGTCGCGCTGGCGTTTCCCACGTACCTCATCGGGGTGCTGCTGCTGGACCTGGTGGCGGTGCGGCTGGGGTGGGGACGGGTGATCGCCGACGGTACCTGGGACACCGTGTTCCTGCCCGCGTTCACGCTCGCCCTCGCCTCCGCGGCGGTGTGGTCCAGGGTGCTGCGCTCCGCCCTGCTCGACCTCGACGCCGCGGGCTTTCTCCGTGTCTCCACCGCCCGGGGCGCGAGCGCGCTCCGGAACATGTTCGTGCACCGGCTGCCCAACGCCCTCCCGCCGTTCCTGACGGTCGTCGGGCTCGGCGCGGCCACGCTCGTCGGCGGCGCGCCCATCGCAGAGACCGTCTTCAGCTGGCCCGGCGTCGGCAAGTACACCATCGAGGCGATCACCGCGCGGGACATGCCCGTGGTGACGGCGTTCACGATGATCGCCGTCCTGGCCTACGTCGGAATGAGCCTGCTGGTGGATCTCCTGGTCATGATCATCGACCCGAGGCAGCAGGCGGGACGCCCATGACCGTGCTCTCGGCGATCCTCCGTCCCGGGCAGAAGACGGCAGCGATCGACACGGCCGGTGCCTTCTCCCGCTTGCTGGGGCGCTGGGATGCCCGGATCGCGATCCTGATCCTCGCTCTCGTGGGTGCCGCGGCGACCATCGCGCCCCTGATCACGATGGATCCGGACCTGCCGGACTACCCGAAGTCCCTCATGCCGCCCGACTCCGTACATCTCCTCGGCACCGATGAAGCCGGCCGCGATCTGCTCGCCCGCACCTTGTGGGGAGCCCAGCTCTCGCTGGGCTCCGCGTTGCTCGTGACAGTCATCACCGCTGCCACCGGCCTTGTCCTGGGAGTGATCAGCGGATGCGTCGGCGGAGTGCTGGACACCGTCGTGTCCCGCCTCGTCGACGTCCTGCTCGGCCTTCCGGGGCTGATCGTCACGCTGGGAATCGTCGGGCTACTCGGTCCCGGCTTCCTCAATCTGATCATCGCGATGTCCGCGACCGGATGGGCGGTCATGGCCCGGCTGGCGCGAGCCACGAGCCGGCAGACGATGCACCAAGGTCACGTCAGGGCCGCGCGGATGGCCGGTGCCTCACTGGGACGGGTCGCGTTCGAGCACGTGCTCCCGGCCGCCGCGAGCGGAGTCGCGGTGGTGGCCACCCTGGGGATCGGCGAGGTGGTCATCGCCCTGGCCGGCCTGTCGTTCCTCGGGCTCGGCGCGCAGCCTCCCACCGCCGAATGGGGCACGATGCTCGCGGACGCCAGGCAGACCCTCGCCTACGCCCCCTGGCAGATCCTCGGGCCCGGAACGGGCCTGGTCGCCACGGTGCTGGCCGCGACCATGCTGAGCGAGGCGCTCCGAGACGTGACGAGCCCGGGAGCCGGACAGTGAGCGATCCCGCGCTGCGCATCGAGAGTCTGAGCGTTCGCTATCCGAACGGATTCGAGGCGCTCCACGACATCTCCTTCTCCGTGCCGGTCGACGCCGCGGTAGGCATCGTCGGAGCCTCGGGGAGTGGCAAGTCGACGCTCATCCGCGCGATCCTAGGACTGCTTCCGAGCGGAAGCCACGTCAGCGGAGAGATCACCGTCGGCGGCCACGACGTCCTCCACGCCGACACGGCGACCATGCGCACGTGGCGGGGCCGCCTCATCGGCTACGTGGGCCAAGACCCGTTCGCCGCGTGCGACCCGCTGCGCAGCGTGCGCCACCACATCGAGGAGGCCTGGCACGCGCACCGGCTCCGCCCACCGGCGGACGCGGTCGCGCAAGGACTGGCGGCACTGGCCGTCGCCGATCCGGACAGGCGCGCCGGCCAGCGCCCGCACCAGTGGTCAGGGGGCATGCTGCAGCGCGCGACGACGGTCGCGGCGGCGGCCCATCGCCCGCTTGTCACACTCGCGGACGAGCCGACCAGCGCGCTCGACACCGACCTCGCCGACGGCTCGCTCACCCTGCTCAGGAAGAGCTGCCGTTCCCTCCTGCTGGTCAGCCACGATCTCGCCTCCGTCGGGCGGCACACCGATCATGTCGTGGTGCTCGATCGCGGACGAGTCGTCGAAGCGGGCGAGGCCGCCGTGCTGCTCTCCTCGCCGCGCAGCACGGTGACGAGCTCGCTGCTCGAAGCCTCCGCGCCCCGGCCGCTGCAGCGTCCGCCGGTCAACGGCTCCACGGCCGTAGAGCTTCGCTCGGTCTCGAAAGCGTACGACGAGCGGACGCCGGTCATCACCGGCACGGATCTCAGCCTCCACCGCCACGAGATCGTCGGTGTCGTCGGCCCCTCAGGATCGGGCAAGTCGACCTTGCTCAGGCTGCTGTCCGGCCAGGAACGACCTGACAGTGGCGACGTCCTTGCCGATGGCATGCCGCTGTGGACCAGAGGCAGGCAAGGCTCGCCACGACTTCCCCGGCGAGGCTGGATCATGCCGGTGTTCCAGGACCCCGTCACCAGCCTGAACCCGCGATGGGCCCTGTGGCGGACGATCAGCGAGCCACTCGTGCTGAGAGGCGAGCGGCTCAGCCGTCGCCAGCGGCAGGAACGTGCTCGTGCCGCGCTCGATGGGGTCGGACTCGGACACATCGACATCTCCCGGAGACCCGGTTCGCTCTCCGTGGGGGAATGCCAGCGGGCGGCGATCGTGCGGGCCGTGATCGCCGACCCCGGCGTCATCGTCGCGGACGAACCGACGGCGAGCCTCGACGCCGAGGCCGCGGCCACCGTCGCGGCCCTGTTTCGCCGGCTCGCTGACGAAGGCGCCGCGGTACTCGTGGTGAGCCACGACGAGCGGCGGCTGCGTTCCTACGCCGACCGCGTGCTCCGCATGCACCAGGGGCGGGCGACGCCTTGACCATGACAGCGTTGGGAGGTTTGAATGACCCGCATATCACCAGGTGAGGCCGTTCTTGGAGCCGATGGAGAGCCCGTCCAGCTCCTCATCGGCGGCATGACGTGCGCCTCGTGCGCCGCCCGGGTGGAGCGCAAGCTCAACCGGATGGACGGCGTGAGCGCCAGCGTCAACTACGCGACCGAGAAGGCGACCGTTCAAGCCGGCGGTGTCCCGGTGGAGGAGCTGATCCGGACGGTCGAGCGGACCGGCTACAGCGCCGAGGTGGTCACCCCGCAGGCGTCGGCCGTGCCAGAGGACACCGACGACCGGCGCGTGCGGATGCTGGGACGGCGCATGATCGTCGCCGTCGGGCTGGCCTTCGTGCTGATGGACTTGTCGATGGGGACGGCGTTCGTCCCGGAGTGGCGGTTCGCGGGCTGGCAGTGGGTGCTGATCGGTCTCACGCTGCCGATGGTCACCTGGTGCGCCTGGCCGTTCCACCGCAACGCGTTCCGCGCCGCCCGGCACGGCACCACCTCCATGGACACCCTGATCTCGACCGGGGTCATCACATCCACCCTGTGGTCGGTGTACGTCATCCTGTTCCCGATCGACGCCGGACCTGCCGCGCCGGGCCTGTGGGCGGTGCTGTCGGCGCCGGACAGCGCGTTCTATCTGGACGTGGCCGCAGGGGTGACGATGTTCGCGCTGGCCGGCCGGTATCTGGAGGCGCGGGCACGGCGTTCCTCCGGCGCGGTGCTGCGCCGCCTGGCCGAACTGGGCGCCAAGGACGTCAGCGTGCTGCGCGCCGACGGCAACGAGTACCGCATCGACGTGGCCGACCTGCGCGTGGACGACCTGTTCGTGGTCCGGCCGGGGGAGAGCATCGCCGCTGACGGCCGGATCGAGTCCGGGCAGAGCACGATCGACACCAGCGCCATGACCGGCGAGCCGGTGCCCATCGAGGTCACCGAGGGCGACACGGTGACCGGCGCGACCGTCAACCTCAGCGGGCGCCTCGTCGTCCGCGCCACCCAGGTGGGCTCCGGCACCCAGCTCGCCGCGCTGATCCGGCTCGTCGAGCACGCCCAGGCCGACAAGGCCGCCGTGCAACGGCTCGCGGATCGGATCTGCGGCTGGTTCGTCCCCGCCGTCTTCGTCCTGTCGGCGCTGACCCTGGCCGCGTGGCTGCTCGCCGGCGGCCAGACGCACCAAGCGGTCACCGCCGCGCTGGCCGTGCTCATCATCGCCTGCCCGTGCGCGCTCGGCCTGGCCATCCCCACCGCGCTGCAGGTCGCCTCCGGCACCGGCGCCAAGCTCGGCGTCTTCATCAAAGGCCACCAGGCCATGGAGTCCGCGCGGGTCATCGACACCGTCGTGCTGGACAAGACCGGCACTCTTACCCAGGGCCGCATGAGCGTGGTGGAACTCCTCGGCGAGGACACTCTGCGCTACGCCGGAGCCGTCGAGAACGCGTCCGAGCACGTCATCGCCGGCGCCATCGCCGCCCACGCCCGCGCCGAGCTCGGTGATCTGCCCGAGGTGAGCGACTTCGCCGCGCTGGCCGGACTGGGCGCGAAGGGAACCGTCGAGGGCCGGGAGATTCTCATCGGCTCGGCCCGGCTGCTGACCCAGCAGAACATCCCCATCCCAGCCTCTTTGGAGGAGGCGCGGACTCAGTGGGAAGGTCAGGGTCGCACCGTCGTCCTGGTAGCGGCCGACGGCACGGCCATCGGCGCGCTCGCGCTCGCCGACGCCGTCAAGCCCTCCGCTCCGGCCGCGATCGCCCGGCTGCACGTCATGGGGCTGCGCACCCTGCTGCTGACCGGAGACAACGCCACCACGGCCCGGGCCGTCGCCGCCCAGGCCGGCATCACCGAGGTCATCGCCGAAGTGCTGCCCGCCGACAAGGAGGCCACCATCGCCCGGCTCCAGGGCGAGGGCCATCGCGTGGCCATGGTCGGCGACGGCATCAACGACGCCCCGGCCCTGGCCCGCGCCGACCTCGGGCTGGCCGTGGTGGACGGCACGGACGTCGCACTGGCCGCCGCCGACCTCATCCTGATCCGCGACGACCTCGACGTCGTCCCCACGGCGCTCACCCTGGCCCGCGCCACTCTGCGCACCATCCGCGGCAACCTCGTCTGGGCGTTCGGCTACAACGTCGCCGCCCTTCCGCTGGCCGCCACCGGGCTGCTCAACCCACTCATCGCCGGTGGTGCCATGGCGCTGTCGTCGGTGTTCGTGGTCACCAACAGCCTGCGGCTACGCCGCTTCGCCCCGCCTCCCGCGCGCGACGACTTCCTCACCGAGCACCTGAACGACGACGAGGAGAAGGCGGTGAGCGAACAGGCCTGACCTGTCAGCGGGCGGCGTCCTCCATCTACGGGGAGGGCTGGAGCACGCGGTCGAACTCGCCCGACTGCGCCTTCTCGACGAGGCCGGCGAACTGCTCGGCGCCCATCTGGATCTGCTGGTTCCTGCCGGGGGATCTCTCCGGCCGCGTTCCCGGCGATCGACCTGCTGCTCGGCAGGCGCGTGCAAGTCTGGAATCTCCGGGAACTTCCCGGGTTCGCCAGCCGACTACTGGACTGTCCGCAACCCAGGACCGGAAGCCCTTGAGTCGCTTCCGGGAGAGGAGGATCGTTCATGAGTAAGTCGCTCAAGATCGTCGTGCGGAGGAAGAAGACCCGTAGCCGCCTGCTCAACAACCACGGCTAACGGTTCCGTCAGTAGGCAAGACGGTCGCCGCCGGGCATTCCCGGCGGCGACCGGCCGGGTCAGGTTGCCGTTGCAGGGAGCGCGCGTGACGCAGACGGAGTTCCGACGGGCACAGACGTTGATGATCTACTGGCACGACGGGGAGCTGACGGCCGAGAACTACCTGGAGAGCCGTTCCACCGACGAGGAGACCGACAACGCGGTCGCCGTGGACGCGCAGGCGGTGGCGTTACTGGAGCACTTCACCGACTGGTCGACCGCCGAGAAGGCAGCCGCCCGGCTCGGTGCGTACGACACCGAGTCCGTCCTGGAAGCCGTCCTCGCGCTGGCCGACGCGGGGCTGCTGGTCGACCGGGCCGGCGCTGGGCGCGAGGAGCGGTTCCTGGAGGCGTGGAGCCACTGGGGGGAGGAGGCCCGCTTCTTCCACTTCGGGACGCGCAACACCATCTACACCGGCGACAGCCTGGAACAACGCCGCAGCGACGCCCGCTGGGTGCGGGAGACCGGCGGGACGCCACCGGCCATCTTCAAGTCCTATCCGGACGCGCAACGCGTCTATCTGCCGCGCGCGTTCCTGCCGCTGACCGACTCGTTCGGGCAGGTGCTCACGCGGCGGCGGACCCATCGCGTCTTCACCGGCGAACCGGTGAGCCTGGCCCAGTTGTCCACGGCGTTGTTCTACACGTTCGCGCCGATGCAGCTCTACGACGCCGGTGATCTCGGGACGCTGATGCTGCGCACCAGCCCGTGCGGAGGCGCGCGCCACGAGCTGGAGGGTTATGTCGCGGTGCTCGACGTCCAGGACGTGCCGCCGGGGCTGTACCACTACAACGCCGAGGCGCACGCGCTGGAGCTCATCGATCCCGAGTTCGACCGGGAGCGGCTGCACCGGCTGACGTACGAGTCGGAGATGTGCACGCCGTCGGCGTTCGTCTGCTTCGTGAGCGTCGTGTTCGAGCGCACGATGTACAAGTACCGGCACTCCCGGGCGCTGCGCGTGACGTTGCTGTCGGCCGGCTACCTGGGGCAGACCTTCGTGCTCACCTCCACCGCGGTCGGGCTGGGCGCCTGGCAGAGCGCCGCGTTCCGGGACGAGGAGCTCGACGAGGCGCTCGGCCTGGACGGCTTCTCCGAAGGGGCGCTGTACATGTTCGGCGCCGGGCTACCCGTGCTGGGCGCGACAGGCATGCCGGAAGGGATCACCCGGGCCCGGCTCACCGATCCACGGCAGCTCGTCGCCCCGCACCCGGCCGGCTCGCGGACGCGATGAGCGGCGCGGCCTCGGCGTACCGGCGGCTGTGGCGGCACCGATGGGTGCCGTCACTGCTGCTGGTGGGCGTGTGCGCCCGGGTGCCGCTGCAGGCCTGCACCTTCGCCGTGTTGCTGCTGACGGTGGAGCGGACCGGCTCCTACGCGGTGGCGGGCGTGGTGACCGCGGCGGGCGGCGTCGCCTACGCCGCCGGAGTGCCGGTGCACGGCCGGCTCGTGGACCGGTTCGGGCAGACCTGGTCGCTGACGATCGCGACCGGCATCAACGCCGCCGCGTTCACCGGCCTGCTGATAACCGCCTACCGGGAACCCGCGACCGGCGCTCTGGCGGCGTGGTCGGCGGCGGTGGGACTGTCACTGCCGCCGGTGGCTGCCGCGGCGCGGGCGCTGTGGTCGCAGGTGATCGCCGACGAAGGGATCCGGCGGACCGCGCTGGCCGTGGACGCCATGGTGCTTGACGTCGCGCTGATCGCCGGGCCGCTGCTGGTCTCCGCCGTCAGCGCGGTCGCCGGCCCGGGCTGGGCGGTGGGCGGCTGCGCGGTGATCCTGCTCGGCGGCACGCTGTGGTTCAGCTCATTGCCGCCGTCGCGGTCCTGGACGCCGGCCCGCCGTGCGGGAGGGCTCGCCGGGCCGCTGCGGTCGATGGGCATCGTCGTGCTGCTGATCGTCACCGTGCTCGCCGGAGCACTGCTGGGAATCCTGCGTGTCGCCTTCGTGGAGTTCGCCGGCCAGACCACCGAACCGGCCGCTGGCGGCCTGGCGCTGGCGGCCTTCGGCGTCGGAAGCCTGATCGGCGGCTTGGTCTACGGCGCGCGGCCGTGGCGGTCCGACGCCTCGGTCCGGATGCGCATCATCCTCGCCGGGTACGCAGGCGGCGTCGTGCTGCTCGCGGCGGCCCCTAACGTGCCGGCGCTGGTGACGCTGTCGGTGCCCGCCGGGTTCTTCCTCGCCCCGCTGGTCATCTGCACCTTCGAACTCACCGGACGGTGCGCGCCCGAAGGCACCCTGACCGAGGCCTTCGCCTGGGGCATCACGGCCACCTTCGCCGGATCGGCGCTGGGCAACCTCGTCGCGGCGGCGCTCGTGGACGCGGGCACCAGCACGACCGTCATGTTCGTGGCGGCTGCGGGCTTCTCCGCGCTGGCGGCCGTCACCGCCGCCCTCGGCACGAAGCTGCTCACCGCCGAGCCGCCCTCGGTGGTCACTGATCAATCATCCGGGAAAGGCGCGTGATGCACCGCTTGTTCGTGATCACTTCGATGGCGGCGGTGCTGCTGAGCGCCGGTTGCGCGCCCGCCGCCCCGTCCCGCGTCCAGGAGAGCCAGGCGCCCGCCTTCACCCCCGTCAGGGTCTCCGACTGCAACGGGGTGGAGTCCGTCGTCAAGGCCCCGCCCCAGCGGGCGGTGGCGCTCACGCCGGCCGTGCTGGAGCTGCTGCTCTGGCTCGACCTCGGCGACCGGGTCGCGGCATTGGGGATGGCGCCCCGCCCGGGCAGCCTGCCGCAGCAGTTCTCTGCGCAGGTCGCCGCCATGCCGTCGCTGTCCGGCAAGTACACCGCGGGCAGCGGCTACAAGCCGGTGCCACGCGAAGAACTTCTGTCAATACAGCCCGACCTGGTACTCGGCGGCTTCAGCAGCAACTTCGACGCCCCGGGCGCCATGTCCCAGAAGGAACTGGCGGCCGACGGAGTCCCGTCCTACCTCGCCCTGTCCACCGCGTGCGAGTCGGCGCTGACCGGTCCGCAGACCGGCTTCGAGCTGGTGTGGCGGGACCTGGAGAACCTCGGCAAGATTTTCGGTGTGCCTGACCGCGCCCAGCGGGTCATCGCCGGGATGAAGCAGAAAATCGCCCCGGTGGAGACCAAATCCGCCCAGCTGAAGGACGCCGACCGGCCCACCGTGTTCCCCTTCGAGTACGACGAGGGCACCGCCACCCCCTACGCGCCCGGCAACCAGCAGGTGATCAACGCGGTCATCGGCAAGGCCGGCGGGCGCAACCTCTTCGCCGACCAGAACAAGGCCTACACCAAGGTCGGCTGGGAGGAGGTGGTCGCCCGCGACCCGCAGGTCATCCTGATCATCATCTACGACAAGGGCAGCCAGGCCGCCAACGACGCCCGCTTCGCCGAAGCCGAGAAGTACCTGCTCGACAGCCCGGCCCTGCGCGGCGTTCGCGCGGTGACCGGCAAGCGCTTCGCCCGCCTGATCTACGAGGCTGCCTCGGCCGGCGGCGTCCGCAACGCCGACGCCGTGGTCGACCTCGCCGCGCAGCTCTCGCCCGCCGGATGACGACCGTGCAGCCTGACCTGCTCTCCGCGCCGGCCAGGCCGGATCCAGCGCGCCGCCGGATCACCTGGGCGGCGTACGCCGTCCTGACCGGGCTGCTCATCGCAGGTTTGGCCGCCTCGATCCTGCTCGGCACCGTCGACGTGCCCGCCGGCACCGTGGCCCGCATCATCATCTGGCACCTGACCGGCCACGGCGACCCTGCCACGTGGACCGTCAGCCAGGACACCGTGGTGTGGAACCTGCGCCTGCCCCGGGCCCTGCTCGCCGCGCTGGTCGGCGCGGGCCTGGCCGTCTCCGGCACCGCCACCCAGGCGCTCGTGCGCAATCCGCTGGCCGACCCGTACGTCCTCGGCCTCACCTATGGCGCGGCCGCCGGCGCGGTGGCCGTCATCATCACCGGATTCGCTCCCCTCGGCGGCGTCTCGACCGGCGTGGCCGCCTTCCTCGGCGCGCTGGCAGCGTTCGCCGTCGTCTACGTCCTCGCCCGCGCTGGAGGCACCCTCGCCCCGCTGCGGCTGATCCTGTCCGGCATGGCCGTCACGTACGCCCTGTCCGGCGTCACCAGCTTCCTCGTCCTCCAGGCCGACGACCCCGGCACCACCCAGTCGGTGCTGTTCTGGCTCTTCGGCAGCCTCGCCGAAGCGAGCTGGGCCGCGCTCGGACTGCCCGCCGCCGTCCTGGCCGCCACCATGATCGCCCTGCTCGCCCAGGCCAGACCGCTCAACACGTTGCTGCTCGGCGACGAGACCGCCGCCGGCCTCGGCATCTCCGCCGCCCGGCTGCGCCGCCACCTGTTCCTGCTCATCGCCCTGCTCACCGGTGTGATGGTCGCCCTCGCCGGCGGCATCGGCTTCATCGGCCTGATCATCCCGCACGCCGCACGGCTGCTCGTCGGCAGCGACCACCGCCGCCTGCTGCCCGTGGCCACCCTCGCCGGCGCCGCCTTCCTCGTTCTCGTCGACATCGCCGCCCGCACCGCCCTGCACCCCCAGGAACTGCCGGTCGGAGTCGTCACCAGCGTCATCGGCGCCCCGCTGTTCCTCTGGCTCGTGCAGGTCCGCGCCCGCGACACCACCGGACTGTGACCACCATGACCACCCTGACCCTGCAGGACGTGCACATCACCCTCGCCGGAGCCCCCATCGTCACCGGCGTCGACCTCACCGCCGCCTCCGGTCGCTTCGTCGGGATCATCGGCCCGAACGGCAGCGGCAAGAGCACCCTGCTGCGAGCCGTCTACCGCCACCTCCCTCTCACCCGGGGCAGCATCACCGTGGACGGCGAGGACCTGTGGCGACTCACCCCCCGGCGCGCCGCCCAACTGGTCGCCGCGCTACCGCAGGAGACCCGCTCCGATTTCGACGTCACGACCTGGGAGATGGCCGCCATGGGCCGCACCCCGCACAAACGCCCCTTCGCCTCCGACACCGCCGAGGACACCAAGATCGTCTCGGACGCCCTCGCCCACGCGGGCGTCGCCCACCTCGCGCATCGCCGCTACAGCACTTTGTCCGGTGGCGAGAAGCAGCGCGTGCTGCTCGCCCGCGCCCTCGCCCAGCAGGCACCTGTCCTGGTGCTCGACGAGCCGACCAACCACCTCGATGTCCGTCACCAGTTCGAGCTGCTCGACCTGGTCACCTCGACAGGAGTCACCGTCGTCGCCGCCCTGCACGACCTCAACCTGGCCGCCGCCTACTGCGATCATCTCTACGTCCTGGCCGAGGGGCGTGTCGTCACGGACGGCCCGCCGCCAGACGTTCTCACTCCGCGACTGGTCAGGGACGTGTTCGGCATCGACGCACACGTCACCTCAACCCCGGGCACCGACACTCCCCACCTCATCTTCCGCCCCGGCCGGTGATCGGAAGTTCCCTGGACTGCTGGGGGAGGGGCGCATATGAGACGATGCGGGACGAAGGAGACGGCGGAACGAGGAAGCCCGTGTGTATCCGGCGCGGTCCCGCCACTGTGCTCGGTGAGCGATCCCCTACGTAGGCCACTGCCCGGAAAGGGGTGGGAAGGCCAGGAGCCTCCTCCACCAGGTCCGTGGTGACCGGGCCGGTCGCGCAGTCCTCCGGTTTGAGGGAGGAGTTGATGCCGGCCTTGGCCGGCGCCTCGCGGCTGCGGCCCGCCTTGTCGTCGAAGGCGCCGTCCCAGCCCATCGACTTCTCGAGCCCGAGCGCCGGCATGATCTCGGTCACGTGCTGGTTCATGGTGACCGCCCTGAGCGGCGCCTGCCGATGGATGTCGGCCATGCGCTGGATGCTGGGCGGCTTCGGCGGCACCACCTGGGACCTGGTGCCGCCAGGCGAGCTGCGGATCGAGAGCATCGGCGTGACCGCCGGCGAGCCCGTGCCCCGCATCCGTGATCACTTCCATCACGTCCCGATACGCCTGGGGCGACACCGCGGGCGTCATTCCCAGCTCCCACTGCGACACCGTGGTCACCTCGATCGGTGACCCATCGGGCCGCACCCGAGTTGACACTCCCGGCGAATCAGCCGTTCGGCAGATACCGCAGCACCTCCCGGGACGGAAGGATCGCTGTATGAAAGGACTTGGGACCTCAGGGAGGTGTGATGGCTGATGAGAAGGCGTCTGCTCGGACGCGTCGATTCTGGGACGGCCGGACCTCGAGCGGGATGTACCGGTCTGTGGCAGCCGGGGTCATCTGGCTGTCGTGCCTGCAGGTGTTTGTGGTGGACTTCGTTGTGCAAGCTGAGTGGGTGGCGCTGTACCCGGTCTCGGAGGGTTACCTCAGCGACTTGGGCAACACTGCGTGCGGACCCACCGCCTGTTCACCCCGGCACGCGCTGATGAACGGGTCCTTCCTCGTCCTCGGCCTGCTACTGGTCGCGGGTCTGCTCCTCGCCTCGGCCGCGCGGGGCGGGCGCGCGGGACGGGCGATGGTGGCGCTGGCCGGCCTCGGCTGGATCCTGGTCGGCTTGGCGCCAGAGAACGAGAACATGCTGCTCCATCTGGTAGGTGCGTTACTGATCTTCGTGTGCGGCAACGTCGGCATGATCGTGTACGGCCTGCGCCTGCGCGCCTTGGACCACCGCTTCGAAAGCGTGTGGAGCCTGTTCGCCGGAGCGGTCGGGGTGGCGGCGACGGCGCTCTTCCTCAGCGGTCAGTTCCTCGGACTCGGGCTGGGCGGCATGGAACGGCTGGCTGTATATGCGATCGTGGTCTGGGCTGCGGTGCTCGGTGTCACAACAGTGGTCTCCCGTCAGCCGACCGCAACACTTCGGTAGCGGCTGGTCCTCGCCGCGCCGGATGGGCGCGGTCGGCGGCTGACGTTCCTCCTAGTTTCGGGCGCGTACAGGACACCATGTTCTCCGTCCACGAGAATGCACCTGGGACTCCCGGCAGGGCGCCCCGTGGTGCGCCGCCGGGCTGCGTGAACCTCCCGGCAGGTCCGGGTACGGGTCCGCTGGTAGCACGTTGCCGGAAGGCAGCTTTCCCCGTTCGCGGTCGTCCGTCGTGACCTGCCTCTGTCTTTTCGCGGAGCGGAGGCGTCAACGGCAGGAGAAGATCTGCCGTTTGGCGGATAGGCGTGGCGTTGGGCAGGTTCGAGGCTTGAGCCATGAAGAATCTCATGGCGCGTTGGCCCCATTGGGCGGGGTACGCTGCGGCCGGTTGGTCGCTCGGTTACGGGGCGCTCGGGCTGTTCTGGGCGCTCGGAGGCGGAGTATTTCCCTTCGGCAGAAGCGACCCCGACTGGGAGCCTGGCCTGTCAGTGCTCGGGGAAGCGACCCGGGAGGCGGCGGCGCCGCTGATCGCGGTGCTCGGCGTGCTGGGGGCGGTCGCCGGGCTGGCTATCGCGAGAGGGGTACGGCGGGGGCGGGCCGTGCTGCTCGGGTTCGCCTGGCTGGTGGCGGTCACGCTGACCGTGGTGGTCACCGACAACCGGGTCTTGATGCTGGTGGCGTACACGCCGCTGCTGGCGGTGTTCGCCTTCACCGGGGTACCGGGCGGGCAGCCGATGTCGGAGCTGGTGCCGTGGTCACGGATCAACCTGTTCATCGTCCTGGTGGGCGGGCTGCTGTGGGCGCTGGCAGCCTTGGCGTACCAGCGGCGCACGGCGAGCGCGTGCGTTCGGTGCGGGCGGGGCGAACATGGTCCGGCGCGCTGGGCCACGCCCGAGGCAGCCCGGCGCTGGGGGACATGGGCGGTGGCGGTCGCCGCCTCCATCCCCGCGCTGTACGACGCCAGCCGCTTCGCTTGGGCCGCGGGCATCCCCCTGGGGGTCACCGAAGAGTTCTGGCGGTGGCTGGATGAGTCGGGGCTGCGCTGGGGCGGACTGTTCCTCAGCGTGATGGGCCTGGGAGGTGCGGTCCTCACGCTCGGGCTCATCCAGCGCTGGGGCGAGGTCTACCCGCGGTGGATCTGGTTCAAGGCGGGCAAGCCGGTGCCACCGATGCTGGCTGTCATTCCGGCGTCGATCGTGTCCGTGATCGTGTTTTCGGGCGGGCTTTCCTTCTGGCGGCTGCACATGGTCCACGGAGTGCTCGATGACTGGGACATGTGGGCGATCTGGGCGCCGTCGCTGGTGTGGCCGCTGTGGGCGGCTGCGCTGGCCGCCGCCACCCTGGCGTACTATGTCCGCCGCCGCGGTACCTGCCATGCGTGTGAGCGCGGGCGGCGCCGGGAGGTAGAGCTTGAAGCCGGACGTGGTTAGGCTCTCGGTTGTGCAGCCGGAACGTCGAGCGGAGGACCGGTACGGGCACGGGTCGCGACGTCGGTTCCGCGCCACCGTGCCCCGTCCGCTCCGCGTTGCCTGGGTGGCGGGGGCCGCCGGGGCAGCCTCGCTGATCGGCACGCTGGCGCATCCTCTGACCGGAACTGTCGGCCACAACGCCCTGTGGTTGGCGACCGAGGTGTCGGCGCTGCTGGGTCTGACCGCCGTCACCATCCGGCGCTCCCCCAGACGGCAGGCGACCCTTTCAGCGGGGTTGAGCGGCGCGGCGGTAACACTCATTCTGCTGCGCGCCGTGTGGCAAGGGCCGCCCGAGCTGGTGTTCGGTGCGTGCGCGGGATGGGCGCTCGGCGCCATGGCGGCTGTGGGACTCGGGCTCTACCTGCGCAGGCTGGACGACAATCGGCGGCGCTCGGTGGAAGAGGCTACCCGGGCACAGCGGCTGGGGCTGGCCCGCGACCTGCACGACTTCGTCGCCCACGATGTCAATGGCATGCTGGTGCAGGCGCAGGCCGCCCAGGCGGTCGCGGGCGCGCTGCCGGACCCGGTCGCCGAGGCGTTGCGACGTATCGAGGACGCCGGGCAGCGCGCGCTGGCCTCACTTGACCGTGCCGTGCACGCGCTGAACGAGCCCGGGCCGGGGATCGAGGGGTTAGAACGGCTGGCCGACGCGTTCTCGCCCGACGTACGGGTGAAGCTGGCCGTCGAGCCCGGCCTGGAGCTGGGGCAGGAAGCCTCGACGCTGGCCTACCGTGTGGCGACCGAGGCGCTGAATAACGTGCGGCGGCACGCGCCGCGCGCCACCACCGTGGAGGTGGAGATCTGTACAGAAGGGGATGTCCTGCGCGTGCGGGTGGAGGACGACGGCGGCGGTAGCTCGCAGAGCACCAGGATCGGCGGGTCCGGGCTCGCCGGCCTGGCCCACTTGCTGGCGGCACGCGGGGGAACGCTGGCGGCGGGCCCGCACAGGCGTGGCTGGCAGGTCATCGCGGCGATCCCCGCATGGCGACTCGTGCGCGGGCCTGGCACATCATGACACCTCTTAAGGACGAACGTGACGGGCACCGGATGACTACGCGGATTCTCATCGCCGACGATCAGGAGGACGTGCGGATCGGGTTCCGGCTGATCCTGGACGCACAACCGGACATGACCGTGGTCGGCGCCGCCGCCGACGGTGCGCGGGCGGTCGAGTTGGCCCGCCGCCTGCGCCCCGATGTGCTGCTCGCCGATGTACGCATGCCGGGCCTGGACGGGCTGGAGGTCACCAGGCAGCTCGCCGCCGAGACTCGGGTGATCATCGTAACCACCTTCGACCTGGACGAGTACGTCCACACCGCGCTGCGCGAGGGCGCCTGCGGCTTCCTGCTCAAACGCTCAGGCCCCACCCTGCTGGTGGAGGCGGTCCGCGCGGCGATGGCGGGCGACACCTTGATCAGCCCTCAAGTGACGGTGCGGCTGTTGCGCAGCCTGACTCACCGGCCCTCGACTTCGCTGGAGGATCCGCTCACTGCGCGGGAGTTGGAGATTGCCCGCCTGGTGGCGCGGGGACACACCAACGCCCACATCGCAGCTGACCTCACCATCAGTTCAGGAACTGTCAAAACGCACATCGCGCACATCCAGCGCAAGGTGGGCGCCGCCAACCGAGTAGGGATCGCGGCCTGGGCCTGGAGCAGCGGCCAGGTGACCTGACCGCAGAACCGGTCAGCTCCGCGATGAGTTCTGTCGGTGACTCATTCGTTGATGAAGCGGTCGTCGCAGTAGGTAGCCGAAGTCGGTCTCAATGATCTACCGGTTGCATGACCCGCTTCGCCGAGCGACCAGCGAGCAACCAGCCATGATCAATAACGAGATCCGAGGCTGGCGAGAACCGAGAAACCCCAGGTCGAACGCGGTATTGGTGAGTAGGGCGGGTGGGACTTGACCCCACCACCCACCGGACATCCGGGGTCCAGTTGGCGGGTCAGGTGGTCCGGCGGGAGCGGAGCAGAGCCAGGGTGCCGAGGACGAGGGCGATCAGGGCCATCGCCAGGTCCACGTAGCCGCCGACGATGCCGTACCCCGTGCCAGGACCGCCTTCTGCGGCGGCGATGATCCAGCCGCCGATGACCGCGGTGGCGAGCCCCGCCGTCAGAGCGATGGCTGCGCCTTTCCGACCGAAGCGGCCGGTGGAGCGGGCCAGGGCCAGGCCGCCGATGGCGATGCCGGCCAGGCCCAGCACTGCGCCCACCACGGACCAGACGCGTCCCGTGGTCAGGGCGTAGGCGTCGACGGGCTGGGCCAGGAGGTGTGCCGCTGTCGCATCGAGCGCGAGCGGGCTGGTCAGCGTGGCAAGGATGGACATGAGGATTCCTTCAGTCGAGTGAATGCCGAAGCGGGGTTTTTCTGGACCGCAGCGTCGATCGCAGCGTCTCGGTCGGGTCCTTGCCGAGGTCACCGGCTCATTTCGGGGCGGCGGACGCGGGTCAGGGCCAAGCGGCCCAGGAGGGCGCCGAGCAGCCCGAGTGCCAGGGCCATGGCCGCGCCGAACACGCCGTTGCCGGTGCCGAGGCCGCCGTCGGCGATGGCCAGTTTGACCGCGCCGTTGAGGCCGCCGACGACCCCCAAGGTCAGCGCCGCGATGGCTTTCCACCGCCGGGCGTTGCGCAGTGCCGGCCAGCCGATGATCGTGCTGCCCGCCGCCACCAGGGCGGCCACGCCGGCCCAGATTCGGTCAGGGGTGCCGAGGAAGGTGTCGACGCCCTGGCCGGCGCATTCTGCGGCCGACGTACGGACGGGTGAGGCCAGCGTGAGCAGGAGGGACATGGAACGTCCTTTCGCCGATGTTCTGGTGCCCATCGAGCATCGCGCCGGTGAGAGGGTGCCGCTTCGGGCAGTGGATGGCGGCTGCTACGCAGGTGCGCGTAGGTGGGTGCGCGGTCGGTACGTCCGTTGCCGTAGGTGGGCGGGCCTGCGGGGGGAGGTGGTTTCAGCGGCGGCGATCGTAGGATCGCGGCATGAAACAGTCGTGGCGTCTGCCGGTGGCGGTGCAGGATGCGTTACTCGCGCTCTTCATCACCGTCATGCAGGTGCAGGGCACGATCGTGCGCAATGGCGGTGAGGTCGTGCTGCGGCCGCTCACCGACCTCGGCAGTCTCGGGTACGTCCTGCTCGTCGTGAGCGGGCTGGTCGTCGCGGTTCGCCGGCGGTGGCCGGTGCCGGTGTTCGCCGTCGCTGCGCTGGCCAGCGTGGTCTACTACGTGCTCGATTTTCCCGATGGGCCCGGGTGGCTCGGGCTCTTTCTCGCCCTTTACACCCTGGCCGCCTATGGGGACGGGCGGCGGTCGCTGGTGATCGCCGGCGTGGGTGTGGCGGTGTTGTCCGCTGTCTGGCTGGTCGCTGCGGCCGATGTCGAGCCGGCGGCGGCCATCGGCTGGGTGTACTTCCGGATCGGAGCCTCCGTCATGAGCGTGGCGCTCGGTGAGTCCGTACGGTCCCGGCAGGTCATCGCCGCCGAAGCGCAGCGGCGGGCCGAGCTGGCCGAGCGGACGCGTGAGGAGGAGGCGCGGGCACGGGTGGACGCCGAGCGGCTGCGGATCGCGCGTGAGGTCCATGACACGGTCGCGCACGCCATCGCGATCATCAACGTGCAGTCCGGGGTGACGGCGCACGTGCTCGACAAGCGGCCGGACGTCGCGCGGGAGGCGCTGCGCGCGATCGAGCAGACGAGTTCGCGGGCGTTGCGGGAGATGCGGGCCATTCTCGGGGTGCTGCGGGATGAGGATGAGGAGGGGCGGGAGCCGTACCCGGGGCTGGAGCAGATCGGGGAGCTGGTCGCCAAGGCCCGCGCGGCCGGGCTTGACGTCGAGGTCCAGGAGAGCTCGCCCGCGACGACGTTGCCGAGCGCGGTGGGCGGTGCGGCGTACCGGATCGTGCAGGAGTCGATCACGAACGTCGTCCGCCACGTCGGTCCGACCCGGGTGACGGTGATGCTCGATCCCGGGCCTGAAGCCTTGCAGATCCGCGTGACCGATGAAGGCCGGGGCACCGTCGCGGATCCCCCTGACGAGTCCGGGCGGGGGATCGTCGGGATGCGGGAGCGCTGCCGGTTGCTGGGTGGGGAGCTCCATGCCGGGCCGAGGCCGGGTGGCGGGTTCGAGGTCAGGGCTCGGCTGCCCCTCGCGCCGACGGGGGTGCGGCTGTGATCAGGGTGTTGCTCGCCGATGACGAGGGGCTCGTACGGTCCGGGTTCAAGGTGCTGCTCGACCTTGAGGACGACATCACGGTCGTCGGAGAGGCGAAGAACGGCGCGGAAGCCGTCGAGAAGGCCCTGGCCACGCGTCCCGACGTCGTGCTCATGGACATCCGCATGCCCCAGGTGGACGGGATCCAGGCCACCGCCGAGATCGCCGGGACGCGCGGGCTGGAGCAGGTCCGCGTGCTGATCCTGACCACGTACGACACCGACGAGTACGTCTTCGACGCCCTGCAGGCCGGCGCCGGCGGGTTCCTGCTCAAGGACGCAGGACCGGCCGAGCTGCTGCACGCCATCCGGGTGATCGCCGCCGGCGACGCGCTGCTCGCGCCCCGGATCACGCGGCGTCTCATCGGCCGGTTCACGGCCCGGCGGACGGCCGTCCGGGTCGCGGAGGACCGGCTGGCAGTGCTGACCGAGCGTGAGCGCGAGGTGCTGGCCCTGGTGGGGGAAGGGCTCAGCAACCAGGAGATCGGCGCCCGGTTGTTCCTGAGCCCGGCGACCGCGCGGACGCACGTCAGCCGCGCGATGACGAAACTGGGGGCGCGTGATCGTGCGCAGCTGGTCGTGATCGCCTACCAGACGGGACTGGTCATCCCCTCGACGTGAGGCTATGAGCGCGGCCGGACAGCTTCGTGTCGCCCCGCGCATCGTCGGCGTCGAGCAGGACGGGAGGGCCGTGCAGGGAGAGGCACGCATCGCGTCGCAGGTCGTGGGCCTTCGTCGCGCCTGGCATGGATCCGAACCACAACTCGTCGAGGACGATGGACGCCTCGATGCCGCTCACGCGCGGCGAACCGTCCATGCGCAGCGTCGCGATGGTCTTGTGCGTGTGCGACTCGAACGACCGGCGTGACGCACGACGACGAGGACCTGGAATACCACCGCGCCCGGGTGGAGCTGTTCCACCGGCTGCGCCCCTGACGCGGTTACGAAGGCAGTCGGAAACCCGAGATTCTTCGGTCGCCGTCTAGGACTCCTTCAGGAGGCCGCGTTCGCCGAAGACCTTCTTGGCGACGAAGGTGGCGTTGATGGCCTTGGGCATGCCGCAGTAGACGGCGGCGTGCAGCAGGGCTTCGGCGATCTCGTCGCGGGTGAGGCCGACGTTGAGCGCCGCGTTGACGTGCACGTCGAGCTGGGGTTCGCAGCCGCCGAGGGCGGTGAGCATGCCGAGGGTGACCAGTTGGCGGTCGCGTGGCGACAGGCCGGGCCGGTTGTAGATCTCACCGAAGCCCCAGGCCACGACCTGGTGGCCGAGTTCGGGGTTGACGTCGGCGAGTGCGTCGATGACGCGCTGCCCGCTCTCGCCGTCGACGCGGTCGAGTACCTCGATCCCGCGCTCGAAACGGTCCTGGCGGGTCTCGGCAGGGCTGTCCGAGACGGCGGAGGTGGTGCCGTCTGCGGTCGCGACGGTCGGGTCGGTGGTGGGTCCCGTGGTGGGGTCGGTGGTCATGGCTGATCCGTTTCCGGCTGCTGGTCGAGCAGCGTCTCGTAGTGCTTGATCTTGTCGCCCAGGGCGGCGGCGTTGCGCAGCAGGCCGCGGATGCGCTCGTCGAGCTCGGCCTGGTGTTCGCGGAGCAGGGCCAGCCGATCCCCGAGGGTGGCGTCGCCGGCGGCGCGCAGCCGGGCGTACCGCTGCATGTCGCTGATCGACATGCCGGTCTCGCGCAGCCGCAGCAGGAACTCCAGCCAGTCCAGGTCGGAGGCCGCGTAGCTGCGCTGGTTGCCGGGGGTGCGGCCGACTCCCTCGATCAGCCCGGCGCGCTCGTAGTAGCGCAGGGTGTCCGGAGTGAGGCCGGTCCGCGCGGCGACCTGGGCGATCGTGAGGGTCGGCTGCTCCTGTGGCCGGGCATGTCCGTCACTCATGGGACGAACGGTAGAAGGTGGAGCGCGCTCCAAGTCAAGCCGGGTCAGACGCTCAGGGTGTGCAGCAGGAACCGGATGCGGGTGGTGAGGTCGTCGGCCGTACGGACGAACGCCGGGTAGCCGCCCTGGTCGGGGGCCGCCGGGTCGGGGAGGCTCCAGTGTGTCGTCTCGGGGGCGCCGGGGAACTCGGGGCATACCTCGCGGACCCGGTCGCACAGGGTGATCACCCGGTCGAAGCGGTGGCCGGTGAACTCGCCCAGGTGCTTGGGGCGGTGGGCGCTCATGTCGAGTCCGCGTTCGTGCATGACGCGGATCGCGTCGGGATGCAGCGGCTTGGGGGCGCTGCCCGCGCTGGCGGCCTCGGCCCGCGACCCGGCCAGGTGCCGCAGGAGCGCCTCGGCCATCTGGGATCGGGAGCTGTTGCCGGTGCAGAGGAACAGGACGCGGAGGGGAGCGGAGCCGTCCTGGGGAGGGGGCGGCGCGGCGGGGATCAGGCGGAGGCCGGGATGCAGCGCGGCGCCGGCCCGCATGAGCAGGGTGCGGCAGGCGGCGAGGTCGAGGCTGTAGTACGTGTCGCGCTTGTCGGCCGAGCTGCGGCGCATGGTGATCAGGCCGCCGGCGCGCAGTTGGCCCAGATGGTACGAGGTGAGGCTCTGCTTCTGGCCTACCAGGGCCGTGAGCTCGCGTACCTGCAGATCGCTGCGCGCCAGCTCGTTCAGCAGCCGCCACCGCACCGGATGCCCGGTCAGGCGCAGGACCTCGGGCGGCGAGAGAGTGTCGCTCACTTTCAGCACAATACATCAAACCAGATTGATGAGAATGCCGATCGCGGCGCCGCCTGCGATCAGCCAGGCGTTGTTGAGCTTGGTGCGCCACAGCAGGAGCAGGCTGATCAGGGCGATGGCCACCGTCGGCAGGTCGATGAGGGCGGTGCGGGCGAGCTGGTACGACACGCCGGCCATGAGCGCCAGCGCGGCGGCGTTGACGCCGTCGAGCAGGGCGGAGGTCCAGCGGGAGGCGCGGAGCCGGTGGGTGATCCTGGTGAGCAGGCCGACGAAGACGAAGGAGGGCAGGAAGATGGCGGCGGTGGCGAGGAACGCGCCGATGGGGCCGGCGACGAGGTAGCCGATGAAGGTGGCGGTGGTGAAGACCGGTCCTGGGGTGACCTGGCCGATGGAGACGGCGTCGATGAGCTGGGCTGAGGTGATCCAGCCGAGCCGGTCGACGAAGTCGCCGCGCAGGAAGGCGAGCAGGACGTAACCGCTGCCGTACAGGACCGAGCCGATCTTGAGCATGGTGAGGAAGAGCTGGGTGAGCTGGCCGCCGGTGGGGTCGGGGAAGACGGGGGTGCCGAGCATGGGGACGGCGAGCAGGCCGTGCACGCCGCCGGGGCGGCGCGGCAGGTGGGCGGCTGCGGCCAGGAGCGCGCCCGCCGCCAGGATGAGCAGCTCGTTGACGCCCAGCAGGTACGCCGCCAGCGCCCCGGCCGCCACCGCCCCGAGCCACCAGGACGTGATCACGGCCCTGAGCAGGCCGAACAGGGCGTGGGCGATGATGGCGATGACCACGGGGACGATGCCGTACAAGATGCCCTCGACGGCCGGGGTCCTGCCGTAGGTGACGTAGGCCCAGGCCAGGCCGGTGACGATGAGGGCGGCGGGCAGGATGAAGCAGACGCCGGCCAAGAGCAGGCCGCGCCGTCCCGCGCGGTCATGGCCGAGGTGGATGGCGAGTTCGGTGGAGTTGGGGCCGGGGATCAGGTTGGTGGCGCCCATCAGGTCGGCGAAGCGTTCGTCGGTGACCCAGCCGCGGCGGCGTACCAGCTCGTCGCGCATCATCGCGGTGTGCGCGGCCGGGCCGCCGAACGCGATGGTGCCCAGTTTGAGGAAGAGCAGCGCCACCTCCCGCGCCGCGCCGCCCTGGCGATCGTCCACCCCGCCGTCCTTCCGCTCACCCTCGCTGTCCGGGTACATCAAACCAGATTGATGTACCGCCGCATCACGGCGACCCCCGGCGGCGACGCCGCCGCGACAGGAGGCTCCCTTCATGGCCACATCCGACCAGTACGCCGGCGTCCGCTACCTCGTGGACGACGCCCAGGCCGCCCGCCACCCCGCACTGATCAGGTCGGCTCGCCGCTCTCTACCCTGGCCCCATGGACCCACGACTCAGGGACGATCTCGCCGACCTGCCCGGCCTGCTTCACGAGGCTCGCGAGCACGCCACCCGGTTCCTGGCGGGGCTGGGGGAGCGGCCGGTCGGGCCGCCCCCTGCGCCGCAGGAGACGGCCGCGTTGCCGGAGCGCGGAGCCGGGACGAGGGGTGCGCTGGAGGTGTTCGAGCGGCGCTGGGCGGCCGGGTTCTCGGGCGGTGCCGGTCCCCGGTATCTGGGGTTCGTCGTCGGTGGCAGTACGCCGGCCGCGCTGGCCGGTGACTGGCTGACGGCCGCCTACGACCAGAACGCCGACAGCGGCGTCGACTCCTCGGCCGCCGACCTCGAACGCGAGACCGTCGCCTGGCTGCGCGACCTGTTCGGACTGCCGGGCGCGCACGAGGGGGCGTTCGTCAGCGGCGCCACCATGTCGAACGCCACCGGCCTGGCCATCGGCCGCGAGTGGGTCGGGGAGCGGCGCGGCGTCTCGGTGGCCGAGCAGGGGCTGGCCGCGCTCGGGCCGGTGAAGGTGCTGTCCGGGACGCCGCACGCCAGCATCGGCAAGGCGCTGTCGATGCTCGGGCTCGGCCGGTCGGCGCTGCGCAGGGTCGGCGTCCTGCCCGGCAGGGAGGCGGTGGACGTGGACCGCCTCGAAGCGGCGTTGCGCGAGCTGGACGGCGAGCCCGCGATCGTGGTCGCGAACGCCGGCACGGTCAACACCGTGGACTACGACGACCTGCGGGCGATCGCCGAGCTGCGCGAGCGGTATCCGTTCTGGCTGCACGCGGACGCCGCCTTCGGCGCCTTCGCCGCGCTCTCGCCCGACCACGCCCACCTCGTGGACGGCCTGGGCGAAGCCGACTCGATCTGCCTCGACCTGCACAAGTGGCTGAACGTCCCGTACGACAGCGCCGCGCAGTTCACCCGCCGCCGCGACCTCCAAGCGCGGGTGTTCCAGAACTCGGCCGCCTACCTCGGCCCGCTCGGCGACCGGCCCGACTCCCTGCACCTCACGCCGGAGAACTCGCGGCGGCTGCGGGCCCTGGCGGCCTGGTTCACGCTGGCGGCGTACGGGCGGGAGGGCCACGCGGAGATCGTCCGGCGGGACATCGCGCTCGCCGCCCGCCTCGGTGAGCGCCTGGCCGCGATGCCCGCGTACCGGCTGCTGGCCCCGGTCCGGCTGAACGTCGCCTGCTTCACCCTCGCCGACGCCCCCGAACGGGCCGCCGAGGTGGCCCGCGCGGTCGCGGAGTCCGGCGAGGCGTTCGTCACCACCACCGAGTACGCGGGCGTCCCGGCTCTGCGGGCGGCGTTCTCCAACTGGCGCACGACCGAAGCCGACGTCGACCGCGCGGCCAAGGCCCTGGAACGCGCGGCCGGCTGAGCACGGAGCCCGCTTCAGTGCCGCTGGAGAGCGGCGGCGTGCGTACGGGCGCGCAGGCGCAGGATCACCATGGCGACCAGGGCCGCCGCGACCGACCCGGTCAGCACGGCCACCTTCACCTGCGCCACCTCCGCCGCACCGAAGGCCAGCTCCCCGATCAGCAGCGACACGGTGAACCCGATGCCGGACAGCACGGCGAGCCCCGCCATGTCGATCCACCCCAGCCCCTCGTCCAGCGTGGCGCGGGTGAACCTGGCCACCAGCCACGTCGCGCCCAGGATGCCGAGAGGCTTGCCGATGAGCAGCCCGGCCAGGATGCCGGCGGCGATCGGCTCGGTCAGCGTGCCGGCCAGCCCGCTCAGCCCGCCCAGCGACACCCCGGCCGAGAAGAACGCGAACACGGGCACGGCTACGCCGGCCGAGAGCGGACGGAACCGGTGCTCGAAGTGCTCGGCGAGCCCGGTCGCGTCCCCGCCTGAGTGCGCCGCGACGGGAACGGTCAGCGCCAGCAGCACCCCCGCCACGGTGGCGTGCACTCCGGAGGCGTGCACCAGCGCCCACGTGGCGAAGGCGAGCGGCGGCAGCAGCCACCAGGCCCGTACGCCGCGCCGTACCAGGACCGCGAAGACCGCCAGCGGGACGAGGGCGCCCAGCAGCGGCAGCACCGCGAGGTGCGAGGTGTAGAAGAGGGCGATGACGACGATGGCGATCAGGTCGTCCACCACGGCCAGGGTCAGCAGGAAGGTCCGCAGCGCGTCCGGCAGGGCGCGGCCGATCACGGCCAGCACCGCCAGCGCGAACGCGATGTCGGTGGCGGTCGGGATCGCCCAGCCCGGCGCGCCGCCCGCGCCGCCGGCGATCGCGAGGTAGACCAGCGCGGGCACGACGACCCCGCCGAAGGCGGCGGCCACCGGCACCGCGGCCCGCCGCAGGTCGCGCAGGTCGCCCGCGACGAACTCGCGCTTCAGCTCCAGCCCCGCCACGAAGAAGAAGATCGCCAGCAGGCCGTCCGCGGCCCAGGTGGCCAGGTCGAGATCGAGGTGCAGCGCGGCGGGGCCCACCTCGACGGCGCGCAGGTCCTCGTACGTCTGCGCCCACGGCGAGTTGGCCCAGACGAGCGCGACGAGTGCGGCGGCCAGCAGCAGCGCGCCGCCGATGGTCTCCTTGCGCAGGATGCCGGCGATGCGGCGGGCCTCGGAACGGTAGAAGAGATTCCGGGCAGGGCGGGATGGCGTGGTGAAGGTGCCGGGCATGAAGCTCCGCTCGTGGTCGGGGGAACAGGACGTACGCTCGCCGACCAGGCTTCCCGGCACACCACGTAAAACATATCAAACTACGCAAACATCGCTCAGCCCCTGGAGAGGACGGCGTCCACCAGCGCGTCGGTGAACTCCTGCGTCACGGGCTGGCCGGTGACCAGGACGCGGTAGTAGACCGGCCCCATGATCTGGTCGACGGCCAGGTCGATGTCCATATCCGGGTCGAGGTCGCCGCGGGTGAGCGCGCGTTCGAAGGGGAGCCGGTCGTAGCCGCGCTGCTTGCCGAGGTGCTCGGCCTGCAGCCGGGCGGCGAGCGCCGGGTCGTGCTGGGCCTGCGCGGTGAGGGCGCGGAACACGGCGCCGGCGTCGGAGGCGGTGAGGAAGGCGGCGACGTTGCGGGCGTGGGTGCGCAGGTCATGCCGCAGGTCGCCGGTGTCGGACGGGATGAGCGCCTCGGCGGCGTCCTGGACGAAGGCGTCCATGAGGATGTCGTTCTTGGACGACCACCAGCGGTAGATCGTCTGCTTGGCCACGCCCGCCCGCTCGGCGATGCCCTCGATGGTCAGGCGTGCGTACCCGACCTCCACCAGCAGGTCGTCGACCGCCTCCAGCACGCTCCGGCGCGCCTCCTCGCTGCGGCCGTACCGGTTGCCGCGGTGCTTCTGCGCGGTGCCGCCCATGGGCTCCCTCCTTCGACGCGTCCGACCTTAGCAGTTTGTCTAGACGCAACGTTGCGTCTACAGTAGCTGCCATGAACACCTTGACGAAGCCGGACATCACGCGACTCCTCGACCGGCTGTTCACCGCCGCCGACCGCGAAGAGGCCGACCCCGCCCCCTGGCCGCTCGACATCCCGTACGCCGAGGCGACCGCGCGGCAGCGCGCCGACGCGCTGGCGGGGGAGTACATGCCGATCTCCAGGGCGGGCGGCCGGCTGCTGTACGCGCTGGCGCGCAACGGCCGCCCCGAGACGATCGTCGAGTTCGGCACCTCGTACGCCATCTCCACCCTCCACCTGGCCGCCGCGGTCGCCGACAACGGCACGGGCCACGTCTGGACGACCGAGCTCAGCGACGTCAAGGTCAAGGCCGCGCGCGCCAACCTGGAGCAGGCGGGACTGGCCGAGCACGTGACGATCCTGCCCGGCGACGCCCTCGAGACGCTGGCCGAGGTGCCGGGACCGATCGGCCTGCTGCTGCTCGACGGCTGGAAGGAGCTGTGCCTGCCGGTGCTGCGGCTGCTCGAAGACCGCCTGGCCCCGGGGGCGCTCGTGGTGGCGGACGACATCACGTTCGCGAGCATGGCCGACTACCTCGCCTACGTCCGCGACCCCGCGCACGGCTACATCTCTGTCGCCTTCCCCGTGGAGGACGGCATGGAGGTCAGCTGCCGCCCCTAGTGCTTTGCCGTTGTGGCAAACGGCTTTGCGGATCACGCGCCGCCGCCCCGACCCTGGTCACTGAGCGGCCCCCACCGACAGGAAGCCACAGTGAACCCACACTCAGCGCCATGGGCGGCCTCCCCGCCCTGGGCTGACCCACCGGGGAAGGGAGCTGGGGGCGCTCGTGTGCAGGATGCCGCCGGACGGCACGGTTCAAGGGGTGTAGCGGTAGCCCATGCCGGGTTCGGTGATCAGGTGCCGGGGGTGCGCCGGGTCGGGTTCGAGCTTCTTGCGGAGCTGGGCCATGTACTGGCGCAGGTAGTGGGTCTCCTTGACGGCCTGGCCGCCCCAGACCTCGGTGAGCAGGTAGCGCTGCGGGATCAGCTTGCCGGGGTTGCGGAGCAGGATCTCCAGGATGTGCCACTCGGTAGGGGTGAGCCGGAGCCCGCCGGAGACGGTCTTGCCGGCCAGGTCCACCGTGTGCTCGCCGATGCTGATGCTGGCCGGCTCGGTGTCCTGGACGGTGACGCGGCGGGAGACGGCGCGGATGCGGGCCAGGAGCTCCTCGATGCTGAACGGCTTCGTCACGTAGTCGTCGGCCCCGGCGTCCAGAGCGTCGATCTTGTCCTGGTTGTCGGCGCGTCCTGACAGGACGACGATGGGCACCCGGGTCCAGCCGCGCAGGCCGTGGATGACGTCCGTCCCGTCGATGTCGGGCAGGCCGAGGTCGAGGACGACGAGGTCGGGGTGCCACTGGGCGGCCTGGCGCAGCGCCGAGGAGCCGTCGGCGGCGACCTCGACCTCGTAGTGGCGGGCGGCCAGGTTAATGCGCAGGGCACGCAGGATCTGCGGCTCGTCGTCGACGACGAGGATCTTGGTCATGACGGCTCCAGCCTGCCGTGGACGGGCATGCTCACCATCATCGTCAGCCCTCCTCCCGGTGTCTCCTCGGGGGTGAGGGTGCCGCCCATGGCCTCGGTCAGCCCGCGGGACAGCGCGAGGCCGAGACCGACGCCGGTGCCGTTGTCGCGGTCGCCGAGCCGCTGGAACGGCAGGAAGACGCGCTCGCGGTCCTCGCGCGGGAGGCCGGGGCCGCGGTCGATCACCCGGATCTCCACCTTGTCGTCGTGCCGGCTGCCCGTCACGAGCACCTTGGCTTCCGGCGGGCTGTGGCGGACGGCGTTGGCCATCAGATTGACCAGCACCCGCTCGAGCAGCGCGGGGTCGGCGACGATGTCGGGCAGGCCGGCGATGAGGTCCCCCTCGATGCGATCGCTCAGGGCGCCGAGGTCGTCCACGGCTCGGGGCACGACCTCCTCGAGCGCGACGGGTTGCAGCGACAGCCCGAGGACGCCGGCCTGCAGGCGGCTCATGTCGAGCAGGTTCTCCACCAGCCGGTGCAGCCGGGTCAGGGATTCGTCGGCGGTGGCGAGCAACTCGTCGCGGTCCTGCCGCGTCCAGGCCACCTCGTCGTTGCGCAGGCTCTCGACGGCGGCCTTGGCGGCCGACAGCGGGGTGCGCAGGTCGTGGCTGACGGCGGCCAGCAGGGCGGTGCGCATCCTGTCGGCCTCGGCCAGGGGCCCGGCCCGTTCGGCCGCCTCCTGGAGCCGTTCCTGGCGCAGGGCCACGGCGGCCTCGGCGGCGAACGCCTCCAGCACTCGCCGGTCGCTGGCGTCCAGCAACCGGCCGCGGGCGGCGAGCACCAGGTCGTCCCCGATGGCGACGTCGGTGTCGGCCATGGCGGGCGTGGTGCAGGGGGCGGCGCCGGAGGTGGCGACGATCCGCCAGGCTCCGGGTGCGGACTGGTCGTCAGGGGTCGGTTCGCCGGCGCGTTCGAGCAGGGTGACCGAGTCGAGGCCGAAGGTCTCGCGCAGCCGTCCCAGGAGTGAGGGCAGCGCGGCCTCACCGCGCAGGACGTGACCGGCCAGCGTGGACAGGACCTCGGCGTCGGCGCTCGCGCGGGCGGCCTGGCGGGTACGCCGGGCCGCCACGTCCACGATCGTGCTGACGGCCGCCGCGACCAGGACGAACACCACCAGGGCGAACAGGTTCTCCGGCGCTGCGATGGTGAGCCGCCCGGTGGGCGGGGTGAAGAACCAGTTGAGCAGGAGCGAGCCGCCGACGGCGGCGACGATCGCCGGCCACATGCCGCCGACGAGGGCGACGCCGACGACCAGGCACAGGAACAGCAGGATCTCGCTGGGCAGGGAGAGCACGTCGCGGAACGGGGACAGGGCGGCGGTCAGCGCGGGCATGCCGGTCACCGCCACAGCCCATCCGGCCAGCCGGCGGGTGCGGGTGAGGGCGGCGCGGCCGCGTTCCGGCCGCCGGCGGCCCCGCTTGGCCTCCTCGTGCGGGACCAGGTGCACGTCGATGGAGCCGGACAAGGAGGTGGTCTCCACCCCGACACCGCGCGAGAGGATCTGCGCGAACCGTCCTCTGCGTGAGGCGCCCAGGACGAGCTGGGTGGCGTTGACGCCGCGGGCGAAGTCGAGCAGCGCCCGGGGGATGTCGTCACCGACGACCTGGTGGTAGCTGCCGCCCAGGTTCTCGGCGAGCGTGCGCTGCCTGGCCAGGTTCGCAGGGTCGGCGCCGGCCAGGCCGTCGGCGCTGGTGACGTGGACGGCCAGCAGGTCGGCGCCCTTGGTGCGGGCGGCGATGCGCGCGGCCCGCCGCACCAGCGTGTCGCCCTCCGGGCCGCCGGTGAGGGCGACCACGACGCGTTCGCGGGTCTCCCAGGTGCCCTCGATGCCGTGGTCGGCGCGGTAACGGCCGAGCTGGTCGTCCACCTTGCCCGCGACCCACAGCAGCGCGAGCTCGCGCAGCGCGGTGAGGTTGCCGACGCGGAAGTAGTTCGCCATGGCGGCGCTGACCTTCTCGGGCGCGTACACGTTGCCGTGCGCCATGCGGCGGCGAAGCGCCTCCGGCGACATGTCGACCAGCTCGATCTGGTCGGCGCGGCGCACCACCTCGTCCGGTACGGTCTCGCGCTGCGGCACGCCGGTGATCTCCTGGACGACGTCGTTGACCGACTCCAGGTGCTGGATGTTCACCGTGGAGACGACGTCGATGCCGGCGTCCAGGATCTCGTCGATGTCCTGCCAGCGCTTGACGTTCTTCGAGCCCGGCACGTTGGTGTGGGCCAGTTCGTCGATCAGCGCCACCGCCGGCCGGCGCGCGATCACGGCGTCCACGTCGAGCTCGGTGAAGGTGGCGCCGCGGTGGACGACCGGCTTGCGCGCGATGATCTCCAGACCCTCCAGGAGATCGGCGGTGCGGGGACGGCCGTGGGTCTCGACCAGGCCCACCACCACGTCACGGCCGCGCTCCCGCGCGCGGCGGCCCTCGCCGAGCATCGCGTACGTCTTGCCGACCCCGGGCGCCGCCCCGAGGTAGATCCGCAGCCGTCCCCTCATGTCACCTCCCGTCGAGTGCGAGGTTGAGTTCGAGCACGTTGACGGCGGGCTCGCCCATGAAGCCCAGCGCCCGGCCGGTGGTGTGCCGCCGGATGAGCCGTTCGACCTCGGCCCGGTCGAGCCCGCGCTCGCGGGCGACGCGGGGCGCCTGGAGTTCGGCGTAGGCGACGGAGGTATGCGGATCCAGGTGCGCGACGCCGGTGACGGCCAGCGGGCAGACGATGCCGAGCAGCATCGTCAGGACGGCCACCGCCCTCAGCGCGGCCATGTGCAGGTGAACCCAGCTGGGCATAGGGTCCATTTAACTCATCCCCGGGAGGAACTGAACGAGCAGGTCGGCGAGCTTGATGCCGATGAAGGGCGTGACGACGCCGCCGAGCCCGTAGACGTACAGGTTGCGGCTCAGCAGCTTGGACGCGCCGCCCGGCCGGTACCTGACACCTCTGAGCGCGAGCGGGATCAGTGCGACGATGACCAGCGCGTTGAAGATCACCGCGGACAGGATCGCGGGCTGCGGGCTCGAGAGGCGCATGACGTTGAGCGCGTCCAGGCCCGGGTGGGCCGCGGTGAAGACGGCCGGGATGATCGCGAAATACTTCGCGAGGTCGTTGGCGATCGAGAACGTGGTGAGCGCGCCCGGCGTGATGAGCAACTGCTTGCCGATCTCGACGATCTCGACGAGCTTGGTCGGGTCGGAGTCGAGGTCCACCATGTTCCCGGCCTCCTTGGCGGCGGACGCGCCGGTGTTGAGGGAGCCGATGAAGAGCGTCCCGGCGAGGGCCGTACTCATCAGAAGCGCTCCGGGAACACCAGGGCCGTGACCATGAGGATCACGAGACCGGCGGCCACGACGAGACCGGTGGCGTTGACGGCGCTCACAGCCGCTCCACCGCCCGCAGGACAAGCCCGAAGATCACGAAGATCGCGAACGTCAGGGCGACGAAGATGACGTCGGCCATCCTCACTCCTCAGCTCGCTTGATGGGATCGCCGCCCCCGGAGGGGCGGCGCAGATCAAGCAAACGTCGGAAATGGGGGGAGTTTCGCCGTTCTTGACGGGATTCATACGGCAGCGGCCCGAATATTGACGACCTCGCTACGCCTGCCGGCGCTCGGGCACCCGGCGACTCCTCCCGCTCAGCCTGAGGTGAGCAGGGACGTGTAGGCGCTGGAGTGCTGCTGGCCGGACATGAAGGAGACGAACTGCCGGACGAACGCGCTGCGCGAGTAGCCGGCGCCGCTGCCGGCCAGGTCGCGGTGGAAGGCCGTGCGGAACAGGTTGCGGTATTCGCCGGCGTCGATCTTCTCGTCGTCGTCGGTGTCGGTGACGTCGAACAGCACGTCGGCGATCCTGATGAGGCCGGTGCCGGGCAGGCGGGCCGCCGCGGCGGCGTACTCCTCGCGGGTGACCCGCCCGTCGCCGTCGCGGTCGAGCGCGGCCTGCAGCTCGGCCCACCACGCGGCGTACGCCTGGAACAGCCGCTCCTCCTCCTGCCCGCCGAGGTCGAGCCGGGTGGCGATCTCGCGCGCCATGGCGGCCAGGTCGGGCCAGCGCAGGCAGCCGTCGCCGGTCTGGTCGAGCACCTCGGTGAAGAACCGGTCGGCCGAGCGGGTCACCTGCTCGCCCTCGTCGTCGCCGGCAGGGGTGAGCAGGCGTACCAGGGCCGCGGCCTTGCCGGCCTGCCGGCGTACGGTCTCCCACGGGCCCTCGCCGTCGTGGTCCAGAAGGTTCATGAGAAGGTCCACCCGCGTCCAGCTCCGCGGCAGGTGGCGGGTGGCGAGGGCGGAGCCCAGGTAGGCGGTCTGCATGAGCGTGCGGGCGCCCGGCAGGTCGGGCAGCGCGACCCGCCTGCTGAACGCCTCGGGGAGCGAGGCGATGGTGATCGCCGTGGCCAGCGGGCTCGCCACGGCCCGGCCCGCCGTCCACAGCGCCGGGTGGGCGCGCAGCACGGGCGGCGCGGGCACGTTCGCGAAGAGCCGGTAGAGGATGACGCCGACCGCTTCGTTGTTCTCCAGGCGGTGCTCGACGATGTCGTCGAAGTAGGGCCAGAACTCGGGCAGCGTCGCGGGCAGGTGGTCGGCGGTGCCCTCCATCAGCGCGAGGAACGTCCGGTGTTCGTCGTAGAGGCGGCGCATCGCGTCGGCGCCGAGCGCGTCGCCGCTCAGCCGGCACATCGTCACCGACGAGTCGAACAGGGTGGCCACCACCCACGCGCGCGCCTCGGGGTCGGTCGCGTCGTAGGGGCGGCCCTGGGCGTCGGTGCCGGAGATGCGGGCGTGCAGGCGGTTGAGCCGGGCCGCCTCGCGGTCGCGTACGCGCGGGTCGGGGTCGAGCAGCCGCCGCGCGCTCGTGACGGTGTTGCGCAACCGCCGCCACGGATGCGTCAGGAACGTGGAGTTCTCCATCAGCGCCGCGCCGATCTGCGGATGGGCGGCCTCCAGCAGGGTGGCCCTGGTCACCGCGAGCCCCCAGCGCGCCTCGGAGGCCAGGGTGCGCAGGAGCGAGTCGGGGCCGAAGACGTCCTGCTGCGGGTCGGTGTGGCTCAACGAAGGCCCTTTCCTGTCACGGTGGTGGGGTGGACGTCGCCGAAGCGGCGCCGGCGACGCAGGTAGGCGTCGAGGCATTCGGCGAAGTGGGCGGCGCGGAAGTCGGGCCAGAGCACCTGGGGGAACACCCACTCGGCGTAGGCCACCTGCCAGAGCATGAAGTTGGAGATGCGCTGCTCGCCCGAGGTGCGGATGACGAGATCGACGTCGGGGGTGTCGGGGTAGGGCAGGTGGGCGGCGAAGCCTGCCTCGGTGACCTCGTCGGCCGGCGTCGCGGACCTGATCAGCGAGCGGGCGGCCTGCACGATGTCGCGGCGGCCGCCGTGGTCGAAGGCGACGGTCAGCGTCATGCGGGTGTTGTCGCGGGTGAGCGTCATCAGGTCGGTGATGTCGCGGACCAGCGGGGCCGGGATGCGCGGGTCGCTCATGCCGAGGAAGCGGCAGCGGATGCCGCGCGTGTGCAGCGCGGGCGCGTGCCTGCGGATGGCGCGGCGGACGAGCCGCATGAGGACGTCGATCTCGCCGGCCGGGCGCCGCCAGTTCTCGGTGGAGAAGGCGTACAGGCTGAGCCAGGTGACGCCGGCGGCGCGGGCCGCCTCGATGACGTCCATGACGGCGGCCTCCGCGGCCTCGTGACCCGCGGTGCGCGGCAGCGAGCGCTGCTCGGCCCAGCGGCCGTTCCCATCCATCACGCAGGCCACGTGACGCGGCACGGCCATGACCACCCCCATAGCTGAGTGTTACTGTCCCCATACTTTAAGTGATTCTCAGGCGGGGAGTGACAGGTCCTGGATGCCCTTCGGCGCGAAGATCATTCTGTTCGACATGGATCGAACCAACCTCGCAGGCTTCCTCCGGTGGCGGCCGAGAGCATCGCCCCGGAGCCCGCGGACACCGCCGCCATCAACCAGAGCAGCAAGCTCGGACAGCGAACGCGGACGGCACCGGCGAGGTCCTGCTGGACGCCTCCGACGGCATGCAGGGCACCACGGCCGTCGCCGTACGGGGAGACCGCGCGTACATCACCAATGGCGCCACCATCATAGGCAGGGACTCCAACCTGCTGGTGGCCGACCTGCGCCGCGGCTGAGCAGCGCGGCGCGCCCGGTGATGGGGCAGAATCTTTGGTGTCCGGGTCCTGCAGCGTCGATGACGGTAGGAGCAGGTTTGGCACACCGCGAGCGGCCGTTGGACGAAGGGGACCGGGTGACCCGGTTCGGCATTCTGGGTCAGCTCGACGTGGTGCGCGCGGGCCGGCGGGTCGCGGTCCCGGCCGCCAAGCAGCGGATCGCCCTGGCCACCCTGCTGCTGGATGCCAACCAGTACGTCTCCAGCGACCGGCTCATCGGCCACATGTGGCCCGGCTCCGCCCCCGCCAACGCGCAGGCGGCGCTGCACACCCACATCGCCCGCCTGCGCCACACGCTGGACTGCGACGGAGAGCAGCTGATCCAGACCCGCCAGCAGGGATACCTCATCAGGCTCGAAACCGACCAGCTCGACCTCACCCGGTTCCGCGACCTCGTGAGCAGGGCCGGCGACGCGGCACGTTCGGCCGATCCCGGCGAGGCCGCCCTGCTCCGCGAGGCGCTCGACTTATGGCGCGGCCCCGCCCTGGCCGACATCCCGGCGGAGTCGCTGCGCCACGACCACGCCGCCCGCCTCGACGAGGAGCGGCTCAGGACGCTGGAACGCTGGCTCGAGCTCGCCCTGCAGGACGGCCGGCACGAAGAGGTCGTCCCCGAGCTGATCGCCGCGACGACCGCGCAGCCCCATCGCGAACGGCTGTGGGCCCAGCTCATGCTCGCCCTCTACCGCTGCGGCCGCCAGGCGGAAGCCCTGCGCGCCTACCAGACCGTCGCCGGCCTGCTGAGGGACGAGCTGGGCGTCGACCCAGGCGACGAGTTACGCCGGCTGCACCAGGCGATCCTGACCACCGACCCCGCACTCGTCCCGCGCCCCGCGGCCGAGGAGCCGCCGCCGGGGCTGCGCCCGCGCCAGCTGCCCACGGACATCGCCGCGTTCACCGGCCGCGACGACCAGCTCAGAGCTTTGGACGGGCTCCTGCCGGTCACCGGCGGCCGGGCGACGGGACCGGTCAGGATCGCCGTGATCACCGGAACCGCCGGTGTCGGCAAGACCGCCCTGGCCGTCCACTGGGCCCATCTGGCTCACGAGCACTTCCCCGACGGGCAGCTCTACGTGGACCTGCGCGGCTTCGCGTCGGGCCCGTCCCTCGACCCCGCCACCGCCCTGGAGACGCTGCTCCTCGGACTCAACGTCCCGGTCGAGCGTATCCCCACCGAGCTGGACGCCCGCTCGGCGCTCCTGCGCAGCGCGCTCGCCCAGCGCCGCATGCTGCTGGTCCTGGACAACGCGCGCGACGCCGGGCAGGTACGTCCGCTCCTTCCCGGCTCCGACTGCGTCGTCCTGATCACCAGCCGCGACCAGCTGCGCGCGCTGTCCGTGCACGGCGACACCGTCCACCTGCCCCTCGCCGTCATGTCGCCGGAGGAGTCCACGAACCTGCTCGCCTCCGTCCTCGGCGCCGGCCGGGTGCGGGCCGAGCCCGAGGCCACCGCGGAGCTGGCCCGCCTGTGCGCGCACCTGCCCCTGGCCTTGCGCATCGCGGCCGCCAACCTCGCCGTCGACCACTACCAGAGCGTCGCCGGGTACGTCGCGGAGCTGCGCGCCAGAGGTCCCCTCACCACGCTGCGCATCGAGGGCGACGAGCAGACCGCGATCCGCGCCACCCTGAACCTCTCCTACGCCGCCCTGCCGGGCTCCGCGCGGGCGGCGTTCCGGCTGCTCGGTCTCGTGCCAGGGCCTGACTTCACGCCCGAGGCCGCCGCGGCGCTGAGCGGCACCCCGGTCGAGGAGGGCCGGCGTGAGCTCGACCGGCTGGCCGGCGCCCACCTGATCTACCGCAACGCGCCCGGCCGCTATCGCTTCCACGACCTGCTGCGCCTGTACGCCGCGGAGCGCGCCCGCGAGGAGGAGGGCCCCGAGACGCTGGAGCGGGCCAGGCAGCGGTTGTACGGCTGGTACCTGCTGAACACGCGCGCCGCCGGCGG
This sequence comes from Nonomuraea sp. NPDC004580, assembly GCF_040609855.1. NCBI lineage: Bacteria > Bacillati > Actinomycetota > Actinomycetes > Streptosporangiales > Streptosporangiaceae > Nonomuraea > Nonomuraea sp. NPDC004580. The sequence continues at coordinate 18,715 of NZ_JBEXLH010000015.1, read as the reverse complement.
CCGCCTCCATCCCTCCTGGTCCAGGCTGCCGCCTCCGGCGACGCGGGCCGACGTGCCGGTAGCCGCCTTCGACGACCCGGGGCCCGCGTCGGAGTGGCTGGCCGCCGAGTACGGCAACCTCGTCGCCGCCATCCACCAGGCCGTCTCCGCAGGCCCCCGGAGGTTCGTGTGGCTGCTCTTCGACGCGATGCGCAGCTACTTCTGGATGAGCCGGCGCATGAGCGACTGGCTCTCCTGCGCGGAGGCGGCGGTCGCGGTGGCCGGCGAGGAGGGCGACGCGATGGCGATGGTCGCGGCGCTGCGCGGCCTGGCCGCCGCCCACTCCTACCAGAAGCCGCACGAGGCCATCCCCCTGTACACCCGGGCCCTGTCGTACGCCGACGAGGCCGGATGGCAGGAGGGCAAGAGCGCCACCCTGTCCAGCCTCGCCAACACCTACTGGCGGCTCGGGCAGCTCGCCGACGCGGCCCGCTGCCTGGAGGACGGCATGCGGCTGGACAGGCGTACCGGCCTGACGAGCATGCAGGCCGTCAAGCACACCAATCTCGCGGTGGTGCACACCCAGCTCGGCAACCTGCACGTCGCGTTCGACCATCTCCAGGAGGCCCTGCGGCTCAAACCGGATCACGACGGCGCCAAGCACACCAACCTCGGCGAGGTCTGCCACCTGCTGGGCCGCTTCGACGAGGCGCTGAAGCACCTCCAGGTGTCGCTGGCCCGCATGGCGGCCCGCGGGAACCACGCCGGCGAGCCCTACTGCCTCGTCGTCCTCACCGATCTGCACAGCGACCTCGGCCGCCACGCCGAAGCGCTGGGCTTCGGCGAACGGGCGCTGACCCGCAGCCGCGACATCGAGGACCGTCATGCCGAGGCGCTGGCGCTCACCGCCCTGGGCCGGGTCCACCACAGCGCCGGCCGCCCCGCACAGGCCGTGGACCACCACCGCAGGGCCATCGAGGCGGCTGGCGAGGACAACCTGTTGCCCAGGATCGCCGCGCTGATCGGGCTCGCCGACGCCGTCGAGGACCACGACGAGGCGGTTTCCTGCGCAGGGGAGGCGCTCCGGCTCGCCCGCGAGCGTTCGTCCCGGCTCCTGGAGGGCCAGGCGCTCACCGCGCTCGCCGAACGCGCGCTCACCGCAGGAGACCGCGCCACGGCGGTCCGGTACGCGGAGCAGGCCCTGCGCGCCCATCGCGACACCGGCCACCGCCTGGGCGAGGCCCGCACCCTGCGCACGCTAGGCGACGCCGGGCACGGGCCGGAGTTCCGCAAGCTCGCCGCCGAACTCTTCGCCGAGTTAGGCGTCACTCAGGCGTCCGACTCCTGATCAGCTTTCCGTGAACCACTCGAACCACCAGCCGGTGGCGTCGTTCCAGTAGCAGGGGCTGACATAGTGGTCGATGTCCCATTCGCGCTTGGCCTTGTTGCACTCGCCCAGGGTCGGGAACGGCCCTGTCCTGCCGTACGGCGGATCGGCCTGAACGGCCGATGCGGGAGCGTGGCTGGTCGCGATGGCCGGTACCGCCGGTACGGCCACGGCGGCGGCGATGAACGCCCCGGCCGTCAGCTTTTTGATGAGTCCCATCGGTGAGCCTTCCTTTCTGGTTGCGACGGATGTTCCGTCGTGGCGGTGCCCCCGGTCAGGTAGCCGGAGGCCTGGAGGGTGAACAAGCGGCTGTAGGCGCCGCCGGCCGCCATGAGGTCCTCGTGCCGGCCGCATTCGGTGATCGAACCGTCCGCGAGGACGACGATGAGATCGGCCTCCCGTACGGCGCCGAGCCGGTGGGAGACGAGCAGGCTCGTCCGGCCGGCACGGATCTCCCGCAGCCTGGCGTGCACGTCGTGCTCGGCCTGCGCGTCGAGCCCCGCGCCGGGTTCGTCCATGATCATCAGGTCACGCCCGGCCCGCAGGAATGCCCGCGCGATGGCGATCCGCTGCCACTGCCCGCCGGACAGCAGCACGCCGGCGCTCTCGTCGTCGCGGTCGGTGAGCGTGAGGAACGTCCTGGTCAGCAGGGTGTCGTAGCCGCGCGGCAGGCTCCGCAGCACCTCGTGGACGCCGGCCCGGCGCGCCGCCGCCTCGATCGTGGGCAGGTCGCCTGCCGCCGACAGGTCACCGACCGCGATGTTGTCGGCGGCGGTGAAGTCGTAGGTCATGAAGTCCTGGAACACCGCGCCGATCCGGGCACGAAGCTCGCCGGCGGGCACGTCGCGCACGTCGACCCCGTCCCACAGGATCGAGCCGCGTACCGGGTCGTAGAACCGGCACAGCAGCTTGACCAGGGTGCTCTTCCCCGATCCGTTGAGCCCCACCAGGGCGACGCATCGGCCGTACGGGATGAACAGGTGCACGCCGCGCAGGATCCACGGGTGGTCGTCGCTGTAGCGGAACCACACGTCGCGCAGCTCGACTCCCCGCCGCAGAGCGGGCAGGCGCCGCGGCGCGGCCGCCTGGGGCAGGTCGGGTTCGGCGCGGAGCACCGCCATGTAGTGCCCGAACGCCAGAAGCTGGAGATGGACGCCGCCGGCGGCCGACACCGCACCCCCGAGCGCCGTGTGCACGCCTCCCAGCGTGCCGACGAGCATGGCGACGTCCCCGATCGTGCCCTGCCCGCCGGCCACCATGGTGATCATCCAGATCAGGCCGAACCCGGAGACGACTGCCGACATCAGCACCAGCGCGCCGTGCGTGACGAGCTCGCGCCGGTCCATGGCCTGCTGGGCCGCGTTGGCCGCCCGCACCTCGGCGCGGATCCGCCCCCGCAGGAACGCCCCGAGGCCGAGCAGCCGTACCTCCTTGGCCGCGTGCCCGCCTCCCAGCAGGTCCTGGTAGAAGAGCTCGCGGCGCTGGGCCGGGGTGATGGCCTGCGTCATCCCGGCCCGCCGGCGCGACAGGCGCAGCTCCATGAGCACCATCGGCAGGCCGGAGGCGAGGACGACGGCGGTGATGAGAGGGCTGACCACGGTCAGCGAGCCGAGCAGGCCCAGCACCGTCATCACGTTGCGTCCAACGCCGATGGCGGACTCCAGCATGCTGCCCGGCGCGGCGGCGCTCTGCTGGGCGAGCCGCAGCCGATCGAGGAAGGCCGGATCCTCGAACCGGACGAGCCCCGTCTGACGTTCCAAAGCGGCGAACAGCTCATCCCTGGCCGTCAGGGCCATCCTGCGGTTCGACTCGGCCACGAGGTAGCGGCCGGCCTGCGGGCAGACGGCGCTCAGCAGCCCGGCCCCGGCCAGGCCGGCCGCCAGGAGCCACGCGGTGTCCCGCGAGCCGGGCGCCGCCAGCCCGTCCACGGTCATCTTCGTCAGCCACACCGTCACGATCGGTGCGGCGACGGAGACGGCCGTCAGCCCGAGGTGGCCGAGCAGCCGGCCGGCGGCCGCGCGGCGCGCCAGCGAGACCGCCTGTGCCAGGCCGGACACCATCGAGATCCTGTCCGTGCTCATCCCCGATCCTTCGAGTGAGGTCGCCGGCGGGACGTGACCCCGCCGGCGTGCCGATCTCAGCGGTGAGTCACCGGCCGGTCGTGAGGTGCGGTCATTCCGACTTGTGGGTCTGGGTGACGAACGGCGTCTCACCGTCGTCGCCGGCGGCCTGCGCCACCGACGCCGCGCCCACTACGGCCGCCGCCGCTATGAGCACGGCTCCGACCATTGCGGCGGCACTGGAGATCTTGCGCATTACGGTCCTCCTTCTCCTTGTGTTGCGGACGCGTGCCAGCATCGCCGACGGCCCTGTCGACGCCCTGTCGGCGCCCTGTCGCGGCGGTGACGCCGGCGCATGGCTGCCGAAAGGGCTCACACGAGCAGCAGCCGGGGCCAGGCCGGCATCTGCTCGCCGCCCGCCGCCAGCAGCGCCAGCGCGACCCCCGCGGCGCCCCTGAGCAGGCCGGGATTGTCGACCCGGCGCCCGTCGGCCTCCACGTCGGCGTAGCCGAGCAGCGACTGTGGCCGGAAGCGGCCGAGCAGCGCTCCGGCGTGGCCGGCGGCGGCCGAGCGGAGCACGGGGTCGCCCGTGTCCGCGGCGAAGGCCGCCGTGAGCAGCCATCTCCCGGCCAGGCCGTGGCAGAGACTCGGTGAGGGCACCGGTACGGGACCGTGGCAGCGCAGGCGTACCGCGTCCACCGCGAAGCCGCGGATGTCCGCGTCGTCCAGCGCCTCGCCGGCGTGGAAAAGGGCACGGGCGATGCCGGCGTCCCCGTGACACCACGAGCCGCCGCCCGAGCGTCTGCCGTCGTCGGGGCGGGGGCCGAGGTCCACGCGGGCCGGCCACATGCCGTCGCGGACGTGATCCATGAGGAAGCGGGCGCCCCACCGTACGGCCGCGGCGGCGTCCCGGTCCGGTGTCCGCCGGTGCAGCAGGGAGAGCGCGGCGAGCACGCCCGCCACGCCGTGTGCCAGGCCGAGGTCCACCACGGGTCTGCCCGGTTCCAGGAGATAGCCGAGGTTGTCGATCCCGCGCGGGCTCAGCAGCCGGACGAGCGGGCCGGTGACGGCGGAGCAGGCCGCGTCCACGGCGGGGGTGCGCTCGCGTACGACGAGGTATCCCACCCAGCCGGAGATCCCGGAGACCACGTCGTAGTAGCTCGGCCCGGACGGCAGCCGGCCCGGCAGGCTCCCCATGAGCGGCAGCATGGCCGCGTCGAGCGCCTCGGTGAGGTCGCGGTAGCGGGAGCCGCCCCGGCTGCAGGCCCACACCGCCGCCGCGTACCCGACACGGCCGGAGAACAGCGCCAGCGAGCCGTCGGGCCGGCCGGCCGTCTCCAGGCCGGCAGCGAGGAACTCGTGCGCCCGCGCGTCCCAGCCCTCCCCGGGGCGGGCCTCGTCCAGCGCGGCGCACAGCAGCGCCAGCCCGGCGTCGCCTCTGGACAGGCCGTCCCGGCTCCAGCCGGCGACCTGCGGCCTGAGCGTGGTCCGCGCCAGGCGGGCCAGGGACTCCTCTCGCAGCGCCGGGTCGATCACGAGCCGGGCGACCCGGCCGGCGGTGTCCTGCATCGTTCCTCCCGCTGAGGCGGGATAGCCGGCCGGCATCGGATTCTTAGCGGACGTTCCTACGATTCGGCCCATGGCGCGAAACCTCCTGTCGATCCTCGATCTCGTTCCTCTGACCCCCTCCGCCGGCCCGGCCGCGGGGCTGCGCGCCAGTACGGAACTGGCCCGCATGGCCGAGTCGCTGGGCTTTCACCGCTACTGGGTGGGGGAGCATCACGGCGTGGCAGGCGTCGGCGCCTCCGCGCCCGCCGTGCTGATCGCCCACCTCGCCGCCGCGACCTCGACGATCCGGCTGGGCGCCGGCGGGGTGATGCTGTCCAACCACGCCCCGATGGTCGTCGCGGAGCAGTTCGCCACCCTCGAAGGGCTGCATCCTGGACGCATCGACCTCGGCGTCGGCAGTGCCGCCGGGGCCACCGCCGAGGTCGCGCAGGCGCTGCGCCAAGGCGCCCAGGAGAGGTTCGCCGGCAAGCTCGCCGACCTTTCCTGCTTCCTCGGCGGCGCCTTCCCGCCCGGTCATCGTCACGCCGGCATCCGGGTGAGCCCCGCCGCCGCGCCGGCGCCTCCGCTGTGGCTGCTCGGCGCGAGCGAGTCCAGCGCCCTCCTCGCCGGGGAGCTCGGGCTGCCGTACGCCTTCGCCCACCACCTGAACGCGGCAGGAGCAGAAGGCGCGCTGGCGGCGTACCGGGGCTCCTTCCGGCCATCGGCGCGGCAGAGCCGCCCGTACGCCCTGGTCAGCGTGGCCGTCGTGGCCGCCGACACGGGGGCGGGCGCGCACCGGCTGGCGCGGGACGCCGGCCTGCCCGGCGGCGCGCTCGTGGGCGACGGCCCCGCCGTGCGCGCGGCCCTGAAGGTCATGCGGGACGAGCTCGGCGCCGACGAGCTCATGATCGTCACGAACGTCGTCGACGCGGCGGCCCGCAGGCGCTCGTACACCTTGCTCGCGCCCCTCACCCGATGAGCAGGGCGGCGTCCCACCGGCTCGTGGGAGTGCCGCCGATGGCGTAGGCGTGCAGGGCCAGTGCGGTGCCGCCGGATCCGTCGAGCAGCCCGGCACCGTCGGCGGGCGGCTCGTCCGCCGCGATCGGGTAGCGGAACCCGAACGGCAGTGCGGGGTCGAAGTGCCCGATCGTGTGCCGGGCGGCGAGGCCGGCCACCAGGTGGGCGGCCTCGTCAGCGCCGCCGGCGCCGTCCGCGGCGATCCGCCGGGCGATGTGCAGCAGCCCGGCCCAGCCGTGACACAGACCGGCCCCCGCCAGGTGCAGCCGCCCGGCCGGCCGCTCGATCAGGGAGCGCATGGCGTCGTCGGCGACGCGCGACCAGTCGGTTCGTCCGAGGGCGAGCCCCGCGAGCTGGATGGCGCGGGCGATGCCGGGGACGCCGTAACACCAGGTGGCGTTGCACACGACCGGCGGCTCGTCGTGGCCGAGCCATTGGCCGAGGGTGAGCGTGCCGGGCCAGCCGTCCGGTCGCCGCCATCGCAGCAGGACGTCCGTGATGGCGGTGATCGCCCGCCGCTGGCCCGGCACCCGCCGGCCTTCCCGCCAGGCGATGGCGAGCAGCGCGAGCGGGCCGGCGATGCCGTGCGCGAGCCCGAGGTTGGCGTGGCCGTGCGCGTAGCGGGGGTCGTGCCGGGCCTGGAACCACGGCGGCCCCGTGACCCACCAGCCGGGCACCTCGTGGCCGGCGACCTCGGCCGGCTCGTCCGTGAGGGAGACCAGGAAGGACAGCACCTCGCGCAGGGCGATTCCGCCGGGGTCGGCCATGAGGAGGTAGCGGCCGAGCCCGGTCAGTCCCTGGATGACGTCGTAGCCCGCCATGGTGAGGGTCGCCGGCGCCCGCCGGGTCAGGCGCTCGACGCGCAGGAGGGCCAGGTCGGCCACGTACGGGTCGAGCTGGGCCAGCAGGAGGCGGTAGTCGTCCGGGGTGGCGGCCGTGGCGCGGGCGGCGAAGGCCAGGGCGGGCAGGCCGTCGTACAGGGCGCCGCCGTCGGAGGGAGGCTCCTGCGCGATGGCCCGCGCCAGCAGGGCGTGCGCCGTCCGGCGGCCCTCCGGCCGGGTCGCCGCCAGCTCGGCGTGCAACAGGGCGGCGGCCGGGAGACCGGTGCTGAGGGACAGACCTGAACGGCCCGTCTCCCTGCGTACCGACCGCTCGGCCAGGCGCTCGACGGCGTCCACGTCCGCCAGCCGCCCGGCCAGCAGCGTGGTGATGTCCGCGGCGGTGCCGCGCAGGTCGTTCGTCGTGCCCGCGCTGCTCATAGGGCGTGCCTCCTGTGCCTGGCCGGCAGCGTGGTGACGTCGGCGGTGGTGCTCATCCGGCATGTCTCCTGCGCCCCGCGTCGGCGTCGAGGACGCCTCTGAACGTGGCCAGCGCGTGCCCCTCCGCTTCCCGGTCGAGGCCGAGGAGCCGGTTGGCGTGCATGTGCTGCACGCTCCTGACGATGTCGAGCCGTTTCCGTGTGTCGGTGGCGGCCAGCTCGGCGGCGTAGTCCGCGAGCGCCGTGCGGCGGCGGCGCCAGGTCTCGACGAGCTGCGCGCCGCCCGGCTCGGCCGCCAGGGCCTCCCAGTCGCCATGCGGGTCGATGAGCCGGACCGCCGCTCTCCTGTGCCGCTGGAAGACGGCGTGATGGTCGCCCTTCGGGACGAGGTCCAGGTAGCCGGCGGCCCAGTCGTCACCGCCGAGGTGGCGGGCGATCTCCATCAGGTTCATCGCGGCCACGGACCACGGATCCCAGGGGAGCACGCCGTCGCGGAGCAGGCGCAGTTGCCGCAGCACGGAGTCGCTGTCGGCGTGGAAGAGCCGTTCGGCCGCCGGCATCGCCTTCTCGCCGCCGTAGCGGACGTACTCGGGCTCGTAGGTGTCGAGCGTCATCCGCCGCAGGGCGCCCGCCGCGCAGCCGGCCGCCACCCAGTCGTGCAGCGCCGGCAGCACCTGGCCGGTCAGTACGCCGGGGGTCCCGGCCAGACGCAGCCGCACATGGGGATCAGGGTCGCGGTAGCGCAGGAAGTGCCAGTGATCGAGGGCGGGGCCGACCTGCTCAAGCAGCGCGGGCAACCGGTCGACGAGCAGCTCGTCCTGGTGCTCCTCGATGAGGTAGAGCTTGGCGTAGAGCCACTCCCCGCCGGCGTGGTGGCGCCGCCGCGGCCAGTCGAGCGTGACGGCGGGCGGCGTGGGCGGCGGTGTGGCGGACCGTCCGGTCAGCGGCACGACGATCTCGTTGCCGTGACCGTCGCACCACCCCGTCCCAGGTGAGCCGCCACCCGGTGGTTCCGCCAGCACGGCCGCGCGGTCCCTGTCCAGCTCCCGCCTGAGCAGCCGCTGGTGCGGGGCGACGGTCAGATCGAGCGGGAGCCGCAGGTCGTGCGAGACGACCTCGACGTGGTCGGGCACCGACCAGCGCCCCCGCCAGGCGCGCAGCGCCTCGCGCCAGCCGTCCCACGACAGGCTGGTGTCGCGCAGCTCGGGGCCGGGCAGCCAGCGGGCCGAGAACAGCACGGTACGCCCGTACCGCACCCGTGGCAGGTACGGCAGATCGGCGAGGCCGTCCCACGACCAGGCCGAGACGCCGCCGGCCCGGCGGGAGGCGATCTCGCCGAGCAGCCGTGCCACGTTCGGCTGCCGGTACGGGTTGAGCATGTTGAAGGACATCGGGACGATCTCGCGTCCGAGCGGCGTGGCATGGACGTACAGGCGGTGGAGGTCGGCCGTGACGACCAGGTCGTCGAGACCCAGCACGCCGTCTCGCCCGCGGTCGGTGTACATGCCGAGCGCCACCTGGTGCGGCAGGACCGGCGGCACGTGGATGACGTTGCCGGAGCGTTCCTCGTTCGGCTGGTAGAACAGCTGCACGGGCACCGCGCCCTGACCCGTGTCGCCGGGCGGCGCCACGACCTGCCGCAGCCGGTCCGCCAGGCCGCCGAACATGGCGGTGAAGCGGCCGAAGAACGAGCCGGGGCCGATCGAGCCCAGTCCGGCCGCCACGACCAGCCGGAAGTCCCCGCGTGCGATCTCGGCCATGGAGCCGGCCAGCAGGGAGACGCACACGTCCAGGTCAGGGGCCGGCCTGGAGGTGCCGTCGTGGCGTACCAGCGCGGCGATCGACTCCTCGTCCAGGACGACCTCCTCGTGTCCCGGCCCGATCATCTCCATGGCGAGCTCCGCGAGCCGCCGTCGCCGCTGCGTGTCCGCCGGCGGCGGGCGATGAGTGAGCCGGCGGGAGCCGGCGGGCAACGCGTACGTGGCGGGCGCGTCCAGGCCGCGGGCCGGATCCAGCAGCTCGCGCAGCGGGACGGCGCAGCCGACGCCGTAGCGTTCCACGAATGCCCGGTGGTATTCGGCGTAGTGCTCTGGCACGTCGTCGGGGGTCATCCGCCACAGCAGGTCCACCGCGCTCTCCAGCTCGCGCAGCACCACGCCGGGCAATCTCACCTCGGCTCCGGCGCGCAGGTCGACCTGCAGCGGCCGCTCGCTCGCGTGCAGGCGCGACATCGAGGAGCCGAGCGAGCGCAGCCGCGCGGTGCCCGCGCCCGGCGGGCTCGAGGCGTACGCGCCGATCGCGGCCTGGATGTCGCGCAGCGCCCTGGCGCGGCCCGCGTCCAGGCGGTCGATGACGTGTCCCAGCGGGTCGGCGCTGTGCGGTGGCGGCGGCAGCTCGCTGACCAGGAACTCCTGCTCCAGGAGGGCGTCGATCAGGCCCGCCGCGGTGTCCTCTGACACGCCGGGGAACGCTGCGCGCAGCTTCGTCAGGAGGACCTCGTGGGGTACGGGCCGGTGGGCCGCCTCCATGCACAGGCGCACCGCCTCGGTGCCGCGTACCGACGCCTCGAAGCCGGCCCCCTTGCCGTCGGCGGCGCGTGTGTACGGCAGGACGAGCCGGTCGCCGCGCCACGTCGTCAGGTCGTTGCGGACCAGCAGGAGCCGCGCGCGGACGTCGGGCAGGCGCTCCCACTCGCGCACGAGCCCGAGCAGCCAGTCCATGGACGGGCGCACGGCCTTCACGGGCGGCCCGGCCCTGAACTCCGCGGGCCCGTCGAACCGCACGACGGTCACGGCGGCCATGAGCCCGAACGGGGTCGGCCTGGACGACATGCGCAGCAGGTATTTCGTCACGGCGTAGGCGGCACGGCGCAGTTTCGGGAACGGGACCGGCCCGCCGCCTTCGATCGTGGCGAGATCGCGCGCGAGCGAACCGCTCGACACTTCCAGTGCCTCACGTACGAAGGGGTCGGCGACGATCTGCTCGATGTACGCCCGCAGCCGGCCGGACGCGGCGGGATCGTCGAAGTCAGGGCAGGTCAGGGTGATGTCGGCCGCCCCGGGTCGCCGGGTGGGAGTCCGCAGCAGCCCGAAAGGGGCGCCGCTGAAATTCATGGGCATGCGCCGACGCTAGAAACGCCCGCTAACATTTCCCTGTTATTTCCATGAATTGCGGAAGTGTGGTTGACAATTGCTTTTCCGGGTGCCAGCCTCCGATTCTGAGAAAGGAGGAGAAATGACTCGTAGCAGCGATGTGAACAATGGGGCGTTCGACTTGCAGTTGCGCGTGCTGCCTGCTCGGGGCGGGGTGACGGCGGCTCAGGAGATGACCGTCCCCACCGCGATCTCCTGCAATGAATGCGTGTCCGTCGTGGGTTCCAACACGTGCTGGAGCACCTGCAAGGACACCTGCTGCCCGGCACAGACCCAGACCAGGGTCTGCTGATCCGAACGTGACGGGCGCTCCCGGCGGCCGGCGCCAGAGGTGGCCGGCCGCCGGGACAGCGGGACGACGGAGTGACGACAGGCGGCGGAAAGCGCCGGCGGATCTCCTTGAAGGATGAAGCGTTCATCGCAGAGTCTCGTCAAGGCCCCGGAGCCGTCCATGGCCGCCGTCCCCGCCCGCCGCTTCGGCGTGCTCGGCACGTTGCGGCTGGACATCGGTGGCGCAGCGGTCGCCGTCACCGCCGGGAAGATGAAGGTCGTGCTCGCGGCGCTGCTGCTCAACGAGAACGAGCCGGTGACCGGAGACAGGCTGATCGAGTACATGTGGGACATACCCCCGGCCTCCGCGCGCACGCTGCTGCACTCGGTCATCCTGCGGCTGCGCAGGATCGCCGGCGACCGCGAGTTCATCCTGACCCGCGGATCCACCTACGTCCTGAAGGTGGAGCCGGGCGAGCTCGACCTGCACGACCTCGCCGCGCTGCTGGAGCAGGCGGACCGGGCGCGCGCCCGCTCCGACGTCGCCACCGAGCACGCCTGCCTCACCCGGGCCGTCGAGTTGTGGCGTGGGCCGACGCTGGCCGACGTGCCCTCGCCGGCACTGCGGCTGGGGATCGCCACGCGGTTCGACGAGATGCGGCTGCAGGCACTGAACCGGCGCATCGACCTGGACCTCGCCCTGGGCCGGCACGCGCAGGCTGTCAGCCGGTTGCGTGAGCTGACGCACGAGCATCCGTACAACGAGCACTTCTGGGCGCAGCTGATGACCGCGCTGTCCCGCTGCGGGCGGCAGGCGGAGGCGCTGGGCGCCTATCACGAGCTGCGCCGCGTGCTGGGCAGGGAGCTCGGCATCGAGCCGGGGCCTGACGTCAGGGCCGTCTTCCTGTCCATTCTGGGGCCCCGCCGTGACGGGGCGCCACGACTACGCAACGTGACGAGCGGTTGACTCTCGCGGGTGTGGCGGTCTGCGGGAGAGGGATTCGGGGCACATCAGGAGATCGGGCTCTTCCAGCGGTAGGGACGGATCGGCGCATCTGCGCAGGTCAAGCCGATGACTGCGGCGATGGTCACGCATTGTGATCATGGGAACGCTACCAAGCCCTTTTCGTCCCGTTTTAAGGGCATTTATGCGCATTCATAGGTGCCGTCCACACTATTTGACTATCTTGGTCTCCCCGGAATACTGGGTGGGCGAACGGCGCCGGTTCGCCCTTTCCCCCTAGCTCAGGACTGTCATGCCGTCAGATTTTGTCAGCGTCGCGATAGTGGCAGGCGTCGTCGCCATCGCTCTCGCCGCCGTGCTGATCTACCGAAACCGCGTCGGCCGTGAGCTCGCGCAGACCCGCGCGCAGCTGACCGAAACCCGGCGCGCGCACGAACGCCTGTCCCGCGAGGGCAGCCAGTGGGAGCAGCGCCTGCGGCAGGCCGAACACCAGGCCAGAGAGGCCGAACACCAGATCAGGGAGGCCGAGCAGAAGGCCAGGGAGGCCGAGCAGAAGGCCAGGGAGGCCGAGCACCAGGCCAGGGAGGCCGAGCACCAGGCCAGGGAGAGCGAACGGCAGGCCCGCGAGATCGAACGGCAGGCCCGCGAGGCCGTCGAGGAGGCCCGCGAGCTGCGCGCCCAGCAGGACCTCGCCCGCGCCGAGACCGACCACCTGCTGACCACCCGCATCCCCGCCCTGGTCTCCCACCTGCGCGCCTCCCACGTCACCGTGCCAGGACTGCAGAACGCCAGACTGGCCGGCACCGACATCGACCGCCAGCACCTCGCCGTGCTCGACGCGATCTCCAGCGCCGTGCGCGAGGAGTCCGTACGGATCGACGAGGCCGCCCAGGCGATCGTGCGCGGCGCGATGTCGCGCGTGCAGACTCAGGCCCTGCGCGCCCAGGACCTGCTGTCGTCCGTCCAGCAGCGCTACAGCGGCGACGAGCACACCGACCTGCTGCGCGAGGTGCTCGGCCTCGACATGTTCAACGAACTCATCATCCGCCGCGCCCAGGCCACCGGCATCGCCTGTGGCGCCACCGCCGGCCTGTCGCGCGACGACACCTACCTCGTGGACCTCGTCGTCGGCGCCATCGCCCGCGTCGAGAACTTCGACCAGCGCATCGACGGCCCCGCCAACCACCTGCGCCGCCGCGTCGGCGTGGCCGCCAGGGCCGCCGAGCCGATCCTGTTCGTCACCTCCGAACTGCTCGCCAATGCCGTCCACCACTCCCACGGCACGCTCAAGGTGACCATCGCCGTCCACGAGACCAACACGGGCGCGGCCATCGTCATCGACGACGCCGGCGTGGGCCTCAACGAGGAGCAGTACGCCCGCGCCGGGCGGCTGCTCAGCGGCCGGCACTCCGTACGCCTGGTCGACCTCGGCAACCCGCCCCACACCGGGTGGGCCGCCATCGGCCGGCAGGTCGCGCAGTACGGCATGCAGGTCACGGTGAAGAAGAGCGCCTACGGCGGCGTCCAGGCCGTGGTGAGCGTCCCCGCGGGACTGCTGGTGGAGATGCCGGAGAACACCCGCCCGTCCGTGCTCGCGCCCGAGCCGGTCAGGGCCGTCATCGCGACGTCGCCGTACCAGCAGCGCCTGCCCGAGGCGGCGCCGGTGCCCGCCGCGATCGCCCCGCGCCCCATGCGCGCCCCCGAGCCGCCCGAGCCGCGGCCGGTGCGCACGGCCTCCCTGACGGACGCGCCCACCGACCCGGGCACCGGCACGGGCCCCGGCATGGGATCCGGGATGGGATCCGGCATGGGCCCCGGCATGGGCGGGGCCCCCTCGGACACCGGGATCGACGGCCTGCCAGGGCTGCCGCAGCGCCGCCGCCAGACGCCGCGGCGCGCCCCCACGGGCTCCGCCACCACCCCGCTCACCACCCCCGAGGAGGCCCAGAAGCGGTGGGGCGACTTCCAGACGGGCGCAGAAGCGGGCCGCCGCGAAGCGCTGCCGTCTCAGCACGACGACGCGACCGAAGGGAACTGAACCCTCCATGGACCACACCCCCGCCGCCACCCCCCGCCCGCGCCGCCGGCCGCTGACGCTCGACGTCTCCTGGGTGCTGTCACCGCTCCTCGCGCTGCCCGGCGTCACCAGCGGCGTGGTGCTGAGCCGCGACGGGCTCATCCTCGGCGGTTCCGCCAACGTGAGCGTCGAGGCGGGAGAGCGTACGGCCGCGATGACGAGTTCGGTGCTGGGAGCCGCCCGCGCCCTGTGCGAGGGGCTCAGCAACGGCGCCGACGGCGAGGTCGTGGACATCGTCATCTCCGCGGGCACCGGCTACTACTACCTCGCTCCCGCCGGTGACCGCGCCGCCATCGTCGTGGCCGCCACCGGCGCCGTCCAGATCGGGTCTCTCGCGTACGAGGTGCAGCTCCAGGTGCAGAAGCTCATCAAGGCGCTCAACGACGCCAGCGCCGCCAGGACGCCGGAAGCTCCGGCATGACCTCCGGACGGCAGCGGCGGCGTGTCGTCCCCGACTTCATGGCCGCCGCCAAGCTGGCCGTGCCAGAACACATCAGCGTCGAACGGACGACCCTCGTCTACGTCGCCCCCGAGGCGGTCCCCGGCGCGCTTGACCCACCGGGCTCCCATCTGGTGAACCTCCTGGAGGAGGGCCCGCTGTCCGTCTATGAGTGCGCGGCGCACCTGGGCCTGCCGTACTGCGTGGTACGGCTGCTGGTGGCGGGGCTGGCGGCCTCCGGCACGCTGCTGACCCGGGATCCGCCGCGCGCGGACGGACCCGACATAGAAATCTTGGAGTTGGTACTCAGTGGCCTCCGCGCTCTCTGAAAGCCGGATCAGCGCCGACCACATCCCGGTCAAGCTGATCATCGCCGGACCCTTCGGCGTGGGCAAGACGACCATGGTCAGCGCCCTGTCGGAGATCGAGCCCCTCAACACGGAAGAGGTCCTCACCCAGGCGGGCACGCTGGTCGACGACCTCACCGGCGTCAACGAGAAGACCACGACCACCACCGCGATCGACTTCGGCCGGCTCACCCTGCCCGGCGTGGTGCTGTACCTGTTCGGCGCTCCCGGGCAGACCCGCTTCCAGGTGCTGTGGGAGGAGCTGGCGCGCGGCGCGCTCGGCGTGCTGGTGCTCGCCGACACCCGCCGCATCGACGACAGCTTCGCCGTGCTCGACCTGGTCGAGAACGCCGGCATCCGGTACGCGGTCGCCGTCAACCACTTCCCCGACTCGCCCGAGTACCCGGCCGAGGCGCTGCGGCAGGCCCTGGACCTCGATCCGCGCACGCCGCTGCTGGTGTGCGACGCCCGCGACCCGGTCTCCGCCCGCGCCTCCCTCATCGCGCTGGTGGAGCACATCAAGGAACTGATGTCGACATGACTCTGCGTTATCTGCCCGACGCGGGCAAGCTGTACGGGCCCGAGTTCACCA
This sequence comes from Nonomuraea sp. NPDC004580, assembly GCF_040609855.1. Classification (NCBI taxonomy): domain Bacteria; kingdom Bacillati; phylum Actinomycetota; class Actinomycetes; order Streptosporangiales; family Streptosporangiaceae; genus Nonomuraea; species Nonomuraea sp. NPDC004580. The sequence goes on along the minus strand of NZ_JBEXLH010000015.1, from coordinate 3,625 downwards.
ACGACCCGCAGGCGGTCTACGCGCGACTGCGCGAGCGGCACGGACCCGTCGCGCCCGTGGAGATCGCCCCCGGCGTCCAGGCCCACCTGGTGATCGGCTACCAGGCCGCGCTCGACGTGCTGACCAACGCCGGCGGCCACTGGAGCAAGGACTCCCGCCCGTGGCAGGTCAGGCTGCCCGACACGCCCGGCGCGGCGGCCGCGCTCGGCATGCTCGCCCACCGCGACAACGTGCTGTTCGCCGACGGCGCCGACCACGCACGTTACCGCCGGGTGATGATCGACTGCTACAGCATGATCCAGCCGCACAGGCTGCGCGACATGGTGATCGAGGTCTCCGACTCGCTGATCCGCGGCTTCGCCGCGAAGGGCTCGGCCGACCTGGTCAACGAGTTCGCCAGGCCGATCCCGCTGCGCGTGTTCAACCTGCTGCTCGGCCGCCCCGACTCCGACAGCGCCGCGCTCATCTCGGCCCTGTACGACATGATGGAGGCCGACCCCGAGGCGGGCGCGCGCGGTGTCGAGAACTACTACCGCTACATCACCGAGCTGATCGAGTCGAAGTACGCCAACCGCGGCGACGACCTGACCTCGTGGTTCATCGACCACCCCGCCGGGCTGACCCAGCAGGAGGTCATCGAGGCGCTCGTCGTCACGCTGGCCGCCGGGTTCGACCCGATGGCGAGCCTCATCTCCAACACGATCTCCCGCATGGTCAGCGACGACCGCTACTACAGCTCGCTGACCAACGGCGCGCTCAGCACGTACGACGCGCTCATGGAGGCGCTGCGCGCCGAGCCGGCCATGGCCAACTACGGCCCCTACTTCTCCACCCGCGCGGTCGACTTCCACGGCACCTGGATCCAGCCGGCCGAGCTGGTGCTGGTCTCCTACGCCGCGGCCAACACCGAGCCGACCCACGTACCGGACGAGCTGCGCTCCGACGGCGGCTCCTACCTGGGCTTCGGGGCCGGCGCGCACCGCTGCCCCGCCTCCGACCCGGCGACGCTCATCGCCATGACCGCCATCGAGCGGCTCACCTCGTACCTGAGCGACCTCGAGCTGGACGTGCCGCGCGAGGAGCTCGAATGGCGGCCGGGACCGTTCATCCGCTCGCTGGCCGCCCTTCCGGTCAGTTTCACCCCCATCCGCCCCGACCAGCCTGGAGAATCCCCTTGGTCAGCGCAGAGCGCGTCGCCCTCGACCCCTTCGGAACCGACCTCCCCGGCGAGTCCCGCCGGCTACGCGACCTCGGCCCCCTGGTCCTCGTAGAGCTGGCCGGAGGCATCCCCGCCTGGGCGGTCACCCGGCACGACCTGCTCAAGGAGCTCGTGCTCAATCCGCTGGTCAGCAAGGACAAGCAGCACTGGCGGCTGTGGGAGGAGGTCGGCAGCCGGCCCGAGTGGATGTGGATCGCGGGCTGGATCGGCGTGCGCAACATGCTCAGCACGTACGGCGCCGACCACCGCAGGCTGCGCAAGCTCATCGCGCCGAGCTTCACCGCCCGCCGCAGCAAGGCGCTGCAGCCCGTCATCGAGCGCATCATCGCCGAGCTGCTCGACGACATGGCCGCCACGCCTCCCGGGCAGCCCGTGGACCTGCGGTCGGCGTACGCGCACCCGCTGCCGATGCGGGTGATCTGCGAGCTGTTCGGGGTGCCCGAGCACATGCGGACCGACATGGCCGAGATCATGGAAGCGGTCATGGACACCACCGCCACGCCCGAGGCGACGGCGGCCAACCTGCAGCGCATCGCCACCGTCCTGCCGGCGCTGGTCGCCTACAAGCGCGAGCACCCCGGCGACGACCTCACCACCGAGCTGATCGAGGCCCGCGACCAGGGCGACCGGCTCAGCGACGACGAGCTGCGCGACACGCTGCTGCTGCTCATCGCCGCCGGGCACGAGACCACCGTCAACCTGATCGGCAACGCCGTGCACGCCCTGCTGACCCACCCCGAGCAGCTCCGCCGGGTGCTGGCCGGGGAGATCATGTGGGAGGCGGCGGTGGAGGAGACGCTGCGCTGGGCGCCGTCCATCGCCAACCTGCCGCTGCGTTTCGCGATCGAGGACATCGAGATCGCCGGTACGCGGATCCCGGCCGGCGACGCCATCATCACCACCTACCTGGCGGCCAACCACGACCCCGCCCAGCACGGCGAGGACGCCGGCCGGTTCGACGTCGCCCGGGAGCAGGCGGAGCACCTGGCCTTCGGCGTCGGCGTGCACCGCTGCATCGGCGCGCCGCTGGCCAGGCAGGAGGCGCTCACCGCGCTGCCCGCCCTGTTCGCCCGCTTCCCCCACCTGCGCCTGGCCGAGCCGAGTGGCGAGGCGCCGCACGTGCCGTCGTTCATCGCGCACGGCTGGAGCGAGCTGCCGCTGCTGCTCGACGACCCGTCCTGACGCCGTGACACGATCATGACATCGCGCTGACGGCGCGCGGACATCGCCGCACCACAGTGATGGGGAGCCGCCCCCGGGGGGCTCCCGATCACTGCAGGAAGGCTGATGGATCGTGACAGAACGCGTACGCGTGGCCGTCTTGGGAGGCGGGCCGTCCGCCGAGCACGAGGTGTCGCTGCAGTCGGCGCAGGCCGTGCTCGACGCTCTGCCCGCCGACCTGTACGAACCCGTGCCGGTCATCATCGACCGGCGCGGCCGGTGGCCGGTGGAGCTGCGGCGCGATCTGGTGGACATCGTCTTCCCCGCGCTGCACGGCCCGTACGGCGAGGACGGCGTCGTCCAGGGGCACCTGGAGGCGCTCGGCCTGCCGTACGTGGGGTGCGGCGTGCTGGCCTCGGCCGTCGCGATGGACAAGGTCGCGATGCGGCGCGCGTTCATCGCGGAGGACGTGCCGGTCACCCCATCCGTGTGGTTCTCCGCCCGCGAGTGGCGCGCCACCACCGACCCGTGGGCGCTGGTGAAGCCGCTCGACTGGCCGATGTACGTCAAACCGGCCAACATGGGCTCCTCCATCGGCATCTCCCGCGTCACCTCCATGGACGAGCTGCGCGCCGGAGTGAAGCTGGCGCTCGCCCACGACCGGGTGGTGGTCGTCGAGCAGGGCGTGAGCGCGCGCGAGTTCGTCTGCGGCGTGCTGGGCGACCACGACGAGCCGGACGTCTCGGTGCCGGGCGAGCTGCTCGTGCCCGGCGACTGGCTCGACTACGAGGCCAAGTACCTCGGCCGGTCCGAGATCGCCACCATCCCCGCCGTCCTGCCCGACCGGATCGCGGGCGACATGCGCGAGCTGTCCCTGCGCGCCTACCGCGCGATCGGCGGCTACGGGCTGGCCCGGGTGGACTTCCTCTACGAGGAGGAGACGGGCCGCCTGTACGCCGGCGAGATCAACACGATGCCCGGCTTCACGGCGCGGTCCGTCTACGCCAGGTGCTGGGAGGCGAGCGGCGTCCCGTACCCGGAGCTGCTGCGCCGCCTCATCGACCTCGCGTTCGCGAGGAGCCGCGGATGATCCCCATGACGCTGCGCGAGATCGCCGAGGTCGTCGGCGCCCGCCTGCACGACGTGGCCCACCCCGGGACGGTGGTGTCGGGCCCGGCCGCGGTGGACTCCCGCGAGGTGCGGCAGGGCGGGCTGTTCGCCGCCACGGCCGGCGCCCACGTGGAC